>CAIPEB010000570.1 GCA_903863885.1 uncultured Planctomycetaceae bacterium | reverse complement strand
CCTGGCAAGGGCGGTCCTGGCATGGGCGGTCCTGGCATGGGCGGTCCTGGCATGGGCGGTCCTGGCATGGGTGGTCCCGGCATGGGTGGAACTCCCGATGCAGGGAATCGAGAGAACAGCGGACCTGATCAGCGCGCCGAAGGGGCGAACAACCGCGAGCAACGCGGAAGACTCGGATTTGGCCGTGGAAATCTCCGAGGCGGAATGCGTTTCGGCATGGGTGGGCCCGGCATGGGTGGGCCCGGTATGGGTGGGCCCGGTATGGGTGGCCCGGGAGCCGACATGTTGCGGCGCGAAGGCGCGGATGAATTTTTCCGCGAGATCCGCGATAAGGTGGCATTGGGCGACGTGGTTTATATTGACGATGCGATGAATGCCTCGATGCTGGTGGGAGTCACAGGACGCTGGACCTCTGGTGGTATCCTGCGCGACGTGCGTTCGGAAAATGGCCGGGTCCGCGCGGAAGACTGCGACTTTGCGGTGGCTCTTGGCGGACGCATGGGGATGGGGGGTGTGCCTGACAAATTCGAGAAAGTCTTCGAGAACACGTACGGTACGCTGTATCGCAACAGCGTAAAGCCAAAGCACTCGCGCGAGCCGTTGAAGCCTGCAGTTAGCCTGCCGTTGCTGGCCGTGATGTCTCTTGTGTTTGCAGCACTGGTGGTCATCGATTTGGTACCGACTCGTTTTCCGAGACTCAAACCCGTGGCGGGGCTGGTCGGCGCATTGCTGGCCGGGGCGTGCCTGATGCCGTTGACGAGTACCGCCATTGGCGAGTTGCGACATCCTCCGGCCGCGCCGGCGCGGGGGGACGATGGCCCGCCGTTCGGCTTTGGTGGACCGGGAGGCGGACCGCCCGGGGGAGGCTTCCCGGACTTTGGACCTGGCCGCATGCTGGCCGAAGCGTGGATGCGAGAGGCGGATGCGGACAAGAGCGGCAAGATCTCACTGAAGGAATTCGAGACATTGGCGGAGCGATGGCACAAGGAATGGGATGCCGACGGAAACAAGAGGCTGGAGATCGAGGAAGTCCTGCTCGGCCTGCCCTTGCCTCCGGGAGCACCACAAGGTGGTCCGCCGGGAATGGGTGGCCCTCCCGGAATGGGCGGGCCGATGCCTCCGTTCGGCGGTGGAGGCGGCGGTTTCGACCCGGCGGCTGATTTTGCGAACGCGTTCTTCACGCCTTGCGACAAGAACGGCGACGAGCTTCTGGACCGGGACGAGATGGTCAAGCAGTTCGGCCAGTGGTTCCGCGAGTGGGATGAGGCGAAGTCCGGCCAACTTGATCCGCAGACGCTCGGCCGCGGACTCGACCGGATCATGGTTCCAGGCGACACGCGACAACCTTGACGGTTGCGGTCGAACTCAAGGAAGTCCTTGCGGCAATTCCCATCGGTCCGGGTTCAAGTGCCTGTATGCAGAATCACCGTTTCCAAATCGACCAGGTCCGTGACTTCTGGAATGGAGTCGCTCCGCGTTACGACGAAGTAAACGCCCGCCTGAGTTGGACGCACGTGGAACGCTTCCTGACGATGCAGCAATACCTGCCCGCCAAACCGGCGCAGCGGATCACGAACGTCTGGTCGCGAACGGGAGGAGCGGTTCGCTTCATACGCGAAGTCTGTCCGGACGCCGAATTGACGAACCTGGAAGTCTCCGACGTGATGATCGGGATGGCCAAAACGCGTTATCCCAACGAGACGTTTCATCGCACCGATCTTCACGATCTTGAGGGCGAGACCGGAAGCCAGGACGTTGTGGTCTCGCTCGAGACGCTCGAGCACGTTCCCGATCCGGTTCACTTCCTGGTCGAGTGCCACCGCTTGTTGCGGGTGGGAGGACGGCTGATTCTCTCCGCGCCGCCGGCATGGTCCGAGATATTTCTGCGGCTTTACGAGATGTTTTTCGAGAACCACGGCGAGGGGCCGCACGAGTTCCCGAAAGTCGGTTCCGTGCTTCAAGCCATGCGCAGCTGCGGATTCCGCATCATCGATCATCGCGGCACGGTGCTGCTGCCGGTCGGCCCCGAGTGGGCGAAGCGATCCGCGGAATGGGTGCAGCAACGGTTACTTCGCCGCATCGGCACCAATCGCTTGGGCATCCGGCACTTTTACATCGCGGAAAAGACCACCCCGATCGACCCGATTTGGTCGCATCTCGAAGAAGAAGTCATCAAGCCGGGTCTCTGCAGCCACTGCGGCACGTGCGTCGGGCTCTCTGGCGGCGTGCTGCGATTCGCGGACAGGGACGGCGCGTGCCTGCCCGAACCGGCCGAACCGCGATCTCTGCCAAACGTCTGCTACGATGCGTGCCCTCAAGTCTCCAGCTCGCACCCGGACATGAACCGCAGAGTTTTCGGCACGCCGACGGCGACCAGCAATCTGCTTGGACAGTATCGTCGCCTGCTGGTGGCGCACGCGACCGATGAAGAAGTGCGGCGCAATTCGGCCAGTGGCGGAGTACTGACCGCCGCGGTGCTGCATATGCTCGACAGCGGCCGCATCCGCGGCGTCGTGGCCTTGGGAATGGACGAAGAGATTCCGTGGCGATCGGTACCGGTGATTGCCCGGTCGCGGGCTGAAGTTCTTGCAGCGGCGCAGAGCAAGTACGTGGTCTCGCCGGTCAACACAATACTCGACCGGTTGGCCGACGAGCCGGGCCCGCTTGCCATGGTGGGTCTGCCGCAGCAGGTGTTTGCGATCCGGCGGCTTCAACAGCTGCAGCACCCGTCGGTAAAGTCCATTTCGGTAATTCTCGGGCCGTTTTTCGGGAACGAACTGTACGGCACCGCGATCGACAGTTTCCTGCGGAGGTTCGGCGCCAAGAAGGAGGATGTCACTTCGCTGCGGTATCGCGAGGGCGAGTGGCCCGGCCACATGAGCGTGCGTTTGCGGGACGGACGCTGCCTGCAGATGCCCAAGTTCCACGCAAACTACCTGATCCCCTTCCACATATCCGATCACTCGCTCGTCTCACAGGACCTGACCAACGAGTTCACGGACCTGAGCGGCGGCGACGCGTGGGCGCCGCACTACGAACTGCGGGGCGAAGGCTTTTCGCTTGTCATCACGCGATCGGAACTGGGGGACAGCATCGTCCGGGAAATGGAACGCTGCGGCGCGTTGTGGACCGAAGAAATCACCGAAGGCGAAGCCGTGCGGATGCAGAGCCACGGACTGGATTTCAAGAAGCGCGGCGGCTATCTGCGTATGCAGCGGCGAGCCGCGAGGGGACTGAGAACGGCGGACTATGGCGTGACACCGTCGCACATCGGATTATCGCGCCGATGCTTCGAAGCGATTCTCTCGAACATCTTCCGTGTGTGCGCATGGCCGATTGCTCGCCGCGCCGCAGATGCGATGCCGCACTGCCTGATCGGGCCTTTATTCCAGTGGTTCCGCAAGGTCTGGAAAGCCACTACTCGCCGCGTTAAGCGCACGGGACTCGCCGCCGGCGATGTCGGGAACGGCGCCTGACTGCAAGCACCGCCCGACTACCAGGCTATCTCGGCAAACAGGGATCGCAGGCTTTCAGATTCCGCCGCAGGAACGGCTGCGGACGACTGCAAGTAACGGTTCCGTTGGGAAAGCTTCGGTCTAATCTCGCGCGGCGGATCGCGACATGTCCGGTGCGGGAGTCGCGGTGCTGCGAGATCTCCGAAACGTCGCCGGAGCTGTCCCGACCCATCGTTTAAAGGCATTGCTGAATGACGAGACCGAGCTGTATCCAACCAGCGTGGCAATCTGCTTGATCGCCAGTTCCGTCTCGTGCAGGTACTGGCAGGCTTTCTGCATGCGATGCTCGGTCACGTATTGAAGCGGCGGCTGCCCCACCACATCGCGAAACCGCTCACAGAAGGCGGATCGCGACATATTGGACCGCCGCGCTAGTGCTTTAACGGTCCATGGCTTGTTCGGTTCATCCGTGATCATCTGCAGAACAGGACCGATATCGGGATCGATGGCCGCGCGGAACCAGCCGGTGGACGCAATGTTCTTTTCTTCTGAAACAGCGTTTTCCTGCAGCAGGTAAGAACGCACAGTCAACAGGAACACCAGCCGCACGAGCTGTTCGACAATGGCATTCCATCCCTCGCGTTCGCACTCGACCTCGGCGGAAATGCAGTCGAGCAGAGGTCCCGCCGTTTCCCAGATGTTGGAATCCCCGTCGAGTCGGACCAGCGGCGGCAGACAGGACTGGAACGGATTTCGCCCCCAGGTTTCGGCGGCAAAATGTCCCCGGATCAACCTGCCGGCTCCGCCGAATCGCATCATCTCCGCTTCCGCGCCGGCGGACTGCGAACAGCCGCCCGCATGGCCCGGCGAATTCACGCATTTCAATCGATGCGCCGAACCGTGCGGCAGCAGGACGATCTCACGCGAACGGAGACAGAAATCCTGCGGTATGCCTTCTCCCGCCAACTCCCACAATCCGCCGCACACAGCGTAAATGCTCACCAGCCCCGGAGGCACTTTCAGTTCCTCGGCCGGATCCTGAACGGCCGCGGCGAATGTGGACTGCGGCACGTAGAACCTGCTGAGCGCCTGAGACATCGGACTGCCCGCTGCTCCGTTTGTGCCGCCCAATTCTGGTGAGGAGTTCTCCCGACCTCCTGTCATACCGATTCCTGTTCCAAGGTTCCTGATCAAGGCGCTTAATTCCTCTGTTTGGATTCGGACACCGGCCCGTCCCAATGCCATAAATCGCCGGTATCCGATCGCCAGGCCGCATTCGCAAACGCGACCTACCAGAACTCTGCCCAAGCACCAATTGACTGTGCCCGCGAGACCCTTGCGCGATTCTGTGCCGCCTTCAAGAAACCCCTGCGTTTGCGAAGCCCCAATTCGCAAAGGCTGGACGAACCGTCAATTTCGCTTGACGATCGCTCAAAGGTATTTCCGAATGCGTTCGCGCAACTTTCCCAATCTCGCTTTCTTGCGGCCTCTGGACCGCCATCCGAAATTTAACCCGAGCAGAGGCGAAACGTTTCTGTCGTGATCCGCAGTCTGGAAAAAATTCCAAGGCGCTGTGACTCGACATCTCCTGATCACACCAAGCCGGATACCTTCCGACGGGAAGGCGAGTTTCACTGGAGCGGCCGAAACGTCGAATTTCGCAGACGGATTCCACCCGCCACAGGTGGGGCATCGAAAGCACGAGCTATTGCGAAATTGCGACTCGTCGCGTCGGAACTCGTTCCAGTGGCTTGGTGCGCATCGCCGCGGAAACATCCCGGCCGCTCATGGGTTCGGGGATGCACCGGTCAGTTTCCGATACTCGACCAGTACCGAACCGGGGCATTGAGCACTTCGGATCTCGAGATGCTGCAATTCGGCGCCGCGAAGATTCTGCGATGCAGCTGCTTCATAACCGTGCGAAACGGCTACCAGATAATTCGCGTCCGGATCAATCGCTCGCAGATCGCAGCAGTAACTGCCGTAGGGAGACGCGTGGCGTCGGAAAGCGAGCACGATCCCGTCCTGCTCGTTTGCGCGATGGAGTTGCATCACGATCCAACGCGTCGGATCGGTATCGGCCGCGGATATTGCGTAGAAATCCCCGAGCCAGTACTTGCGAATCCGTTTGCCTTCGGCGATCGCCTGCCTCAGCATTTCGCGCGGGAAGTCCTTTCGCCGCACATCCTCGGCAAAGATGATACCGCCGTTGAACCCGCTGCGAAACAAATAGGGAGTAGCACCCATTTGTCCCACCGTGCTGTAAGGCAGGTAACGATTCAATCCGGCGCTCATCAGCTGGTTTTTCAGAGCGGCCATGAGAATCACATCGGGGTCGTCGCCGACCATGTCGCAGGTATTGTCGCTGCGCCAAAGCGGAATCGCACGCGAACACGTTTCGAGATCGATTCGGCGGCCGCCGGATGCGCAATTGTCGATGAAGAGGTTCGGATGCCGCTCGCGAAGTTCGTCCCACATCCGGTAGAGACCTTCGACATAGCGGATTTCGGCCATGCCGACCCGATTGGGATCCTGCTTGTCGAGGAACTGCCAGTAGCCCAGCGGATTGATGTTGAAGTCGATGCGCAGGCAGCCAAGCCGATACGCGCGGATTGCTTCACTCAAATAGTCGGTGATGTATTCGCGAGCTTCCGCGGAGCCCAGGTTGAGCAACCCGCTGCCATTGCCCTCCGGCGAAATGACCCACTCGGGATGCTCCTTGGCGATCCGCGTGCCAGGTGCTACTCGCTCAGGTTCAAACCACAACAGGAAAGACAGTCCATCGCGGGCCACAGCCTCGCCGATCGCACCGAGACCTCGCGGAAATCGATCCCGCGGTTCCACGCGTTCGAGCGGCAAACCGTAATTCCCCATGCTGTCGGGAAAACCGCCGGGCCCGGTCCAGTAAGCGTCGAGCCAGAATGTCTCGAAGCCGAGGCCGCGAATTGCGTCGAGGTGCGACAGGACATTCTGCTCGTTGCTGGCGTTCAACTCGTAGAACGACGTGCTGCTGTGAGCGATCGGCGGCATTACGAGCTGGCCGTCGATCCGCGGCAGAATGTGGTTCAGCATCGTGCGGCGGAACATGTTGTACGATCGCTCGACGTCCCCGCCGGACCAGTAGATCTGCATTACGCGCATCGATCGGATCGATTCGCCCGGATGCAGAACGAGGTGCATGCTCTGCATGCCGGCCTGAGTCCGCAGTCGGCCGCCTTTCAATTCGACACTTGCCGACCACTGCCCCGACCATCCCAGCGCCGTGATGACGCCGCCGCTGCCCCAATCGAGATTGAAAAACGGACACACATTCGACGAACGGCCGTCGGTAGCCGTGAATTCGACGCGTTCGCCTTCGGCGATCGACTGGTCGAACGGCATCCAGTCGTCCACTCGGCAGAGCGAACCGTTCAGACGATGGAGCACGGCCTTTTGGCCGAATCCCAGGTTGACCGACGTGTCCGCGGACCGCACCTGCTCGATGGGCGGAGTGTCGGCCGAGCCCCGATTCTGAAAGTGCAAGGTCCAGTCGACCCCCGGTGTGTCCAGATACACGGTGCATACGCATTTCACTTCCAGACCCGTTTCCGGATCGGACAGCGTCAAAGTCCGGCGGGTCATTGAATTCCCGAACTGCTCGACCTGTTCGTTCCGCTGCCACTTCGCCAGGAACTCGGACGAGTGCTTGCCGCCGTACACGAACGAGAAAGGAAGCCCGGATTCGACCTGACCGTTTCGAGCGATGTCATCCAGCCAGATCGTCGTTCCATCCTCCATGATCACGCGCGCGTCGGCCCAGTCGGCCTGATCCCAACCCCGCGTGTCGTCTCCCACATCCACCGTCAGATCGAATTCCGTTGCCCCCTGCAGAGGCACATCGACGGCCACGGGCGTTGCCCCAGCACGCATCAACTCGCTTTGCCAGACGTCTTTCCCCCCGACGCCCACATGGAACCGCACCGACGCGAGTGTACCGTCCACATTGCGGTCCAGACCGACCGTGCACAGAAACCGACTGGCGCGCTGAAGCAATCGCACACCCACGACGGAGTGCGAGTTCACACCGATGCCGTGAGAATAGACGCGATCCGCCAGCCGCATCCGCCCGCCGGCAGAACCGCGACCGATCTTCGTGTCGCCCGGCATATCTTCGTGGACGACCACGAGACGATTCGCTTCGCTTGCCGCCGGCGGCTGCGCCGCAAAGGCCCGCTCGGCCCATTGCGCGTGAAAGGCAATTTCTTCAGCGGCGTTCGACTCCCGAACCGGTGCCAGCAACATCAACGTCAGGCCAATCGCTGCAGGAATCGTCTTCATTTCGCTAACTCCAATCACAGGGCGGAAGGTCCGCCAGCCAAACCGGCGCTGTCGCACCGGGTGAATTTTCGCTGCCGTTGGTCGCCGGACTGTGCGTGTGAACCAACGCTCTGACCGCAGACGCCGCAGAGAACCGGCGGGCTACAGTTCCCAGCCCTTGCGGTACTCGCGGCGCAGAAGGTGATCCGCATCCGGGACCCCCGTGAATTTCATGGCGGCAGCGTCCCACTCGATCTTCTTGCCCAATCGAACGGCGAGATTGCCAAGCAGCATCACCTCGGTGAGAGGGGCCGCAAAATCCGAAAAGTTGCACAGCGGCGGCGGACCGCCCTTGCACGCTTCGATCCACTCGTCGTGATGGCCGCTTGTGCGCCGCACGGTGGGAGTCGGCGCAGCGGCCGTTCGGAATTTCTCTTCCGGCAGAAGATGCCAATCCGCACCGGTCCATTCGATCGAGTACATCGTTCCCTGGCTGCCGACGACAATCGCGCCGTTGGCCGCAACCTCGCCGCCGCCGATCAACTCGCTCGAGGGCTTCTTGCCGCCGTCGTACCAGTTCAGGATCAGCGGCGGACCTCCGCTCGGTGACGAAAATTCATACCGGAGCAGCGACCACTCCGGAAACGTCTCGCTGTTGGCACCGGACACGCCCACTACTTCCACGGATTTCGGCGCACCGAGCCCCAGCCCGACGTAAGCCATTGCGGCGTTGTGAATGCCCATATCGCCAACCGCGCCGGTGCCGAAATCGAGCCAACCGCGCCACTTGAAGGGCACGTAGGCCGAATGAAAGGGGCGGACCGGAGCGACGCCGAGCCACAAATCCCAGTTGAGCGTCGATGGCACCGCCGGTTGTTCCTGCGGTCGGGGCACTCCCTGCGGCCACCAGCCCTTGGCGCGGTCCGTCCAGACGTGCATTTCACGCGGCTGCCCGATCACCCCGGAGCGGAGCATTTCGATGCCGGCCCGCGCTCCGTCCATCGCCATTCCCTGCGTTCCCATCTGCGTGGCGACGCGATGCTCTGCGGCCGTTCTGGCCATGAGCCGGGCTTCGTCGATGCACCAGGCCAGCGGCTTTTCGCAATAGACGTGTTTCCCCAGACGCATCGCGCGAATTGACGCAGGGGCGTGTGTGTGGTCGGGCGTGCAGACCGCCACCGCGTCCATCTGCGAGTGCATTTCGTCGAACATCCTGCGATAGTCCTGATACCGCCGGGCCTTCGGAAAACGCTCGAAAGCAGCCGCGGCACGAGCGGTATCCACGTCGCAGAGCGCTACAATGTTGTGTGCGGCCAGGTTCTCCAAGCTGAACTCGGCCTGCCCTCCGCTGCCGACAAATGCGATATTCAACTTCTCGGACGGAGCGAGAGCCCGCAGCGGCCGTGAACCGAAAGTGCAGCATGCCGCCGCTCCGGCCAGGGCAGTCGTTTGCAGCATTCGACGTCGAGTTATTCTGGACGACATGGCATTCCCTTTTTCGCGGCGGCGGTTGAAGTGACGCGGACGCTGTTCTTTAGCGCTGGAGTTTACTGCGCGCCGCATCAATTGCAATCGAGCGAGACCTTGGGCCTGTTGCGGCCCGTCCCTTCCTGCGGAAAGGAACTTTCATGCGTTCGGCAGTCCGGACGAGTCGCGCCCGGAAATCGGCGCGAAATCCTCGCACTCGCTTCACTTGGCACTCCGCCGTACACCGATACGATAACCAAGCGAAGTGCATGAATGCGAAACACGAGAGTTGTCCGTCGCGACAGCAACGAACCGAAATTCGATAGAGAGCAACCCGATGAGAGCCCTCACAACCGTTCTCCTGACCTTCATCGCAACGCTGGCAGGCCTCGAACTGCTTGGCGTTGAAAAGAGCAGCGCCGGTGAACCCGCAGTCTGGCCTCAGTGGCGGGGTCCGTCGCGAGACGGCCTGATTTCGGGCGGCGACTGGCCCGACGGCGTATCGGGCTCGCATCTGCAACGGACCTGGCGGGCGGAACTGGGGCCGAGCTATTCGTGACCGATTGTCTCGAAGGAATCGGTTTTCACGACCGAAACGGTCGATGCGAAATTCGAAGTGGTACGGGCATGGTCTCGCGCCGAAGGCAAGCCGCTCTGGGAGGCCCGCTGGGAGGGTTCGATGAAAGTTCCCTTCTTTGCAGCGTCCAATGGAAGTTGGATTCGGTCCACTCCAGCGCTCGATGAAGAACGCCTGTACGTGGCAGGAATGCGGGATGTGCTCGTCTGCCTCGACACCAAGGACGGCAGGGAAATCTGGCGGCTCGATTTCATCAAGTCGCTGAATTCGCCGCCGCCTGCGTTCGGATTCGTCTGCTCGCCGTACGTTGTGGGCGGACACGTGTTCGTTCAGGCCGGCGCTTCGCTCGCCAAAATCGACAAGCTGACGGGAAAGATCGTCTGGCAGGTGCTCAAGGATGACGGAGGCATGTACGGCAGCGCTTTTTCGTCTCCGTACCTGTACCGACCGCAACCGCAAGATCCCCCGTTGCTCCTGGTGCAAACCCGCACCCAGTTGGCCGGAGTTGATCCCGAGTCGGGCGCCGTCGCTTTCGCGCAGGATGTTCCGGCGTTTCAAGGCATGAACATCCTGACTCCCACGCTGATCAACGACACGATCTTCACCAGCAGTTACGGCGGCAAGTCGCTCTGTTTTGCGCTGACACGCAAGGACAATGCGTGGACGCTTCAAGAGCGGTGGACCAACAAGGTCCAGGGATACATGTCCACGCCCGTGGTGATCGACGGGCACATCTACCTGCATTTGCGAAATCAGCGATTCACGTGTATCGAAGCAGCCACTGGCAAGGAAAAGTGGACCACCGAGCCCTTTGGCAAGTACTGGAGCCTGGTGGCAAACGGTTCCAAAATCCTCGCACTCGATGAACGCGGGGAACTGCTGCTGATCCGCGCCAATCCCCAGAAGTTCGACCTGCTCGATCGCTTCAAGGTCAGCGAACAGCCGACGTGGGCTCACCTGGCGGTCTGCGGAAACGAAGTGTTTGTGCGCGAACTCAATGCGATGAGCGTTTACCGGTGGCAGTGAGTTGTAGCGATCCCGGAAAACCTGGGAGGCCACGGATGAGCACGGATAACGTTGCGCTCACACACGTCCATGGGGAACCACAGCACTGCCTCTGTGTTCTCTATGTCCTGTGTGGTTGATCCTTCGCATTTTTTCCGGCGTCCGGCCTCAGGGTTTCGGCAGGGGAGAGGGGGGCGCGCCCTCGTGCCATCGCTCGAGGATTGCGTTGAGCGGACGAGTCTGCTTGGTATCCCCTCCGGTCTGCAGATAAAACTGGCCACTGACAATTCCGGCGTCGATCGTATTTCGAGCCTCCCAGGTGGCGCTTGAAGCGGTAAAGCGGGCTTTGTTCAGAGACTTCCATCCCGTCTTCTTGTCGTTGATCCAGCCGTTGGTAAAGGTGGCCCGACGAGTTTCGTCGGCGCTTTTTGTATCGCGGCGAAAATCTTCGATGAACGAATAGAGGCCCTTCAGGCGATCGCCGCCAGTTCGTGTGCGGAACGTGACCAGTTGCTTCCTGCTACCGGCTTCGGGAGCAAAGAACCAGGCCGAATAGGCGGTCTTTTTTTCCGTGACCTCGCACCGCACCAGAAAGCGGTAGGTCTGCGAGACCTTCCAATCCCAATTGAAGAAACTCTGGCCACCCGTCCCCTCGCCGCCGAAGCGGCGCACGGTCACGTCATCCGCGTGATACGGCACCTCGACCCGCTGCTCTTCCGGGACATCCGTCGGACTGTCTCCCTTGGTTGGATCCCAGACAGAGAACAGCACCACCTTCTTGCCGTTGCCCAACTCCTGGATGCCGAAATAGCCATGGCTGAAGCCGCACACCATGAAGTAACTTCCGGGCGTGGACTTTTCGACTTTGACCTCGCAGTAGAACTGGTCGGCATCTTCGGCCAGATACGCCAGATGAACCGATCTCGCGGCCCGCGGCGGTTCGGATTTTTCCTCGCCGTTTGCGACCGCCGCAGCAAATACAACGAACGGAGCGAACGACAGTACGAAGACAAACAGTGGCTTCCGCATGCGGCCCCCCTGGGAGAGTACGGGTTCTCGGTCAAGATGATTCATATGGAGTCTGGAGTCCGGAGTCTGGAGTCTGGAGTCCGGAGGATGACCAGCACGCAGTTGGCCTCCTGTCACCGATATCCGGCTACCGATTTCTGGCTACCGACCGCATTCCGGTGTGCCTGCGCTCGCGGTCGAGTGTTCGCGCACTGCAAACAACCGTCTCGCGAACTGGACACACCCTACATCCGGCATCCGGCATCGCTTTATGCCAAGTTTAGCGAATGCGGAAAAAGCGGGAAGCCGCGGGGACTTTCCCGTGCGGACGACTGGACTTTCATGGTGCGGATCGATTACCATCGCTGAGTGGATCGAGGTGCCGTAAACGGCATCCCTGCCTCCAAAAAGACCTCTTAGCCCCTTTCGATCGCCGATCTCACCAACGGACGCCGCTCAGCCGCCTGCCCGCGGGGACCGCCTGAGGCAAGTCGCGGACCAAACGGCGCGGTGTCGAGTCCGACCAACCGAGTCAACTCAGAAAGGATCACGCATGACGTACGCATCCCGAGTGAATCGTCGTGAGTTTGTGCGAACCACCGCCGCGACTGCCGCGGGCGCGTTGATTGCAGGCAGCGCCGTGAGCGTTCCCGGCCGAATCGTCGGCGCCTTTGCCGAGGAAGTGCCGGCCGAAGTCAAGAACACGCGCAGCTACAACCCCGGAATGGAATACCGCAAACTCGGAAAGACGGGACTCTGGGTGTCGGCCGTCTGCCTGGGAGGCCACTGGAAGCGAGTCGACAAGGTCATCAAAGCGGCGGGCGCGATCAATCCGTACGCAGGCCCCGAAGAGCGCGCGGACATGACCGTCTTTCTCCAGAACCGCAAGGCGGTTGTCGATCACTGCATCGAAGTGGGCATCAACCTGATCGATTTCGCCGGCGACGCTGAACCGGAAACCTACTGCAAGGTTCTCGAAGGCCGCCGCGAAAAGATGTATTTCGCCTATTCCCATCCGGCCAGCGAACTGCGGGTTCCCGAAAACCGCACGGCCAAGAAGCTCGTCGAGCTTTTCGAGGCCGGCCTGAAACGCTGCAATATCGAGTACGCCGATATCTGGCGGCTGATGGCGCTGGAACGAGGCGGTTCGCACAGCCAGGCCGATGTCGATGCGATGATCGAAGCGCTCGATATCGCCCGCAAGAAAGGGCTCTGCCGCTACACCGGTTTCTCGACGCACGATCGCAAGTGGGCCAAGATGCTGATCGAGACCTACCCGGACGTCATCCAGATGCTGTGCACGCCCTACACGGCGAACTCGCGCGAGCTGCCGGAAGACAGCCTGTTCGACGCAGTCCGCAAGCACGACGTCGGAATCCTGGGCATCAAGCCGTTCGCGAGCAACGCCATCTTCAAGGGCGACGGTTCCGCAGACAGCGAGTTTGTCAAAGAGGACAACCGCCGCGCGAGAATGACCATCCGCTATATCCTGGGCAACGAGTGCATCACGGCACCGATCCCCGGCATGATCAGTCCCGCCCAGGTGGACAACATGGTGGCGGCCATCCAGCAGCGGCGCAGCCTCGACGACGAAGAGCGCGCGGAACTGGAGATTCTCGGCGAGGAAATGTGGGCAAGACTGCCCGCGAACTATCAGTGGCTCAAGGAGTGGAAATACGTTTGAACGGCAGGTCGTCGGACCGGGCGTTTATTCCTAATCATGCCGCTCGTCGATCGATGATTCGGCGAGCGGCAATCGTGGTGAAGTAGCATGTTCCGTAGACAAATTGTTTGCGTTTCGTTCGTATCGCTCGCCGTCTGTTCGGCAGTTTCCTGGTACCTGCGCGCGGCGGAAGAAGAGGCCCCCAACCCGAAGACGGGGTCCGGCCTGATCCTTAAGAAGGAAAAAGTCGAGCCGGCCGACAACTCGTACTGCCTGGTGTGCCACGCGAATTACCAGGGCGAGGAGTTGACCAAGGCCCATCAGATCGCCGGCGTGGGCTGCGAAAAGTGCCACGGCGAGTCGATCGACCACAGCGGCGACGAGGACGGACTGATTCCGCCGGAAAAGATGTATCTCAAGTCCGAAGTCACCGCGTACTGCGAGACATGCCACGAGAAAGCCAAGATCATCGACCGTGAAGATCACCAGAAGTTCTACAAGGAAATCACCGAGGACAAAGCGGACAAGACCTGCGACGAGTGCCACGGTGAAAAACACCGCCTCAACGTGCGGACCCGCATCTGGGACAAGAAGACGCGGAAACTCCTGAAAGACGACGGCGTTCGCATGATGTCCAAGGCGCTGCCCGCGAGCGCCGAGAAGAAGCCGGAAGGCAAGTAAGCTCCCGCGGTGGAACCTTGCGGTTCGCAGGCGCAGATCGGATTATGACTTAACTGATCCTCCGCCGGAATTTCGCTGAGGATTAATCCAGAAAGCATCAGACTCGAGCGGCAGATGAAGAGGGGGCGGAGTTCGTTCCGCCCCCTTTTTTCGTTGCGTCGGGCCGAGTTTGTCTGAGATTCGCGTCTGAAGAACGTCAGCTTCCCGTGACTCCCGGGGCGGGGGCCGCCGGCGCCGGGGCGACGGTCGGGGCAGGGGCGAGGCTCAGTCCGGGCGCGGCTGCCGGTGCCGGCGCGACCGACTGCGGCGGCGCGCCCGCCTGATTCGGAGAACCACCCGGTGCCGGCACGCCCATCTGAACCGGAGTGCCCGTCGGCCCCGGAGCGCCGGCAGGAACCTGTCCCGGCTCACCCGCCGGAGCCTGCCCTGGAGCGCCGGCGGCAGCCTGCCCTGGAACGCCGGCGGCAGCCTGATTGCCCGTCAGCCCCTGCATCAGATTCTGCAGTTCACCCAATCCGGCGGCGGTCTGCTGATTGGGGACGAGCTTCCCGATCCAGGATGGATCCCGCAGTTCCTCGAACGTCGGCAGGGGAGAACCCGTATTTCCCAGCAACGGGGCCAGCGCACCGAGCTTTTCCTGGAGCTGGACCCGCGCGGTTTCGTATCCCTGCTTGATCGCCGCGACCTGGTCGATTTGCGTCTTGTACGCAACCAGATCCGCTTCCGCTTTCGCGTTCTTCGCCTTCAAGTCCTGAATCTCCGCTTCGAGCTTCTTGACCTGGGCGGTCAGCACTTCGACTTTCGCCCCGTCACAGCCGGCGATTGCCAGGGACAGAACGGCCAGCGAGATAATGGTACACAGCCGCATCGTGGAGCTTCCTTTCGTGATTGACACACGGATCGCAAACCAAGCATCACTCAAACAGCGATTGTTGCCGCCCGTCGGGATTCCGATCGCTCGTTGGCATGGGCATGTTCACGTGCGCGAACCCCTGGGGGGTGACCGTGCGGCCGCGGGGCGTGCGGATCACCAGCTCCGTTCGCAGCAGGAACGGTTCCACTTCATCCGTCAGCGTGTCGGGCGCGATGTTCATCGTGTGGGCGATGGCCTCGACACCGGCGGGGCCGCCCCCGAACACCCGTATGATCGTCTCGAGGTAGCGGCGATCCTGCGAATCGAGCCCCAGCTTGTCGACGCCGGCCATCTGCAGCGCCGCTTCGGCGACTTCGAGCGAGATGCGGCCGTTGGCTTTGCTGTCCGCGTAGTCGCGCACCCAGCGAAGCAGGTTATTGGCCACGCGCGGTGTGCTGCGGCTTCGGCAGGCAATCTCCCGCGGCGAGTCCGCATCGATCTCGACCCGCAGCTTGGCCGCGTTCCGGCGGACGATCAGCGTCAGCTCATCGACTTCGTAGAAGCCAAGATGTTCCCGATAGCGAAACCTCTCGCGCAGCGGACCCGAGAGCATCCCTGCACGGGTCGTGGCGCCGATCAGCGTGAAGGGCTTGAGCGGCATGTTCAGCGTGCGGGCATTCACGCCTTCGCCCAGGACGATATCGATGCGAAAGTCCTCCATCGCGGTGTACAGGAATTCCTCGACCGCCCGCGGAATGCGGTGGATTTCGTCGATGAACAGCACCGACCGCTCCTCGACGTTGGTCAGGTACGGGAGCAGGTCCTTGGGCGCCTTGAGCGAGGCGCCCACAGCCAACTGCACGGAAACGCCCAGTTCGTTGGGAATGCAGCGGGCGAATGTGGTCTTGCCCAGCCCCGGCGGGCCGTCGAAAAGAATGTGCCCCAGCGGCTCGTTCCGCTTTTGAGCCGCATCGAGCACGATGCGCAGCCGTTCAGCGACTTTGACCTGGCCGACCATATCGGCCATGCGCTGCGGGCGCAGGTCTCGATCGAGATCATCGTCCGGCTCGTAGGGATGCAGCGTGGTTTCGCGGGGCATTACTTGTGTCTCGTATGTTGCGGGCAAATCAAGGGACGGAGTCTGGAGGCGAAGAGGCCACGGATTTGCACGGATGAAACACGGATTTATTCACATTCCGGTCTCCGCCTCAATAAAGCCCCTTCATGTCCACTGCTTGAATTTCATTCCCGTCCTTGGCTCTGATCGTAAATCGCTCTCAACAGGGATTCGACATCCTTGAATCGCCCTTTTTTCGCCAGCACTCCGTCGAGCAGACGGCGAGCTTCTGATTCCGAGTGCCCCAGCGCACAAAGCGCCTGGAACGTGTCTTCGACTACGTTCGTCTGAACATCGGCTTCCGATGTCGGCTCATTCAGTCCGACGAGGAGAGCGAACTTCGGCATCTTGCGCCGCAGCTTGGCGATGATCTTCTCGGCAGTCTGTGCGCCAATCCCGGGCAGCGTCGTGAGCGCCTTGGCGTCCTGCTCCTCGATCGACACGGCCACATCCTGGACCGGCCGCACCATTGCCCGCAGTGCTTTGCGCATGCCGACTCCGTCCACTGAACAGATCATCTCGAAGAACTCGCGTTCCACTTCTCTGAGGAATCCGATCAGCCGGGGAGTGAGGCGACCGCCGTGCGACGGGTTGCCGTCGAGAAAGTGCAGCGTGTGCAGGCTCACCGTCTGGCCGATGCGGGACTGCAGTTGGCGGCGGTTGAAATCGGGGATCAGCACTTCGTACTCGAAGGCCTCGATTTGCAGCGTGGCCGTATCGCCGGCAACGGAAAGCAATTTGCCCGTGATTTTGGTGATCAAATCTTTTTCCCCAGGTAGTGATGGCACAACGCAATGGCCAGCGCGTCCGCAACGTCGGGCGGTTCCGGCGGAGCGGGCAGTCGCAATTCGCGGCAGATCGCCATCTGCATCTGCGGTTTCGGGGCCCGTCCGCTGCCTGTCAGAATCTTCTTGATTTGGGTCGATGCGTAATTCACGACGGGAATCCCGCGCATCGTGGCCGCGACGCAGATCACACCCCGCGCATGCCCCATCAGGATCGCGGTTCGCGGACGATCGTAGTGCGAGTAAAGCTGCTCGATGGCGACCACGTCGGGCGAGAAGCTGTCCAGGATCTCTGAGACTCCGTTGAAAATCTCGAGCAGACGGGCCTCCAAAGACCGATCGCTGCCTCCCCGCACGACTCCCGCCTCGACAACCCGCAACCCGTCGGTACCGCTCTTCAGCAGACCGTAGCCGGTAGTGTTCAGACCCGGGTCGATGCCAAGTATGACCATACTTCCGTTCGATTGCCCGCGGACGATCCGTTCAACGCTCGATGCGCCAGCCGGTCCCGTCCTTGCGATCTTCCAATTGAATGCCGATGGATGCGAGGCCCTGACGCACGCGATCCGCTGTCGCGAAGTCCTTCTTCTTGCGGGACTCGGTGCGCAATTCGATCAGCAGTTCGACGAGTTTTCCGACCAGTGCCTGGTCTTCGGTATCCGGCAGGCCGGGTGCCTGGAAAAACAGTCCGAGCAGCGCCGTCAGCTCGCGCAGCGCAGCGACTCCGCGCTCGAGCGACCGGAGCGGTTCGGCCGAAGCGGCGGCCGGTTGATCGAGCCCGTGCTGATCCATGTAGCGGTTCAGCACTCGAAGCAGCTCAAACAACTCGCTCACCGCGCCGCCCGTGTTGAAATCGTCGTCCATTTTTGCGAGGTAGCCGCGGCGGCGCTCGGCGACTTCGGTCAGCAGCGGATCGCCCTGGGGATCGATTTCGCCTTCGCTGCGGCTGGCGATTCGCGGCAACTGGTAAAAATCCTTGCCGGTAGCCCTCTTCCAGCGGGCAAAAAAGCGATGGAACGTATCGAGCGCCACACCGGCTTCCTGGATGCCCTCCTCGCTGAAGACAATCGTCGTGCGATAGTGCGTCCGCAGCAGGAAAAACCGCAGACGTTCCCCGGTTTGGCGCCGGATCAGATCGGCCAATCCGCCGGCACCCTTCGAGCGGCTGATTTTGGTATCGACGGTTGCTTCGCCGGCCTGCTCCTTGTCGGTCTGTTCCCGATCGGAGCGTCCTCCGACTTTGCCCGCCGACGCCGCGCGCATGAGACCATTGTGGAGCCAGTACCGGACCATCGGCTTGCCGTGGCAGCATTCACTCTGAGCCATTTCGTTTTCGTGATGCGGGAAGACCAGATCGAGTCCCCCGCCGTGGATGTCGAAGGTTTCGCCCAGCAACCGGCGGCTCATGGCCGAGCACTCGATGTGCCAACCGGGCCGCCCGGGACCCCACGGACTATCCCACGAGGGTTCACCGGGTTTCGCGCTCTTCCAGAGTGCGAAATCGCCGGGCGATCGCTTCTTGGATGCGGCCTCGCCTCCCTCACCCTGCTGCTCGTCGGCCGAACGGTTGCTCAGTTTTCCGTATTGCGAGTCCTTTGCCACGTCGAAGAACACGTCGCCCCCCGACGCGTAGGCAAACCCCTTGTCGATCAGGTCCGACACAAAACTCTTGATCTCTTCGATGTGCTCGGTTGCCTTGGGCATCGCATCGATTTGATCGACGCCCAGCGATCGCAGGTTGGCCAGATAATCGGCCGTGTTCTCTTCCGCGACCTGCGACATCGCGACACCGCGCCGATTCGCCTCGTTGATCAGCTTGTCGTCGACGTCCGTGATGTTGACGACCCACTTCACCTTGTACCCGCAGTGCGTCAGATAGCGTTTGATCGCATCGAAGATCACCGGTCCGACCATGTGGCCGATGTGCGCTTCCTTGTAGACCGTCGGTCCGCAGAGGTAGATTCCGACCTGGCCGGGAACCACGGTCACGAAAGGTTCCTTGGTCTTGGACAGCGTGCTGTAGACTCGCAAAGTGGCTGACGGACTGGCGGACGCGCTGGTGTTCGAAGCTTCCATTACCTGCACTCTCTCGAATTATCGCTCTCTTGAGTTATCCCAATATCGCCGGGTCTCAGTTTCGCTGCGTATCAGTTTCGACGGGCATACTTGATGAGCACTGCAGTCTCGCGTGCCGTTCCCGCCGGTACGTTCAATTCACGCCGGGCTTGTCGCCGGGCTCTCCGCTCGATTCGGTTTCCAACAGGACGATGCACTGCGCCTCGACGATCTCTCCTTTTCCCACCGCTCCAACGCCCTCGCCGGTCTTGCCTTTCAATGCGACCTGGTCGAGGGAAAGTTCCAGCAATCCCGCGATCGCATGGCGAATCTGGTTCTTGTGAGGCGAAATCTTCGGCAGCTCCGCGTGAACGACGCAGTCGAGATTCACGATGCGGTAGCCCCGGTCGCGGACCTTGTCGTATGCCGCCCGGAGCATGACACCCGAATCCTTGCCGCGGTTCCCCGGATCGGTGTTGGGAAACATCTCGCCGATGTCCCCGAGGGCGGCTGCGCCCAGCAGTGCATCGGTGATCGCGTGCAGCAGGACGTCCGCATCGCTGTGGCCGGCCAGATGCCGGTCAAACGGTACGTCGCACCCGCCGATCCGCAACGGCCCGCCATCCACAAGCCGATGGGAATCAAATCCAATTCCGACTCGGTAGCTGGCCGTGACTCGCCTCCCTCCCTGATGGGCACTGGCCGACGGCGCGATCGCGCAACGCGTGACCTTCTTCGTGCTGCAAACCCAAGCCGCTCGGAAACATACGCCGCCCCGAGCAATTTCAATCCCTTGCCGTCACGCGTCTGCGCAGCCGCCGGCGAACTGCAGGCCGGAATTATAACGGCGGTTGTACAACGGGACAACGCGGGCGTTCAGGCCCCGAAAACCGGGCAGCGTGAGGGCGGGCTTGACGGCCCGTGTGAGCCGCGCGTCCGCATTGAGTCGCGTGGAAGTTCTTGGTACGTGCCAATCCGCGGCCTCTTCGCTCTCGATCGACCATGCCTGTGCTGAAGACCATGGCCTCCCTATAATCCAGCAGCATGTCAATCATCGAGCTTTGCGGGCTTTCCAAGTCGTACCGGGTTTACCAGAAGCAGGAAGGGCTGCTGGCGTCATTGCGAGGACTGTTCCGTCGCGAGTACCGCGATGTGCACGCCGTTCGCGGCATCGATCTGCGCGTTGAACAGGGCGAGTTTGTGGCGTTTCTCGGCCCCAATGGAGCCGGCAAGACCACCACGCTCAAGCTCCTTTCGGGTGTGATCAGCCCGTCGGGAGGGGAAGCCCGCGTGATGGGCCACGTACCGTGGAAGCGGGAAAACGCGTATCGCCGGCGATTTGCCCTGGTCATGGGCCAGAAAAACCAGCTCTGGTGGGACCTGCCCGCTCAGGAATCGTTCCGTCTGCATCAGCAGATCTATCGCATCGCCCCGGAGCAGTTTGCCCGGACGCGTGACGAGCTGACCGGAATGCTCGGCATCGGCAATCTGCTCAGGCAGCCGGTCCGCGAGCTTTCGCTGGGCGAACGCATGAAAATGGAGCTGACGGCCGCGCTGCTGCATTCACCCGACGTGCTGTTCCTCGACGAACCCACGATCGGACTCGACGTTGTCGCACAGCACAAGATCCAACAGTTCCTCAAATATTACCAGCAGCATCGACAGATCACGATCCTGCTCACAAGCCACTACATGAAGGACGTGGCCGCGCTCTGCCGGAGGGTCGTGGTGATCGCCAAGGGCCGCATCGAATACAACGGTTCGCTGAACGGCAT
Source organism: uncultured Planctomycetaceae bacterium (assembly GCA_903863885.1). Classification (GTDB taxonomy): domain Bacteria; phylum Planctomycetota; class Planctomycetia; order Pirellulales; family Pirellulaceae; genus CAIPEB01. The sequence goes on along the minus strand of CAIPEB010000570.1, from coordinate 3,078 downwards.
CATCGACAGTTTCAGCGGCCACAAGGTTGTGACGCTGCAGTTCGCAACCGACCAGTCGTCCGCCGGGCTGGAGCGGTTCGGCCAGATCGTCGAAGACCAGCCGCCGCGGGCCAAACTCCGCGTCGAGCGTTCCGCCCTGACGCGCACGCTGGCGGCGATCCTGGCCCAGTATGCGGTCGAGGACGTTGTGGTCGAGGACCCGCCGCTCGAGGAAGTGATCGCCAGCCTGTTCACGCAGGTGGAACGCGACTCGGGTGCGGAAGCCCAGGCCGCATCCGGAACGGATTCGGCGGATGCCTCAACCGCGGGAGTCGCCTGACCGGCGGAGGGCCACTCATCGATGTCAGCACGCATTGCCACCTGGTGGACGATCCTGCGAATCTGCCTCGAAGAGCGCCTCGTCTATCGAGGCGACTTCGCTCTCGGCACGCTCATGCGGTTCCTGCCGATCGTGACACAGATTTTTCTCTGGTACGCGATCTTCGAGGCCCGAGGCAGCTCGGCGCTGGCCGGTTACAGCTACGAAGAATTCGTCGCCTATTACCTTCTTACGATGGTCAGCCGCGCTTTCTCGAGCATGCCGGGACTGGCTTCCGGCATTACTCGTCAGATCCGCGACGGGGAGATCAAAAAGTATCTGATCCAGCCGGTGGACATGCTCGGCTTTCTGTTTCTGAGCCGATTCGCACACAAGATTGCCTACTATTCCGTGGCGATCGGGCCATTTGCACTCGTCTTCTTCCTCTGCCGCGGCTATTTCCACAACCTGCCGGCCGAGGCCGCCACGCACTCGCCCGCAACGGCCGCCGCGTTTGCCGCATCGCTCGTCATGTCCTTCGTGCTCGGGTTCTACCTCGAAGCGTCGCTCGGGCTGATCGGCTTCTGGTGGCTGGAGGTCAGTTCGCTGTTGTTCGTTTATATGCTGTTCAACTTCTTCCTGTCGGGCCACATGTTTCCGTTGGACATGCTGCCGCAGCCGTGGCGTGCGATCTTCGACGCGATTCCACTGAAGTACCTGGCTTACTACCCCGCCGCGGTCTTTCTCGGCAAGGTAAAGCACGCCGATCTGGCAATCGATCTGTGCGTTCAGTTTGCGTGGGTGGTCTTCTTCATCGGTCTGTCGAGATTCATGTTCCAGCGGGGACTGAAGCGATACAGCGGCTTCGGAGGCTGAACCCAAAATGGAAGGCATGCAGTACCTTCGCGTGTTCCTGACCTTCGCGCGAAACAGCCTGATCCGGGACATGACGTTCCGCGCGAACTTCATCCTCGAGAGCATCGCATCGCTCTGCTGGATGCTGGGCAACCTGGGCTTTTATGCGCTGATCTTCACCCACACCCCGTACATCGGACGGGATTCGGGCTGGGGTCAGTACGAGTTCTTTGTCTTCCTGTCGACGACCATGTTCGTCAACAGCCTCGTTCAGACCTTTTTCATGGCCAATGTGGACGAATTCAGCGAACTGATCCGCACCGGCGGACTCGATTTCGCGCTGCTCAAGCCGATCGATACACAGTTCGTCATCTCGCTGCGGAAGATCGACTGGTCGTCGCTCGTGAATTTCTTCGCCGGCGCCGGATTGCTGGTGATCAGCCTCCACAAGCTGTCCGTGCGTCCCGACAACCCGCTGCACGTCAGTCCGACCATGGTCGCGCTGTACTTTATTTACATGCTGTGCGGCGTCGCCATTCTCTACAGCCTGATGATCGGCCTGTCCGCGACAAGCATCTGGCTGGGTCGCAACCAGACGCTGTACGACTTCTGGTTCTACATCACGAATTTCTCGCGATACCCGATGGAGATATACAGCGGAACGTGGGGCCGGCCGCTGCGCTGGGTCTTCACTTTCGCCGTCCCGGTTCTCGTGGTCGTCAACGTCCCGGCCCGAATCCTCGCACAGCCGCTGCGGCCGAACTCGAGCCTGAGCTTTTCGCTCGCGGCGTTCGCGATCGTCGCAACCGTGGCCAGCCTGCTCGGTTCGCGATGGATCTTCAATCGCGCGCTGCTGAGCTACCGCAGCGCGAGCAGTTGATCGAGGACGCCCAAGCGGCCGCCATTTCATCGATTTTGTCCGCGGCCTTTCGGTTCAAGATCGTGATACCGACAAACGCGATCGCGAAGACCGCAAGCATGATCAGGAACGGCAGCAAGTCGGCGCGTGAAGCCGGCGCACAAAGCAGCACACCCCCCGCGCAGATCGGTGCACAATACCAGAACGGCACCAGCCTCAAGAGCCGCGCCTGCGAGTTGAATATCTCCCGCCAGAATCCCTCGTCGTTCGGCGCATGCGACTGCAGCAACCGGTAGCTCAAGGCATGCGACCAGAGCACGCCGGCAATGAAACCGGCACCCACGAGAATTGTCAGACAGCCGTAGTAATTCACCGATCCTGCCGGAATACGCGCGAGAATCGCCCCGAAGGCGATCAGCACGACGACGGCCGCCAGACATTCCTGGATCGCTCGCTGAATCGAGCCCTTGATCAACGTCCGGATCAACTCTTCGCTGTTCACGTTCTGCTCCATTGCTCGCGGACCATCGGCTACATCGCGCCCGGTCTTCAGACTGACGGCTGAGGGCTATGCCAAGCGTAGGCAAACGAGCGGTAAATTCCCATCCCTCACTGCACACGCGGCATCTGCCTGCGGGCGTTGCGTACCATTTTTGCTGGAGTGCTGCGACCTGCCACGACTTTGGATCGCAGCCGATGTCGGCTAAGAATATCGCGTCGTGGCTCGAACTTTGCGCGATGGACCGTAACGGCATGAAGTCAGAAGCGGAAGGCAACCCACGGCAACGACGAACGAAGTGTTGAGTTCATCCAAACCGGTCCATGGCCTCCCTGTATCGCCAACCGCATTCCGGTGTGCCTGCGCTCGCCGGAGGCGAACTTGACAAACCAAAACGCATGCCGATTTCCGAACGGAGGCGACTTGCGATTCGGGTGTCTTCTTTGCGTCCCCCAGCGTGGCCAGTACACTGGGCGTCACGCGTCCCTGGCCGAATCGCGGAGTGCTTCGGCCATGCGGTCGCATTCGATTCCACAACTTCGCCGCCGAGATCAACTCATGCGTCTG
>CAIPEB010000569.1 GCA_903863885.1 uncultured Planctomycetaceae bacterium | reverse complement strand
CTGGGCCGGCGTGGCAAGCGACTATGGGAATTCGGACAAGTTCAAGTTCCGGCTGGACCTCCATGGTTGGGAGTGGAAAGGCCAACGGCTGGCCGACGGTCTGCCCGTGCTGACCACCACTTTCGAGCGCGCCCGCCTGCGTCTGGAAATCGAGCAGTTCGCTTACCCGCTGTTCGGCCCGCCGCCGGAACGCCGTGGCGATATCGCGATGGTGCTGCTCCAGAAGGTGCGGGCCACGGCACTCGACGGCAAGGCTCAGACGGTGACGCTGAGTCTCCGTCACGAGCGCTCGCTGCCGACCACCAGCGGCATCGTACACGTCGGCCAGACCGCGTTCATCGAAGAGGCCCCGTCTCAGCGCGTGCTGGTGTCGGTGCAGGACGCCGACGCCATTTCGGACTTCACTTGCACGGACAAAGCCTTCACCGCGGCCTTGGCCATCAACGTGCCGGCCACGGGCGTCAGGGAGATCGTCCTCAGACTGCCATCTCCGCCGGTGGAGTCGAAGGACCGCGAAGTTCTGGCCGAACTCGACTACGCCGCAGCGCGCGCGGCCACGCTGCGATTCTGGGAAGATGTCCTCGCGCGCGGCGCGCAGTTCCGCGTGCCGGAGCCGGTCGTCAACGACCTCTTCCGCGCCAACTTGTGGCACGCGCTGCGGTTGCCGCGCCGGCATGGCGGCCAGCAGCCCGGCGTGCGCATGGATCTGCCTTACTCGAACTTTGCCTACGATCAGCGCGGCACGCCCTGGCCGGTCAACCAGTCCGTCTACGTGGACTACATGCTGTACGATCTGCGCGGATACCACGGCATCGCGGCCGAGGAACTCGCGGTCATCTACCGCAATAACCAAGAGCCGAGCGGCCATGTCGGCGGCTTCGCCAACTGGGGCGTCTATACGCCGTCGATGCTGTATGCCGTCGCCCAACACGGTTTACTTGCGGGCGACAAAGCGAGCCTCGACGCCTTGCTGCCCGCCACGCTCCGAGCGGGTGATTGGTGCCTGGCCGAGATCGCCCGCGCGCAGCAGGCGGACGGGCCGGCACGGGGGTTGATCGGAGCGCCGTTGAACGACCTTTCGCACGAACCGAGGGCTTGGGCGTTCAATCAGGCATACTTCTACGCCGGCTGCGAACGACTGGCGCGGCTGCTCCGCCAGGTGCAGCATCCTCGTGCGGCGGAGTTTCAACGGGCCGCCGACCAGATGCGGCAGGCGGTCGAGCGGGGCTTTGGCCGGGCCGCAATGCAGGCCCCGCTGGTGCGGTTGCGTGACCACACGTGGATCCCTTATGTGCCGGCGGACGCCTTGACTCCGCGGCGGTTACTGGATCTCTGGTACCCGACCGACGTCGACACGGGAGCCTTGCATCTGTCACGGTTGGCCGCGCTCGACCCGCGCGGGCCGCTGACGACCTTCCTGCTGCACGACCACGAAGACAACCTGTTTCTGCACGGATGGGGAATGGCGAATGAGCCGGTCTACAACCAGCACGCCACCGCCTACCTGCTGCGAGACGACGTGAAGCCGGCAATCCGGGCGTTCTACAGCATGATGGCGTGCGCCTTCAGCCAATCGGTCTTGGAACCCGTCGAGCATCGTTGGGCCTGGGGGCAGTACTTCGGTCCGCCCAGCACCGACGGGGCTTGGTTCGACCTCTATCGCCACATGCTGATCCTGGAGCAGGATGACGATACCTTGTTACTGCTGCCAGCCACGCCGCGGAAATGGCTGGAGGATGGGAAACAGGTGGAAATCCGTCGGGCACCGACTTACTTCGGCCCGTTGAGCATGACCGTCGAGAGCCACGCGGCGACCGGTACCATCCGGGTCGGTCTGGACATGCCGCAGCGTTCCAAACCGAGAGAACTGCACGTCAGATTGCGTCACCCTGAGGGCAAACGGATGGCCGCCGTCAAAGTCAATGGCCGGGACTGGCCGCAGTTCGAACCGGAAAAGGAATGGGTACGAATTGTCGACCCGGACCAACCGCGGTATGAAATCGAGGCCTCTTACCCTTAGAAGGTGCTTTGAAATTCACTCGCCCCTTGGGGAGAGTCGGCCCGCCAGGGCCGGAGAGGGGGGAAGGCCCCTCCCCGGACGCTTTCGCGTCCGACCCTCCCGCATTGCAGGAGGGTGAATTGGATTTTTCAAACACGTTCTTAGTCTCTCACCGGATCTTTCTCCAAATTCAGGACGAACAACATGACAGGAATCTGGATAGGTGTCCTGGCGCTGGCCGCCGGCGCGGCGGACCCGAGGGCTGCACCTCCGCCCACCGAACTCGCCGTGGGGCCCCTGGCCAACGAGGTGCGTACCAAGGGCTGGATCGCCTACACGGCGAGGTCGGACAAGGGCGACTGGGATTTGTTTCTTTGCCGGCCCGACGGCTCGCACGTGCGAAGCATCACGCGGACGTCTGACTACAACGAACACTCGCCACAGTTTTCACGTGATGGTCGGCGGCTGCTCTACCGCCGCATGCCCCGTAACGAGAAGATCGACAATAATCACCACGGCACGCAGGGAGCGTTGGTGTTCGCCAACAGCGATGGTACCAATCCGCAGGTGTTCGGCGGTGAAGGCGAATACACCTGGGCCAGTTTCAGTCCCGACGGCAAGCAGATCGCCTGCCTGTCGATCAAAGGCGTCTCCGTCATAGACGTGGCAACCAAAGAGGTCGTGCGCAAGCTGGAACGTAGGGGATTCTTCCAGCAAATGACCTGGTCGCCGGACGGCAGGTGGCTTTGTGGCGTGGCCAATTCGTTTGGCGCCAGTTGGAGCATCGCTCGCATGGATGCAGAAACTGGTGCGGCCAACGCCGTCAATCGTGTCGACTGCTGCACCCCCGACTGGTTCCCGGACTCACAGAACTTGATCTTCTCCTGGCGTCCACCGGGACAGGAGGTGAACAACGGCTACGGTTGGACTCAATTGTGGCAGGCCGACGGGGAGGGAAAGTCGCGAAGTCTGGTGTATGCCGAGGACGGGCGCCACGTCTACGGTGGGCATGTTTCCCCGGACGGCAAGTACGTATTGTTCACGGGCAACATGCAGGAGGACGGCGATCCCGGCAATGCCGGCGCGCCGATGGGCCTGATGCGTCTGGCGGACGCGCCGATCCTGGGTGGTGACGCCGCGCGGCTCAAAGCCGAACACCCGCGTCACAATACCGGACCGGTGCTGGTGCTGCCGGCCGGCTGGGAACCATGTTGGACGTCTTCCGAGAGTCCCGCAGGCGTGCAGCAGCAGCGTCCTGCTGCCGCGGTCGCTGTCCCGGCCGAGGCTGACGACTTGGCGAATGAAGTGCGCGGCGCCGGCTGGGTCGCGTTCAGTGCCAAGACCGAAGCCGGCGATTGGGACCTGTACCTCTGTCGCCCCGACGGCTCGGATCGCCGACCGCTCACGGCCACGCGAGATTTTCACGAGGCGGGCGTACGCTTCTCGCCGGGTGGCGAACAAATTCTGTACTACCGAATGCCCAGGAGCGAACCGCTGGACAACAACACCTACGGCACTTTTGAATTGATGAGGGCAGATGCCGATGGCAGTCATGTCGAAAGCTTGGGGTCGAACTACCGCTGGGCGACGTGGGGACCGGACGGCAGCCAGATCGCCTGCCTGACGGGCGGCACGATCCGGATCGTCAATCTCACGACGCGGAAAACGGTGCGCGACCTGCCTCGCAAAGGCATCGTTCAGCAACTCGGCTGGTCGCCTGACGGCAAGTGGTTCGCGGGCACCGCCAATGGTCTCGGGCCGTACTGGAACATCGGCCGGATGAACGCGGAAACAGACGCCGAGAATGCCGTCAGCGAGACGGACCGCTATAACTGCACACCGGATTGGTCTCCCGATTCCCGGTATATTGTCTACTCACGCGGGATCATCCCGGAACAGGGCGGTTTCGCGGAGATCTGGATGGCCAAGGGTGATGGCAGGGACCGCAGGGCCGTCTGCGTGGAAGCAAATAGGCACTTGTACGGCGCCTGCATCTCGCCCGACGGTCGCTACCTGTTGTTTACTCGCTCCGAGGCAGACCTCGGGCCCGTCGAGCCTTCGCGGACGAGCATGTCGATCATCCGCCTGGCAGACGCCCCCGTAGTTGCGGGCGAAAGTTCCGTGCTCCGATCGCGGTTTCCGGCAGCCCACCGGGGTCCGCGGCTCGATCTGTCCTGGGGCTGGGAGCCGCATTGGACCAGTCACGATGTCCGCTCGGCACCCGCTCGAGGCAAGGAATCAACGCGATGATTGGTACGCCCCTGCATCAGTTATCAAGCGTGTTACTGCGATTTCGCGCGGAGTTCTGCCCGGTGAGGCAGCACCGAATCGGCTGCAGCCCCGCCGCCTCATGTCGGCTAGTCCTGCTGCTGACAGTCCTGTCTTGCATCTTGGGCTGCCAGAAACCGGTCGGCGCACCTCCGGCACCTGCGACCGAAGATTCCCCGGTCACGAAGCTGGGCTCGATCGAAGTTGTCGCGCGGCTGGTCGAGGTGCCTGATGGAGCGATCTTCAAACGCGACCTGTACGATTATGCGACGATCCTGAAGTTCGAGGTGCTCACGACGCACCGGGGCGAGACGCACGCGGGCACGATCTTTGTGGGCCAATACAATCCGTTCAAGCCCCGCGACCAGGCCGCCGATCGCCGTGTGAAGGGAATCGGCGGCAACGCCAAGTCCTTGACCGCCAGCCGCATCTATCGGATGGCGCTCGAATCGCCCCTGGATGATTACTTCATGGGCGGCATCGTCAACAAATACTTCGGTCAAGACACCGGTCCGTTGTACTGGGCCGTGTGGACCGATGCAGCGGACTAGCATGCATGGTTTTCAGTTCTCACCTGTTCATCTTCTACTTCCTCACCCTCGTGTTGGTGTTGTACTACGGCATCCCGCTGCGGCGATTCCGCGCCGGGATGTTGGCGGTGGTCAGCTACGGCTTCTACGGTTGGGCCAATCCGCCCTGGGCGCTGATCATGTTCGCCAGCACGATCATCGATTACTTCTGCGGGCTCGCGCTGCTGAGGCTTTCTCGCCTGCGGCGTGAACCGGACGGCCATTGGCCCTGCATCCCGCAATCTACGCCGCGGACACGTCCCATGCTGGCGATTGTCATCGCGTCGATCTCCGCCAACCTGGCGCTGCTGGCCTTCTTCAAGTACTACAACTTCACCGAGGAGAACCTCAATCGCGTGGCCCTGGCCCTGGGCGGACAGTCCTGGCTACCGGTGTTGCGTGTCGTGCTACCCGTCGGGATCAGCTTCTACACGTTCAAGTCGATGAGCTACTGCATCGATGTGTACCGCGGCGAGGCTCCGCCGATGAGCAACTTCATCGACTTCAACTGCTTTGAGGCGATGTTTCCCGACCTGGTGGCCGGCCCGATCATCCGTTACGGATCGATCGAGCAGCAGATGCGCAATCGTACGCATACGGCCGACAAGTTCGCCCGCGGCATCGCCCTGTTTGCGCTGGGACTGGCGAAGAAGATCCTGATCGCCAATCCGCTGGGTTTTGTCGCGGACGCCTCGTTCGGTGCGGCGGCCCGCCATGCGTTGGAAGCCTGGACGGGACTGCTCGCGTATTCCTTTCAGATCTACTTCGACTTCTCCGGCTACAGCGACATGGCGGTCGGCTTGGGTCTGATGTTCGGCTTCCTGTTCATCCGCAACTTCGACGCACCGTATCGCTCTCACAGCATCACGGATTTCTGGCGCCGCTGGCACATCAGTCTGTCGAGCTGGCTGCGTGACTACCTCTACGTCTCGCTGGGCGGCAATCGCCGGGGACCGGCGCGTACGTACTTGAATTTGCTGATGGTCATGCTCTTGGGCGGCTTTTGGCACGGGGCTTCGTGGAATTTCCTCATGTGGGGCGCGATTCACGGCGGGATGCTGGCGCTCGAGCGAGCAGCTGGGAAAGATAGCTTCTATCGCCGTCTCCGGCCGAGCCTGCGCGTGGCGATCACGTTCCTGATCGTGTCGTTGGCCTGGGTCTTTTTTCGGGCTGAGACGCTGGGCGGTGCCGTCGATTACCTGGGCTCGCTGGTCGGGTTTGGCCCGCAATCGGCCGGCCGCGATCTCTTGGCAGGCGTGATGTACAGCCGCTATCACCTGTTGACGTTGGCGGCCGCCGCGGTCGTGGTCTGGGGCGCGCCGCCGGTCTGGGCCTACACCGAGCGTCTCACGCCGGTGCGCGCCGGCGTGTGCCTGGGGCTGCTGTTCATTTCGATCGTATTGATGTGGACGCAGACCGAGAACCCGTTCTTGTACTTCCAGTTCTGATGAGTTCGCGATGACGACCGACTGCCGACAGACCGAGAGCCAATCCTCACCGCTCGCGATAGCCGGCGGAGCGCCGGACGACTGGCGGCGCGGGCTGATTCGCACGGATGTTTCGCCGGCGGTTGCGCGGAGCATGATTGTGTTGTTCCTGGGCATGCTCTTCGGCGTCCCGCTGGCCCAGGTAGCGTTCGAACTGCGTGGGGGGCAACGGCCCGGCGTGCTGGACCTCTGCTCCAACGGACGCTTCCCCACGCGCTCGGACCTGAAGCAGTATGAGGATGCCCTTCAAGAGCAGTCCCGCGCCGTCCGCTTCTTCCAGCCGCGCGCGCAGGAACTGCTGATCGCCTGGGGTGGTTGCGGCACGACGCAAGTCGTCCTCGGCCGCGATGGCTGGCTGTTCTACCGTCCCGGCATCGACTCCGTTACCGGACCCGGATTCCTCGAACCGCAGACGCTGCGGCGCCGGGTGCGCAACTTGCGAGACGTGGCCGTGACCGAGACGGTGACGCCCGATCCGCGCCCCGCCATTCTTGATTTTCAACAACAGGTCCGTGCCGCAGGAGCGCGGTTGATCCTCCTGCCGATTCCCGACAAAGCCAGCCTGCAGGCGGCCCAACTGGGCGGGCGTCGTGCAACCGCCGCCCCCCCGCAGAATTCCTCGTTTGCGAGGCTGGTTCAGGAGTTGCGTGCCGCCGGCGTCGACGTGTTCGATCCTTCGCCGCCGATCGTCCGTCCGGGCGAGATCCGTTACTTGGCCCAGGACACGCACTGGACGCCCCAGTGGATGGCCGAAGTGGCGTGCGCATTGGCAGCCGAGATCCGTCCCCGCCTCGAAACCTCTGCCCGTCAGGACCTGCACTTCGCGTCGGAGACGGTCACGGGAGTGGGGGACCTGACGGAAATGCTGCGTCTGACCGAACAGCAGACGCTCTTTGCGCCGCAGACCGTCACGATCCAGCGGGTGCTGGATGCAGCAGGCCGCCCCGTGCGTGCCGACGCGCAGGCCCAGGTCCTGCTGCTGGGCGACAGCTTCACCAACATCTACTCCGCGCGGCAAATGGTCTGGGGCGAGGGCGCCGGCTTGGCCGAACACCTGGCCTATCATCTAGGTCAGCCCATCGATTGGATCGCCCGCAACGACGCCGGAGCTTATGCTACCCGTGAAATGCTCAGCAGCCAGATGGCCCAGGGCCGCAATCGCCTGGCCGGCAAACGCGTCGTCGTCTGGCAATTCGCCGCCCGCGAGCTGGCCGTCGGGGACTGGCGATCCGTGGTTCGCCAGCATGGGGCAATCGACGAGCTTCCATGAACGAGGTTCAACGCTTGGACCGCGCCGGCAGGGCGTGGAAGTCGGAATCGAGCGACACCACGATCGCGCCCCGGGGTACGGCACCAGTGCCGCACGTTCTCCGGGCTGCCGGCAATTGTATGGTTGTGAGTCCCGCCGCCAGCAGTTGGCCGCGATTATGCGCGAGTTGAAAGCCGCCCGCAAAGCGAAAGGGTTAAGCTTGGCCGACATTCATGAGCGAACGGGCATGGATCGGTCCGCGTTGTCCAAGCTGGAAAACGTCGCTGACGAAAACCCGACGATCGACACCCTATTACGCTACGCCGGAGTCGTCGGCAAACGGCTGCAGATTCAGGTTGTTGATTCCCACCACGTTCAGAAATGGCTTGTGTGAGCCATCGCGGCGGCCTGATAGCCTTCGACTCATCATCATCGGTGACCACTTCCAGCCTGACCGCCGATGCGATTCGCTCCCTCAACAGAGACAACAGAAGCGGACGGATCCGCAACATCCCGTTGGGCAACTCGATTCCGCAGATGGTTGCATCATCCACTTCGGTATGCGCCAACGAACCGATGCGATCTACTGGCCATTCACAAACAGGCTGTCAGTCGAGAAAAGCCACCGACGCCATGGCTCGGGACTTATTCTCGGTGTTCATTTCGACCCGGTGCCAGCCGTTCAGCCGGATGGTGGCATGATCGGCGTGGGTAATCCTGCCTCGCACGAAAACCATCGGGTCGCGTGTCATCGCCCGCCATCCCCACTTGGCGGCCTTCGGGTTTTCCTTCAACAGCTTGCGGTATTCCCCGACCGTCAAGCCATTCGGGTGTTGAAAGCAGACGTAGACCGTCGTTCCACCGTCCCGGTACAACTCGCCGCACATGTGCGGCTTCCCGCTACCTCGGCGGATCGGTTCGTGAGTCAGGATCAACTTCTCATTCACCCGAACTTCGGGGACCGGAATAAAGAACCACTCACCCTGGCGAATGAACACTTCCGTCTTGCGGCGGAGTCGCTTCTGGCGATTTCCTTTCTTTCCCCGTTCACGGGACCGCACGGCGTCGGGCTTCAAAGCTTCCTTGGCGGTCACGACGCTGCTCACGGAGGCCTTTTCGGGCACTCCGGCAACGAACCAATGTCGTTCATCGTGACCGCAAAGGAACTTGTTCTTGATGTCCGGCTGATGGGGGCGTTCGGCAGCCTGGCGAACCATCAACAGCAGATGGCGGTCCCGAGGCTGAACATCCAGCACTTCGACATCGGCAGTGTTGTCAGCCTGGATGTCAAAGAACTCGCCCTGCCGGTCCTGCTGCACGTCGATCACTACTTGGCCGGTCGAAGACTGCCGCCGATTCCGGACCAAGGGGCGGATCTTGGCCCTGGCACCGAGCTTCTCGAATTTGGCTTTGATCAGGTTGGTGTCCATGCGAACATAGACACGGACCGCGACACGGAGGTTCACGCTGCAAGGGCGGCTTCGTTCACGCCACCATCGCGAAGATTTTCAAATCGGCTTGACATCTGCCTCGGATTTTTCCATGGGGCCGCTTATCTTAGTCGCAGGGCCATGGGACGCGTGGGGATTGCTGATAACGTATCGAACGAATTCGAAGCCTTCGTATTCGTAGCTACACAACTCGGAAGAAACGGATCGGGTCTATGGTCAGGTTCCGTCTGGCAATTCTGGTTGGCATGTTTGCGTGGGCCGGCGCGACAGTGATCCACGGCGCGGATCTTGCGGAGGAGTTCAAGTCTCCGCCCGATTCTGCCAGACCGTGGGTCTACTGTTTCTGGCTTGAGGGAAACGTCAGCCGCGAAGGCATCACGGCCGATCTGGAGGCCATGCACCGCGCGGGCATCGGGGGCCTGTTGTTCATGGACGGCGACATGGGGAATCCTGCGGGCCCTCATCGCTTCATGTCCGAATCGTGGCGGGCGATGTTCAAGCACATGGTGGCAGAGGCCGATCGATTGGGATTGGCAATCAACCTCAACAACGATCCCGGCTGGGCGGGCAGCGGCGGTCCCTGGGTCAAACCGGAACAGGCGGCGCAGAGAGTCGTGGCATCCGAGAGCATTATCGAAGGCCCCGTGCACTTCGACGCCGTATTGCCGCAGCCACCGTCCGCTCAGGACTTCTATCGCGACATTGCTGTGCTGGCGTGTCCGGCACCGGCGGCCGACGACGACGGCAAATTCCGTCGGATCGACAACTTCAATTCGACGAAGTCGTTCGCAGGTGGCCAGGATTTCGCCGCCGTCGTGCCTTGGCCCAGGTTCATTCCCTCCAGCGCCGATTGGCCGATCGTCTCCGCCCCGCAGTGCATTTCGTCCACAGCGGTCCGGGACCTGACAGGCCAAACAGATCAGCGCGGACGCCTGACCTGGGATGTACCCGTCGGACGCTGGCTCGTCCTGAGGTTGGGACATACTCCGGCCGGCGGCACCACGCGTTCGTCGCAGGCTGCGGCCACCGGCCTGGAATGCGACAAATTGAGCAAGTCCGCGATCGAGACTCACTACTCGGCAATGGTCGAGAAACTCCTGGCGGACATCGGGCCGCTGGCTGCAAAGACGGTGGTCTCGACGCACGTGGACAGTTGGGAGGCAGGTTCTGGAAACTGGACCGCAGGCTTCCGCGACGAGTTCCGCCGCCGGCGCGGTTACGATTTGCTTCCGTATCTGCCGGCGCTCAATGGCTTGATAGTTAATAGCCTGGAAGTTTCCGAGCGTTTCCTGTGGGACTACCGCGAGACGGTTTGCGAAATTATGCTCGAGAATTACGCCGGGCATCTGCGGGAACTGGCCCACAGAGATGGGCTGCGGCTCTCGATTGAGGCGTATGATGGAACATGCGACGACTTGCGTTACGCCGGACGCGCAGACGAGGCGATGTGTGAGTTCTGGCAGCGAGGCTGTTACACGGGGCTTCCACTTTGCGACATTGTCGAGGAGATGGCGTCGGCGGCCCATGTCTACGGCCAGCGCGTCGTCGGGGCCGAGGCGTTCACTTCGTGGCGAGGTGATTTCCTCGACCATCCGGCCACTTTGAAGCCCCTGGGTGATTGGGCGTTCTGCGCCGGAGTGAACCGTTTCTGCATGAGCGAATGGATCATGCAACCGTGGCCTCAGCGGGTGCCCGGCGTATCTTTTCTTTTCATCGGGACCGTGTTTCACCGCTCGCAAACGTGGTGGGAGCAGTCAAGGGCATGGCACGAGTACCTCGCTCGTTGCCAGTACATGTTGCGCCAGGGACAGTACGTGGCGGACGTCTGTTTCCTTACGCCCGAAGGCGGGCCTCACCGATTTGTGGCGCCGATACCAGCGACGGAACGCGGCGCGATCCCCGATCGGCCGGAGTACAACTTCGACGGCTGTCCCGCAGAACTCGTGCTCAAGGGCATGCAGGTCGAGGACGGACGAATTCGGCTGCCATCAGGAATGAGCTATCGTCTGCTGGTCCTGCCGAGCTACAACGCCGACGGCCGGCCGGTCCAGCACGTCGAAGGCAATTACGTTTATACGGAGAGTCCGTTGCCGAAAGTCGAGACGATGACCCCGCAACTATTGCGGCGGATCAAGGAACTCGTCGCAGACGGCGCCACAGTGCTGGGGACCAGGCCGCTGAAGTCCCCGAGCCTGACCGGATTCCCGCAGTGCGACGAGGAACTGACTCGATTAGCCGATGAACTTTGGGGCGGAAATGCTGGCCGCGAAGGCGGCGGCGAACATTGCCTCGGCAAGGGACGCGTGATCTGGGGAGCCACGCCGGAGCAGGTACTGCGCAGCATGAACTTGCCTGCGGACTTTTCCTGCGATCCGGCGATTCATGGCAAGTTGCGTTACACGCACCGCCGCATGGATGACGGCCTGGACCTCTATTTTGTCGCCAACAGGATCGATGCGGTCGTCCAGGGTGGATGCGTCTTTCGCGCGGCGGCCGGCCAACCGGAACTGTGGTGGCCGCAAACCGGTCAGTCCGAGCCCGTTCCCGTCTATGAGCGGATCGGAAGTACCACGCGAGTGCCAATGCGGCTGGAGCCCCATGAATCGGTGTTTGTTGTCTTTCGCCCGGGCAAAGAGCTTGCTGATCCGGTGATCTCGGTGACTCGTGAAGGTCGAAGTCTCTGGGCCCCTTCGCCGGGCAGAGCGAGGATAACTGTGCAGAATGCCGTTTACGGCGTGCCGGAGGATGCGGCAAGATCTCGCGACGTAACGGCCAAAGTTCAAGCGATTGTCGACGGCGGCGAACGGCGGTTTGCAGCGTGGCGACTGGGAGAAGGTGATGATCCCGCCATGCAAGCGCTCAAAACGTTGTCGATCGACTACGCACTCGATGGCGACCCTCGCAAGTCGGTGACCCTGGATGGCCAAATCGTGTGTCTCGATGAATCGCTCGACCCCGAACCGGTGGCCCAGGTTCACGCAGCGGAAAACGGAGAACTGCTGCTCGAAGCCTGGCTGAACGGATCCTACGAAGCCAGAACCGCTTCAGGTCGGACGCTGCGCGGCCGGGTGGACGATCTTCCCGCCGCACAGCAAATCGGCGGCCCGTGGGAAGTGCGATTTCCGACCGAGAACGGCGCACCGGGGAATATCAAGCTCGACCAACTGACCTCCTGGACCAACCATACCGATCCGGGCGTCAAGTACTTCTCCGGAACGGCAGTCTACCGAAACACGTTTCGTTTGCCGGCCGAAGCGCTGGCCGCCGGCCGCGCAGCATATCTCGACTGCGGCAAGGTCGCGGTGATCGCCCATGTGCGAGTCAACGGCCAAGATATGGGCGTCCTGTGGAAGACTCCATTCCGCATTAAGGTGACTCCGGCGCTGCGTGTCGGCGAGAACCTTCTGGAAGTGCAGGTGACAAACTTGTGGTGCAACCGCATGATCGGCGACGAGCAGATGCCCGAAGATTCTGAACGCACACCCGAAGGCTTGCTCAAGTCGTGGCCACAGTGGTTGCTGGAGGGCAAGCCGAGCCCTGCCGGAAGGCATACGTTCGCCACTTATCGTGTCTGGAAAAACAACTCGCCCCTGCAGGAGTCCGGTCTGCTTGGACCGGTGAAGTTGTGTGTGACAGAGCAGATCGTCGCCAAATGAACTCCAACTGAAACGCAAGAGCGCTGTTGGCGGGTTGCAACCCGACCGAGGCAGTTTAGCCGCTGTTGACTACCAAGCCGTCGCTGCTCCAAACGCAACGGCGCAGACCATGAGTGAGACACCGCATGATGAAACGAAGTACGTTCGAGTTGCTGTTGATCACGCTGTTTACCGGAGGTTTGCTGGCGGCATCGGAACCGTCCTCAGTTGAACCTCTGACCGTGAAGGGCGGGCGTTTCTTGACATTGAACACAGTGATCCGCGTCAACCAGATTGAAGCGGCTCGCAACATGAACGAAGGCGTGGACGAAGCGGCCGTTCATACGCCCGAAACCGTGGCGGCCTTCCGTGACGCGGTATCCAGGGGTTTTCCGGGTGCAAGAGTGACGTGGGCATTTTCATGGCTTGCATTGCGGGATCAGCGGCCGAATTACGCTGCGATTCGGAAGCAGGTCGTCGGCTATCACAAGACCTATGGCGACGAGATCACCTTTATTCCCGGCGGGTACTTCGCGCCGATGTATAGCTCGCGCGCGCAAGTCAATCTGGATTTGAAAGAGGCGCTTCAGGAAATACGCGTCATGGTGGGAGACGACTATAAACCCAAGAGCATCGTGGCCGGTTTTCTGGCCGCCGAGAATCTTCGGTACCTCGCGGAAGAGGAAGACATCCATGTCTGCCAGGGCACGATCTGGAGCCAATACGGCATCGACAACGGGGACGGGGACGGCTCGATCAGTTACCCCTACTATCCGAGCCGCGAGCACGGGTGCAAGCCTGCCCAGGGGCGTGGCGACTTCATTGATTGTGTGAACCTGGACGGCTGGACCTGTGACTTTTTGTGCGCGCGGCGGTTCGGGTTCGAGGGCGGTTTCAACAGCCGTCTCGGAGTAGGGCCGATCGAGTCGTATCACAATCTCGGCGTTGAGAAGGGCATGGCGGAAGTCATGGCCGTCACCGCGAATCACTTTGACGATGGTTTCGCGCGCAACGGCTTCGGTTGGGTGACTAATTGCTGGGAGATCAGCCTGATCAAGAACCTGAAACCGGAAGTCATGGACTGCCTCGCTCAGTGGCTGCAGAACGTAAAGCAACGCTGGCCCGACACCCGGCTTGTCACGCAGGGAGAGTTCGGCGAGGCGTGGCGGCGCGAGCATCCGGACAACAGCGGACTGGATTACCAGTTCGTGCAGCGAGGCACCGGCATTGGAGGTTCAGAACCCGATTTGGAGATCCGCTGGTACATGAATTCCGATTTCCGGCTGGCGCTGCTGCGCGATTGGCAGACGAACGATCCCGGCAAGGTCATCGACTTTACGCGATACGATCTGGCGGCCCGCGAACCGGCCGACCCCTCGGCCGGCCACCCGTCGCGCAACTGGAGTTTGATCAACCGTATCAACCAGAAGAACCGTCGCCCGGAAGATGCCCCTTTGCCGCTGAAGGATCTCAGCCCTGACGAGCAGTCGCTGATCAGGAAGCATTATCCCGCACTGTTCGGCGAGGCGGGGCGGTCGTGAGACCACGCCGCAACAGGTCAATAATCGTCGTAGGCGAGTCTCTCCGAGACATTGCCGGGCGAGTGAGGGCAACGGACTTCCACCATTTACCTGCAACTTTCCGAGAACAATACGACATGCCGAAAGTCCGCGGCGCGTCTACCCGGAGTCACTCTATGTAACGCGAGACAAGGATGCAGCGTTCTACGTTGTGGTTCTCGCCCGGTTCGAACGCCACGGGCACGGAGCGGTCAATGATGTAGAACGCGCGGTGCCGTTGGATGTCGCCTGTCTCACGGCCGATTTCCTGCGCTACGCGGCAGCCATCCCCGTGAAATGCGTCGCTGATCACAGTCCCATTGGCGTCGTTCGGCTCGACTTCAAAGTAGCCGATGGTGATCCACACTGCGTAGACATTCGAACGCGTCGTCACCATGTTCCCCAGACGATGGAGAACGTTGTAGCGAAAGACCGAGTTCCGCGGATCAGTCGCGACGGGATTCGCCGCGACGAAACCACCTTCGAGCAGTGGGGCGGCAGTAGGCGAAGTCGCCTTCGGGTAATTCGGGTCGGTGGGTTGCGGCGGGGGCGCACCGCTGCGGAGCAGCGTCGTCTCAATATCCTGTCTCTCCAGATGCTTTAACGGGACCAGGGAGCCGCTGCCGGCGGGACGAAAGGGATTGGCGACGCACGATGGAAAGTTCGCATCGAGGTTGGCCGGAATCAAGTCGCCCGCAAGGCCCCCGCAACCTCGTCGGCTGGCCACCAGCGATTCAAACGAACAACCGGCGAAGCCTCCCAGCAGCGCGTCCCAGACCTTTCGATCGTACAGCGTATTGATGTTGACCCGACCCGGATCACGATACTCCGACACACGATTAAAGGGTGGCAGGAAGCTCGGGTTACAAGACTGCTTGGAGGGATCCGGCAATCGTGGATTTACAACCGGATTCATTGTCGGTTCGTCCATCTGCGTATTCGACTTGCCGAACCACGCCGGATTCAGCACAGTGTCGGCTCCGACATAGCGGGAAGGAACCTCGACGTATTCGAAAAGGCGATGAAAATTCCGTGCGCTGGCGACCTGACTGGAGGGTGATGTGTGGAAGAAGTTCAGCAGCTGTCCATATTGCGGACTGGGGCTTAGGGTATCATACGGGGAGCTTCCCACCGGCAACGAGTAGTTGCGCAAAATCTGCGAAGACTGATCGGCTGGGACCTGCAGGAGTTCGTATTGGCTGACAAACGGCCGGTTGTTCCAAGCCAGCCAGGAGAAGACTCTACTGTGCCTGATATCGAGCGCCGGTGCGCCGCGGTACGGGCCCGCCGCTGCGCCTTGAAACGGCCAGAAGCCGTGGTTCAGGCATCCGAGCGAAGAGCGAAGATAGAAGCTGAAGTAGTGTGTGCCGCCGGGATCACGGGACCAATCCTGAGTCGGATCAGCCGCACTGAAGGGCTCCTGGGGCCACAGTTCCCTTTGAGTCCTGGTGTCTCCGCGTTGGACCGCGTAGAAGCAGGTCCTGCCGGCAGAGTCGGGATCCTGTGAAGTCGATATCCCGTTGAAGGCAGTTAAATCGCAGCGATGCGAGTCAATCGTACGGTACGGGTTGGCTGCGGCGTGGTGGGGCCGTGTCGGGTCTGCCAATCGTTGCAGATGAATCATGCCCCACGTCGTCGTCTGGTTCTTCATCAGCCGCAGGTCGTTGTCCTGGTCCAACGGCTTGTCTCGCACGGGTGTGTAGAAACCCTCGAGCGTGGTGGACGTATCGAACCCGGTGTTCGTATATCCCTGCAGGGGTTCCGAGATGTTCAAGGACCGCGGCTGATCGATGACGATGGCCGAAGCCGGCCGGATATCCTGATCGTCGGGCGATCCGGGGGGGAGTGTGCCGGGATCGGTAGGATAGGGCGCGCTATCCTGAAACGCAGCAGCTGGAGTGAGTCCGTTACTGTAGACGTGGACCTGGTTTCCAGCCGCGGTCGGCGAAAGGACAATTCGGCGTGTCTCACCGATTCTCAAAGATTGGTAGTCCTGTTCGTCAGCCTCGGTGATGGTCGCTAAACGCCCCACCGGCGAAACATAATCGTCGCCCTGCCGGATCCCGGCCGATCCCACCACCGAGTACTGACCGGGCGCCAGGCTGGGCACCGGCAGAGTTGTCCAGAAGTCTCCACCCTGACCACTGAGGTCGAGGGGCGGGACTGTCGGTCCCAGCAAGGCCGGATTGATGAAGTAGATGCGCCGGGTTTCCTCGGTGATTGTACCGTTGGGGTCATCTGGATCTTTGCCAGCCGCGCCGTCTTTGACGAACAGGAGTCGCCACACGGGAGACTTGACCAGCCCGTCACTGGAGACCTTGACCAAGTCAATCCCGGCCGATGTGGGACTTGCGTCAAGTTCCGCCGGACGGAGTGTAGTCGGGCTTGTCACCGGATTGAATAATTCGATGAAGACCGTGCCACGCGGCCTGAGGCGTTGATCAAAGTCAGGATCGTGCGGCTCGCCATCGTTCGGGCCGGTCTTGGTCTTCAGGCCGTTGTCGTCGTTGCGATCTTCGGTTCGGCGGTCGTGAAAGGCCAGCGTTTCGGTAATCAGCACCTCAGGACGCTCGCATCCCCACACTACGTCCCGCATCGGTCCTTCATTCGTTCGCGGGTCTCCGTCCACCATCCAGCCGAGAAACGGATTGATCGCGTATTCGAACGGTGTCATGATCGAGTCGGCATCGCGGAAATCCGCGACGTTGACCGACCATTGCGCGACCTGCCGAGCCACACTGGGATCGGGTGCGGCAGATCCGTGATCGATCACGGTCATCATCAACATGTATAAATGCCGAGCAAACAGCTGCCGAGCCAAAAGGCCATCCTGACCGTCGATTTTTCCGTCGCCATTGACATCGGCCCCGTTGGACTGGTAACAGCGCACGTCGGTAAATTCCGCGGGTGACGCGAATCGAGGTGAACTGCCCTGTTGATTCCAAACGTATTCAGCAGACTGCTCCCCCGGTTCGTCCGCGATTCCGTTGCCGTTATCGTCTTGGCCGTTTCCGAACGCACGATTGACGTCCATCCGCAGCCCCAGGGCCAAGTCCGGCGACAGCAACTTTGTCAGCTCCGCGTTCACATCGACGCCAGGAGTCAGACGGCTGGCCATCAGTTCGGCCATATTGCGGGCGTTCGGCAGCCCGGCGGCGGCAAATGTGCGGCGAAGTTCATTGGGAACCTGGATTCCCGGCACCGGCGGGTCGTAGCTGTCGGTAGTAACCAACCTCGCATTCTCGGATGCGGTCAGGTCCACCAGATTCAGCAACCGATGCGGTAGGGTCGGACTATCCAAGTCCCAGCGACGCTGGACCGCCTCCAACTCCGCCAAAGTGAACGGTGCATCGGCGTTGGGATGATCGATCAAGTTGATCTCGTAGGGAGAGTCCGCGCGGGCATCGAGGACGCTGCCTGGGATTTGCTCAGACACCGGTTGCCCGAAGACGTCGAAACCAAAGGCCAATTCGCCGCGAAGGTCAGGCGGGGTGGCGTAGGCGGAACGTTGGCCAGCGCTATTGAAGTAGTTCAGCGGCTCCGTGAAGTGCTTGATGCCGGCAAGCAGATCCAGCCCAGGAATGCCCGGCACTGCGTCCATCCCATATCGCTGCCCGAACAACATGTCTGACCTGTTAATCACACCGCTCAGGCCAATTTCCGGAGGACCGTAACCGAGCCCTTTCGGAAAGCCCTGCGTCGTGCCCGCTGCCACATACGCCGGCGCGGGACGAGCCGGATAAGAGGCGGTGGGGTTCCCGTGCGCGTTGACATTCAAGCGCCCGTCCAGGTCCATGCACAGAATCGCGAACAGTGGTCGGAAGCGTCGGCCGTTCGCGGCCGTTTCATCTGGGAATCCCAAATCCACCCAAACACTATCCGGAATTCCGTCGCCGTCGTTGTCGACGTCCCAGGGACCCGTCACATCGTTGTATTGAGGGTTGCTGCCGTCAAAATTCGGTTCAACGGGTCGCAGCGAGACCAGGCGTTTGAAGTTGTCATCGGCCCAGTAGCTGCCGGGTGAAGCCGAAGGCTGGTGCTTCCAGTAGTTGATCAACTCCGGGCGATGGAAGGACGGCAGGATATCGCGGCTCATCTGAGCGGCTGGATTGACCAGTGCCATGAACATATTCTGATAGTCGGCTGCGTCGTAACTTTCGTCAGAGCCACCATTCAGAAGGGCGACGAATTCCGCCTGAGGTTGCTGGGGGGCAAACGCGGGGCGGGACGCATGATTGGGAAGTAAAGCTGCGGGGAGGTCGACCGTCTGGCCACCGGTCGACACAGGGATTGCACCATCCAGCTTGGCGACTTTGATTGAGTGCTGCGCTGCATCGTGATACCGGAACCCGACCCCTGTGCCGTTGAAGACTTGCCCGTTGACGAGAAACGCGGCGTCTCCGAGAGCGGCCCACAATTCATCCCCGGTCCGGTCCGTTCGGAATGGCAGGGTTCGCAGAATGTGAATGCTGCCACGAGGAAAGGAACCGACGATTCGTGTGCTGCACCCGGCAACTCCTCCCGAGACGACCGTCAGCACGCATCCGTTGTAGAAGCTCGGCAGCTCGCTCAACGTGTGCGGCCGGCCGTCGTTACTCGCCAAAGTCTGGGAAGCCGTGTCAATAACCAGGTCGATGAACTGGCCGTTGGACAGTTTGCTCGCTCCCGTGGGGAGCGTTGTTCCCGCTATCGGGAATTGCTCGTTCACCTGCTTCAAGACTTGGCTCGACGCCAGTCTCCCACGGCACCCGTCTTCGCCATAGGCATCCCGTAACAAGCTGTGAAAACGAACCGCCGAACCGCGTGACCGCGTGTCGCGCAGCAACTGAAACAGTGCAGAATTCAATTGCTTGCGGGGCGGGGAAGCTAGTCTTCCATTGCGCGCGGAAGACGCGGCGGCGCGACGGAACTGCGACGCCACGATGAAGAACGTGATCACTATCACCAGTGACAGAATCAGCAGACTGAGCACAATCAGCAAGACGAATCCACGCCGAGAGGAACGACGTCGCCGCATTCGCCGTTCCTCGCCTAGCCTGCCAGTTCTGCCAAAACCGCTTGCACGACCTCCGGCAACGCCGCCTGCAAGTCGTCCGAAAGTTCGAGTCCCGGCCGGATCGTTCCGGGTTGTACCCCGATGATCACCACCTCCTGCGGACTGCATCGCAGTTGAGTTGCCATGTGAAGCGACTCGACGATTCCGAGCTGATGCAAAGAGAGCAACTCGCCCGGGTCCGGAGCGAGATCCGAGGGCGCCAGACGCAGGATCGTACCAGGGGGCACGCCTGCGTCCACGGCGTCCACGATGATTACTTTGCGGCGATCGGCCAAGAGGTCAACGAGGTCTGCGCCGGCGGTGCCGGCATCGAGTGCCTCGACGCCGGGCGGAAGCTCGCGCCGTCCAAGCGACTCGACGACCCGGACCCCGATTCCCTCGTCGCGCAAGAGAATGTTGCCGATGCCCAGGATTAACACCGGATCCACGACGGGACCTCCATTTAGGCCGTGATTACAAATCGCTTCACCTCACCGCTGGGACGAATCAGGTGGACGGAACACGCAAGGCACGGGTCGAACGAGTGCACCACGCGTAATAGTTCGATCGGCTGATTCACATTCGCAACAGGAGTGCCGAGCAGCGCTTTCTCGATCGCGCCGGGCTTCTTTTCGTCGTCCATCGGCGAAGCGTTCCACGCCGTGGGAGTCACGACCTGATACCGGTCGATCTGCCCATTGGCAATTGTCAGCCAATGGCCGACCGCGCCGCGAGCCGCCTCGGACAGCCCGATGCCAACTGCCGCACGGGGGGTGGTGCTCCGGCGCAGTGACGGCTGCCCGACCCGCAACTGGCTGAGCCAGCTGTCCATCGCCACTGCCAACTTGTTGGCCTCGAGGACTCTCGCACGCAGCCGATCGATTACCGAAATCCCGTTCTGATAATCGCCGTTGACCCACATCCGTGCGAGCGGACCCGTTTCGTGGACGGTCCGTTGATACCTCGGTGCCTTGACCCAGGAATAGGCACCGGCCTTGTCGACTTGGGGCGTCGTGGTACCTTGGGCCGGATTGCGGTTGCCGTCGGTCGCCGCGTAGTAGGAGCTGCTCACGTATTCCGAGATTTGCGTCGGATCGACGGAGGCCATTGCGCCGTTGGTCCAGCGCCCCCGTTTCATGAGCTTCGCCGCACCCGCGGCGTCCTGGTCGAACACGCCGTACGACAATAGATTCCCCCAGCCCCGGCCAAGCTTCGAGTAACTGGGGAAGCTATTCGCCAGTAATTCCATGTCCGGCAACAGAACGCCCTGTATGAAGGAAGTAATCTCTCGAAGCAGCACGCGGAAGTCGTTGGTCTTTGCCGCCGTGACCACGGCGGTGCAGCCTCCCGGCACGAAGACCGGCGGCGTCGGCATGCGGCCGCCGAAGATCGCCCCCATTTGGTGAGCCAGGCGGCGAATCGTCAGCGCCTGGACATAGTGATTCATGAGGGTCGCTGCGGTAGATCCGGTGAGCATGTCGGGGGCGACGAATTGGGGCTTCCAGGGCGGCAGCGGCAATGCGCTGGCGTCTACGTAATCCAGCAGCGCCAAGTGGTAGAAATGCAACACATGCGACTGCAGGTAGTTGGCCCCCAGGATCAGATTCCGCAATATCCGACCGTTGTCCACCGGGAGGATCCCGGACGCCGCCTCCAGTGTCATGGAGGCCGTCATCCCGTGTGCCGTCGGGCACACTCCGCAAATCCGTTGGGTGTAATGCGGTGCGTCGCGGGGATCTCGCCCCTTCAGAATCCGCTCGAAGCCGCGGAACATCGTGCCTGAACACTTGGCGGACACCACGCCCGCGCCTGGCTCCACAGCTACCTCGATATCCAAATGGCCCTCGATCCGCGTCAGCGGACCCACTTTGATGGTCGTTACCATATTATGCCTATTTCCCTGTGCGAATTCGCTTCAGTCATCATCCCCTTCGTCATCCCCTTCCGCGTAGAAGGGCGACATGCCATCGGGGAAAACCGGTTCGGTGCAACCATGGCAGGGACTGCCGGAAAGGCAGCACCAGTTGACGCCTGCTTGAGCTGTCCCGGGACTGTTCCACCGGCGAATGGGGCAATCGCCACTGGTGGACTTCCCGCGGCACCCGTAGTCCTCGAGGCAAAGGTCGTCCTGCTCGCGATACGGGCAACTGGAATGCACCTTTTTCTTGAAATACATAAGCGGCCTGCGGTAGGAATCCACCGCCGGCGCCGTGCCGTATTTCAGCAGGTAGGCGATCGTCCCCACGACCCAATCGGGATGCGTCGGGCAGCCGGGAACGTTGATCACGCGAGCTGTCCCCACCACAGCCCCCAAGGACTTGGCGACCGTGGGGTTCGGACTTCCCGCTGAGATACCACCGTAAGCGGCGCAAGTGCCCACGGCCAACACGAATTTCGCCTTGGCCGCGTAGTCCTTGACCCCCTGCAGAGCCGTCAGGCCAGGCCAAAGGTAACATTGCTTGCCCTGGTTGGCGGTGGGTATAGCGCCCTCCACTACCAAAACGAAGCCGGACTTATTCTTCGTTGCCTGAGCGGCGGCAATCGCATCCGGGCCGTATCCGGACATCAGTGTCGAATGATACTTGAGAGACAGGGTCGTGGTCAGGAGTTCTGCCACGTTGAGCAGCGCAATGCTGTTCAGCAGCGAGATCGAGCAACCGCTGCAGGTCTGGCCCTGCAGCCAAACTACCGGCGGAAGCTCGGTTCCTGCGGCGGCGAAGGCAGTGGCCGGCGTTCGCCAGCCAAAGGCGGCAGCCACCGCTGAGGCCGCCACCATGAAATCGCGACGCGTGATTTCCATACCGTCTTCCTTTCTTTAGTGACGCGAACCGCCCCGGCAATTCACGGCCAGGCGTCGCGTTGAATTTGCAAGAGCTCCGTGCGAAGTGGGAGGACAACCAGTCCAATGGTCATCTTGGCTCAGTCCAGCCAATCCGGCAGAGCCTACGGTGTCGAGTCTTCCTGGCAACTCGTCCACAGACGGTCGGCGAGTCGCCAACGGCACTTATCTGTTCAACGAAAAAGTCAAGCGGAGGCGCGCCCGAATTCACCCCAAATACATGAAGCGGGGAGAATAAATCTTCGAGATCACGACTGACGCATGTGCCGAAGGCGCACGAACACACTCAGCCAAAGATTAAACGGCACGGACGCCTCCCAAGAACGCATCGAATAGGACAAGAATTAGACAGGAAGCCTGCTCTGGTGAACCGATGCCGAGAGGATGAATGCAAAAATCCGGCGGACTTTTGCGGGAAGAACGGTCAGTTTACCCGAGGCGGCGTTCTTGTCAACCAGATTTTTTCTGCTTTCTTGCGACCGATTACCGGCAACGCCCATGGGACGCCACTCTGCCGTCGAGCAAGTCTCTCGCCAATCACTCATAGTAATGATCGGCAATTCTCTGCGGACAGCGCATGAGTGAAAGTGGAGTCGCTGTGACGGCTGCAGCGCCATACTGCGAACATCATTATCAATATAGGATCATCGGGATCTGCGATCCCCGTTGTGATGATCTACTCCATTTAAAATGCAGACGGAATCTGCACCCGGTGAACGGATATCGCCGCACACTTCGGGCGGAGGACCGGTTCAACGGTCCATCGATCGCAGTTTGGCCCGGAGGGTTACCAGGCTAAGCCCCAAGATCTTCGCCGCCTGACTTCGGTGGCCGCCGACGTGCTGCATGACATCCAGGATGATGAGTTGATCGAATTGCTCCCGTGCCCGTCGGTAAATATCAGTCTCGCCACCGGCAATCCAATTCCGGAGGACTCTCGGCAGACTCTGCCAATCGGGGGCAGGAAGCGGGCGACCGGCGAGATCTTCCTCGACCTCTGCTGTGCTGTTGTCCGAAAGACTGTGCTGATGCACTTCGGCCGGCAAGAACTCCGGCAGGATGGTTGACCCTGCCGACACAATAAGCGATTGTCGGATCACATTCTGCAGTTCGCGCACATTTCCCGGCCAGTCGTATGCCTGCAGAAGGTCCAGGCCTTGGGTCGAAATCGATTGCACCGATGTGCCGAGTTGGCGATTGCCGCGAAAAAGAAAATAGTGAGCCAACTCAGCAACGTCCTCTCTGCGATCCCGAAGCGGGGGCAGGGAGATTGTGACACCGCTCAACCGATAATAGAGATCCTTTCGAAATCGGCCGTTCTGAATCAACGAGTCCAGATTCTGATTGGTGGCGGCAATGATGCGAACATCTACGGAGATGCTGTCATTGCTTCCCAGGCGTTCAAAACGCCCCTCCTGGAGAAGACGCAGGATCTTGGCTTGCGTATGCGGAGCCATATCGCCTACCTCATCCAGGAACAGTGTGCCGCCGTGACACTGCTCGAATTTGCCGATGCGGCGGTGAGCTGCGCCGGTGAATGCGCCCCGCTCGTGCCCAAAGAGTTCGCTCTCCAGAAGCGATTCGGGGATGGCGGCACAGTTGATCGCAAGAAACGCGGCCTGGTTGCGACGGCTGTGATGGTACAGCGCGCGCGCGACCAGCTCCTTGCCCGTGCCGCTCTCTCCCAGCAGCAGCACATTCACCTCCTGGGGAGCAACTCGTCCGATCTGCTTGCAGACGGCCTGCATCGCGGGGCCACTGCCGATCAAGCGGTCCGGCTTGTCCTCCGGTCGGTCTCCCTCGTCGATGATCGTGGGCACGTGCGCCAGGCGACTGATGGCAAACGCCTGATTCACCACTCGCGTAAGCTGGTTCGAGTCGAGGGGTTTGGTGAGGTAATCGTATGCGCCAAGCTTCATGGCTTCGATCGCCGTGTCGGCAGATCCGAAGCCCGTGATGAAAATGATGAGGCTTCTGGGATCGATCCGCCGTATTTCGTGAAATACGTCGAGTCCGGATCGAGGACCGAGCTTGATGTCGAGCAGAACTACGTCCGGAGAATGCTCGGCCGCAAGCTGAATCCCCTCATTCACGGTTGCCGCGCAGAATACGGTGACATCCTCGCGGTTGAAGACCGCTTTGATACTGATCCTGACGCTTGGTTCGTCGTCGATGATGAGCAATTTATTCATGCGGCATCTTATTACGGACAGTTATTGCGACCCTTTTCACCCGACCGTTCGTCCGGGCAGGGACGGAAGCGGGCGCACCCGTTCCAATGTGGGAGAGTTGCTCAGCGGCAACTGGACTGTAAATACGGCGCCAACTCCCTCTCGATTGGCTGCTGTCAGCTTTCCACCGTGCTGTTCCACAATCCGGCGGCTTATTGCCAGCCCTAAGCCAGTTCCCCGTTCCTTGTCGGTAACAAATGGTTCAAACAGACGGGCCATAATAGCTTGCGCAATCCCTTTTCCCGAGTCACAGAAAATCACCCGGCAGAAGTTGCTTTCCTGCTCGTCGGAATGAATGGTGATCTGCAGCAGTCCTCCCTCGGACATGGACTCGACGGCATTGAGCAGGAGATTCACGAAGACCTGATGAAGCTGCTCGGGGTCGCCGTCCACCCAAACAGGCGCAGGCGGGCAGTTCTCGCGCACGACGACCTCCTGCTGCCGTGCATGACCCTCGATCAGGTTGAGGGCGCGACGCAACGTGTCGCGCAGATCGTGTCGGGCGTTCTGCATCCGAGGCGGACGCGCAAAGTCCAGCAGTCCCTGAATCGTGTTCTCCATCCGCACGATTTGCTCGAGAATCACGTGAATGTGTTCGTCGCTTAGTGCTGCATGGTCGGAGGAGCGGTCCGCAGCGGTCTGAATGAGCAGTTTCACCGAGGTGAGCGGGTTTCGGAGTTCGTGAGCCACGCCGGCGGCCATTTCACCCACGGCTGCCAGCCGGTCAGCCAAGATCGTCTCGCGGCGAGCCTGCTGCAATTGGTCCACTACCTCCCGGATCCGGGACGACACCAGTTGCACCTGCTGGTGCAAGGCCGGCAGATCGTCCGACGGATGCACACAGACGCGGCCGACCTCATGTTCCAGACCGTCGGCAGCATCGTTCAGGCTGATGCTGATTTGGGAGATCGAGCGACTCAGCCCACGTGCGATCCAAATGCCCCATAGGATCCCGACGGCGGGCCCGGCAATCCAGAGCACGATCATGACATGTCCGATCGCAACGCGGAAGCGACTGCGCTGCGCGGTGGACTCAGCGATGAGCCGCTCGTGAACCGTGAGAAGATCTTTGCAGGACCCCGCGACGGCGTGGGCGGACCTCGCCATTTCCATCGGAGGAGTCTCTTCTCCCCCTCGGGCCGCTGAAGAGTCCAGGCGTCGGCGGACATTGCCGCGGTAGGACTCGAACTGCGAGCGGATGGCATTGACCAGGCGCTGGCCGTCTGGTGTCCCAGAACGTGCGGCAGCACCCGCAAGATGCTGCTCGAATTCTCGCTCCATTTCAATTACTTCCATGCGGGTGTGGCTGTCAGCTCGCTCGGTCACTTCCATCACCGTGGCCTGCAGTCTCCACAAGACGTCCTGCATCGCGTCCACCGCCTGAACTGTCGTGAAGTTCTCGGCCAGATCACGCGAATGGGAGTGGTACACCCAATTGACGTACGAGATCGTCGCGGCACCGACGGCCAGCCATAGCGCGCTGACAAGCGCCGTCGGGGTTACCACCTTTCGCCACATACCAACTCCTTCACGGAGCAACAAGTAATCGGACCCGGCCGATCGACGCGGCTCGCCTTTTGGCAGTGTCATACTACCACCCAGTTCAGCGATGCATGCATGACTCGATACCGAGTCCGCAATTAGCGTGCCAACCGGCACTGCAGCTCGCGGGACCCCGACCGCGCGATGCAACGGCATTCTATTTCGAACCGTGCGGCCGCTCCACCTTCGTCGCAACCCGCCGCACGCATGTGCAAGTAATTGTCAGTCGGCTGATATTTTTTTTCACTGCCGCGACTTGTTAAACCTGGATTGACAATTTCGGAAGGAGAGTCGCCGAGGTGTTTATCCTTGCCGATTCCCGTAGTTGCGGACAATTCGAGCCGACCGTCGCCGCTTTGGCACACCCATTGCAAATGCATGCCGCAACACATGCTTGCAGGAGCACTCGACCGATCTCAGGCGGTTACTGAAGGACTGGAGCCCTCGCCATGTTGGTGCTAAGTCGCAAGTTGGGCGAAGAAATTGTCATACCACAGAGCCAACTGACGGTGACCGTCTTGGGCATCGTGGGTAATCGGGTTCGCCTTGGTGTTTCAGCACCGCCGGAGGTGACGATCCGCCGGCGGGAGATTGAGTCGCTGGTTCATCGCCCACCGCGACCTCAGGCACCAGCGTCAATGGCGCCGGCCCGCATCCTGATTGCGGCCCGGAATCGGTGCACGCTGAAATCCTACGCGGATGGCCTCGGTGCACGTGGCGTCCTCGTGGCCACGGCATCGTCCGGCCTGGAATGTATCGGGAGTCTGCGCGCGGCCGTACCGGACGTGCTTGTGCTCGAACTGAATCTGTTGTGGGGCGGCGAGGACGGTGTCTTGAGCATGATCGCCGATGAGCCGAAACTCAGGCCCCAATGCGTGATGATCATGGCACAGACTCGTAATCCGGCGGCCCTCTATCGACTCTCAGGTTTCCAAGTCGACGATTATCAAACCTCCCCGTTGTCGGTCGACGACCTGGCAAACCGCATTTGCACACTACTGAATTTCACGCGCGCCAAGACAGTCGTCTCGTGACGATGTCGACAGCGCAAGTCCGAAAGGTCGTCCTGGAGCGGCGCACCTACTCAATCCGGCGAACGCGGAAGCCTATGCTCCCCGAAGGCGACTAATGGTCCGGATCCAAAGCAAACCTGCTCGGAACGTCTGGCTGGTTACGTTCTAACGCGATGACGCTTTCCCAAAACGAACAGGCAGGAGCTCTTCAATGAAGTGCCCAATTTGCGAAATCGAAATGAAGAACGAGGAACGTAACAGCGTGAATATCGACTACTGCACACAATGCCGCGGCGTTTGGCTCGATCGCGGCGAACTCGAGAAGATCGTCGCGCAGGTCGAGACGCAGTCCTACAGACGCGACAGCCGCAAGCACGATGACCATGATGATCATGATGATTGTGATCGGCCAGGACGTTAC
This sequence comes from uncultured Planctomycetaceae bacterium, assembly GCA_903863885.1. Classification (GTDB taxonomy): domain Bacteria; phylum Planctomycetota; class Planctomycetia; order Pirellulales; family Pirellulaceae; genus CAIPEB01. The sequence continues at coordinate 11,860 of CAIPEB010000569.1, read as the reverse complement.
GAGCGACAACCCGAGTCTCAGGATCGTGACAGCGAATATCGGCGGGACGGCGACTACAGGTACGGCCGCAGGAAGCGCGAGGGGTTTCTGGGAAACTTGTTTGACATGTTCGGGGACTAATCGCCGTATTGACACGAACCAAGCAAAGCAGCTTCCGCAACCGAAAGGCTGGCCTGCGCGGCTCTCGGAGAAGCATGACAGGCTCTGGAGCGGCGCGACTTGCGGCGTCACGGAATCACACGCACTTGGAAGCAACCATTTGACTGCGCTGGCATGCAATCCGCGATCCGAAGTTGCACGAACTTACCCGGGGCTGAACTTAGGCATGGACTTGCGGCAGATCCCCCGGAATTTCCGGCCGTGGACAGATTGGAGCGGGGCGCAAGTCATGCATATGCTGTTGTTAGGAGGAGTGTTATCTTTATGACCCGACGGAGCGGCAAAACATGGCAGTACAGCAGCATCTGCCTGCTGATGGCTGCGACATCCGGCCCGAATCTTCACTTTTGTCCGCCGCGACTCCTCGCGGAAGAAGAGCATCGGCAAAGCCGTTCCCATGAAGAAGACCGAGCCAAGGAATTGCCGGTCAATTCGGCTCATCGCCAGCGGATTGAATCCTGCGCAACGACTCGGCGGAATTCGCCCGCGCCGTGTTACTGCGAAACGGGCCGCGCGTCTTGCCGAGACGGGCAAGTCGTGATGCCGGACGCTCTGAGAGGCGAACGTCGCCTCCACAATGGATGCGGCGCCGACCTGCATCAATGAACCGGTCCAGGTGACCGGTCTTGCAGGCCCGCACCCAGTCTGCGATTGCGGCACCACGGGCGCAGCGCGAACTCTGGTTGCGCGTAACCCGCGCGGGAACGTGCTGCAGGGCATCCGACCACCGCACACGATTGCGCACGGCGATCGTTCCGGGGTGTTCTCCTGCCTTCCCGCTGTGTGCGTGCGGAAACCTCCGCGCGACCCGCTGCATCGCGGCGGTGCACGCACTCGTGGTTAGATACTCACCCGCATTCGTTCAGGTAGATCGTGCCGACAATTGTCGAAGACGCGGCAGTCGCCGGCCGCACGAAGCCATCGTCCGCGCGGGTGTTTCGACCGAACATCCACTCAATCTCGAAGGTGAAGATGAACCCATCCATGGAGTCGCACAACACTCGCATCGGACAAGGCCTTGTCGCCGACCTGCAGGCCGGGCTCGTAGTGTTTCTCGTAGCACTGCCACTTTGTTTGGGAGTGGCGCTGGCGTCGAACGCACCGTTGTTTTCCGGAATCCTATCCGGAATCGTGGGGGGCGTGCTCGTCGGTTGGATAAGCAAGTCACAGACCAGTGTCAGCGGGCCGGCGGCCGGTCTCACCGCCGTGATTGCCGCGCAAATCGCCACACTGGGATCGTTTCAGGCTCTGCTGCTGGCTGTCGTCATCGCCGGTGTTCTGCAAATCGCTCTTGGGCTGATTCGCGCAGGTGCCATCGCCGACTTCGTACCGTCCAGCGTCATCAAAGGGCTGCTGGCCGCGATCGGCCTGATTCTGATTCTCAAGCAACTTCCCCATCTTGTCGGGCACGATACGGCTCCGCTGGGGATTATGTCCTTCGAGGAACCCGATCAAGAGAACACGTTTTCGGGCGTGATTCACATCTTTCGCATGATTCACCCGGGCGCTCTCGGAGTGGGTGTTGTTTCGGTGTTGATCCTGTTGCTCTGGGACAACATCAAGCAGCTGAAACGATCACTCGTGCCTGCTCCGTTGATCGTCGTGCTCAGCGGGGTGGGGATCGCCGCATTGTCGGCCAAAGTCGGCGGAGGTTGGGCAATTGGCGTCTCACACCTGGTCCAGGTTCCTGTGACCGAGAGCTTCGTTGGGATCAGCCGGTTTCTGGCCCTGCCCGATTTCTCGGCACTGACAAACCCGCAGGTGTTTACCGCCGGGCTGACGATTGCTCTGGTTGCCTCGCTGGAGACACTTCTGAACCTGGAAGCCATCGACAGGCTCGACCCGCGGAAGCGCGTATCGCCGCCGAACCGGGAGCTCATTGCGCAGGGCGTTGGCAATATCGCCGCCGGCCTGATTGGTGGATTACCGGTGACTTCCGTAATCGTGCGCAGTTCAGTGAATATCAACGCGGGCGGCATGACCAAGCTGGCGACCATCGTGCACGGGCTGCTCCTGCTGCTGTGCGTCGCATTGCTGCCAACCTGGCTGAATAAGATCCCCCTCTCTTGTCTGGCGGCGATCCTCGTCATGACCGGCATCAAGCTTGCCAGTCCAGGGGTATTCAAGCAGATGTGGCGGGAAGGACTGAATCAATTCCTGCCGTTTGCCGTGACGGTTGCGGCTATTTTATTGACCGACCTGCTGATCGGGATCCTGATCGGTTTGGGATTCAGCATCGTCTTCATTCTGCGCAGCAATCTGCGGCGGCCCTTGCAGAAGATCGTCGAGAAGCGACTCGGCGGAGAAGTGCTGCGCATTGAACTGGCACAGCAGGTGAGTTTTCTCAATCGCGTCGCGATTTCCCAAGCGCTGGCCTCTGTGCCGCGCGGCGGTCACGTAATGATCGACGCACGGGACACGGACTACATCGATGCGGATGTGCTGAACCTGATTCTGGAATTCCGCGACGAGATCGCTCCGGCCCGGGAAATTCATGTCAGCCTGGCAGGATTCAAGGACCGCTATCAGCAATTGAAGGATCGAGTGCAGTTTCTTGACCACACCACGCGAGAGCTTCAAGCGAGCATGACGCCAGACGCGGTGCTGCGACTCTTGCACGAAGGCAATATTCGCTTTCGGAATCATCAACCGCTGATGCGTGATCTGACTCAGCAACTGGAGGCGACTGCAGCGGCGCGACATCCCCTGGCCGCCGTACTGAGCGGCGCCAGTTCACGCACCCCGGTGGAGATGATCTTCGACGTGGGACTTGGTGATATATTCTGTGCCCGCGTCTCCGGAAGCATCGTCAGTCTCGGCGTGATGGGCACCCTCGAATACGCCTGTGCCGTAGCCGGAGCCAAGTTGATCATTGTGCTAGGCCATGCCAACAGCGATATCATGCGGTTGGCAGTCACCTCGTTTATGGCGGGCCGGTCACTGGCAGAAACCAACGGCTGTATTCACCTCGATCCCATCGTAATGGATGTCCACAAGTCGATCGATGCCGACCGAATTGCGGGCTGGGCTCACAAGTCACCACGGGAGCAGCAGGTCTGCCTCGACGAACTCTATCGTGCCCACCTGTTGCGGACGATCGACAGAATCCAGAGCCGCAGCAAAGTGCTGAAAGGGCTGGTCGAATCTGGATGCCTCAAGGTGATCGGAGGCATGTACGATGTCCGGTCAGGCAAAGTCGATTTCTTCGAGCGATCCTCGTCTCACACGGAGCGTCGTGACAGACAGTGTGCATCGCGATCAGACACACACGTGTTCACTGCAACAACCTCAAGCGTCCTTGCCAGCTTCTCATGGTCGCGTTAGCACACAGAAACGCGGACAGTTCTTTGATCCGATACGCCGCCATGGTAGCCGGACGGGGTGCCGTCAACCGAGTCTGCTCCGTACACGTTTCGCCCCATTCGGTCGACGCGGTCGGGTGGTCAGCGCCGCAATGTTGCGACCAAGTAGTGAACCGGTTGAAGGACAGAGTGAAGTCCCACTTCACCAACGTGCCGGAAAACGTGCGAGTGTCTTTTCATCTGTCACACGGACCGGTCCTGGATCGACTCTTGACGAACGCAACCGACAGCCGCGTGTCGCCCTCTGTTGGTCGGGCAGGGGGGCGATGCTTCGCGTCGCACGACACTGGCCCGGCAATTAGCCATGAAGGCCCCCTGCTCCGTCAGGTTGACGCCCTCGAACCGCGTGGCACAGCAGCGTCGCGCACTCGTGCCGGTGGATTTCTCCGAAAACGCTGCCGTCGCGGTCGAGGTAGTTGCTTCTTTGGCTTGGCACAACAGCGCGACTTCGTGTTTTCTGCTGCAAGTATATTTCAACGAATCGATCTACGTCTTTGAGGGCTACGATCAAGTGCTGCGGGCCGAAAAGGAGCAGGATTATCGACAGTTCATCTCGCCGATCAATTGCCGAAACGCTAGGCTGATACCGCTGTTTGAGGAGGGAAGCAACGTGGATCGCATTATTGGCCGTGCAGCCGAAAGGCACGACGTGGATTTGATTGTCATGTCGACGCTCGGACGCGGTCGTTAATGGCGATAATCCAGTACCGTACAGCACATTCCCTGTGCACAGAATGACGTCATCGCCAATCTCAGTTTGGGCAGACCGTATCTTGCCGCCATGTTGTTCGGGAGGCTCTGCCGATGTCCGTGAATGGAAAACCGGAAAGCAGTAGTCGAGCCTTGCCTGAACCACCAGGCAGCGGCAACATTCCCTTGGTGCGTTACGCGTGGCTTTCTGTCGGGGCGTCCATCGCGACAATTGTCCTGAAATCGACCGCCTATTTCCTCACCGGTTCCGTCGGGTTGCTTTCGGATGCCATCGAGTCGCTCGTCAACCTCATCGGTGCGGGAATCGCGCTCGCCATGCTGACAATCGCGGCAAGGCCGGCCGACGAGGACCATCCTTACGGCCACACGAAGGCGGAGTATTTCTCCAGCGGCGCGGAAGGCATGCTGATCCTGATCGCCGCAATCAGTATCATGGTGACCGCGGTCGGACGGCTCGTGCGCCCGACACCGATTGAGTCGTTGGGATCGGGGCTGGTCGTGTCTGCCCTGGCTTCGCTCATCAACTTCACCGTGGCCCGAGTGCTGATCAGCGCCGGGAGGAAACGCAACTCGATTACGCTTGAAGCGGACGGTCAACACCTGATGACTGACGTCTGGACCTCTGCGGGAGTAATCGTCGGATTAGGGGCGGTTTCGCTAACAGGATGGCAGCGACTGGATCCGCTGTTAGCGATCGCCGTTGCTGTTAACATTGTCTGGTCGGGCTACCGCCTCGTCTGCAGATCCGTACACGGACTCATCGATACCGCTCTGCCTTCTGAAGAACGTGAGCGGATTATGCAGGTATTGAATTCGTATGAACGCGATGGCGTTCTCTTTCACGCTGTGCGGACGCGACAGGCCGCGACGCGCAGGTTTGTTTCGATGCATGTGCTGGTTCCCGGCGATTGGACGGTCCAACAGGGACATGAATTGTTAGAACGCATCGAAGCAGACATTCGCGACAAATTGTGCGATGCAACTGTGTCGACGCACATCGAGCCGCGTGAAGACCCCGTTTCGATGTCGGACGTCCGATTGGACCGTTAATCCGTTTCAGTACTTTGCGCAACTCTGTTTGGATCGCGGCTACGTGGACGCTGCCGTATCTGCTGAGTCTGTTTGCTGCTCAAATTCGCGACGCACGGGACGAGCTCCGAGTCTCGCTGATCGAGAAACGACGGAGAACCCGGGCAGAAAAGCGGGACGGCCGGGACCCGACTCGCCTCGGCCGTGTCTGTATTGGCGTCGTCGCAAGGTGTTGCGAGAACTGGCCTTGCAACGTAATGGGGCCGGCGACTTGCGACATCGGCCTTTCCTGTACCCGACTGACGCCACCGTCACGAAGTTGTACGACGAGACGGACTTCCAGCGGGCCACGCAAACCTACATCTGGGCGATCCCGATTGTCTCCTTCGCAAAATGGCAGGAGCAGCACGAGTCGGTGTTCGGCCAGGAGGATGGCGATCTCGTGCTGACGTTGAGTGTCCGCGAAAAGATGGGGATCCTCACACCGAACGTCACGACGCCGTACCTCGTTGGTTTCCTGAACCTGGAACGAACAGGCCCGCTGGTGATTAACTATCCGAAAGGTCCGACGGCCGGTGCCATCCTTGACATGTGGCAGCGTCCGATCAGCGACATGGGCCTGAGTGGTCCGGACAAGCCTACATGGGCATCCGGAAGGACAAAGACGGACAATCGCTACAGGGCAACCACGACTACTCGCTACGCGTTCCGCCCAACGCCCCCGCGAAGCAGTTCTGGGCCTTCACGCTGTACGATACCGAAACCCGCAGCTTCATCGACACGAAGCACGACATCGCCGGTCTGGATTCCCGGAAAGACTTGATCAAGAATGGCGACGGTTCCGTGGACCTGTACATCGGCCCCGAGGCACCGCAGGGCAAGGAGAAGAACTGGATTCCGACCGCCCCCGGCCGCGGTTGGTTCGGTCTCTTCCGCCTTTACGCGCCGACCGAGGCCTACTTCGATCGGAGCTGGAAACTGCCCGATCTCGTTCGCGTGAAGTAAGCATGGCAAAATAGCGCACGCCCGGGATCGTCCTGGGCGTGCCCCACAGCCGAACGACGGGAAACGAGCCCGGAAGCTACCTGCTGGCCGGGCCGAACTGGAAGGGTGAAAAGCCCGAAGGGATCAAGGCGGTTATCCGCTGTGAAACCGAGATCGGTTACATTCTGGCCCGCACCCAGTTGTTCAACGCGGGCGATATCGACAACGTGCGAAAGGTCCAGGCGGCCTATAAGGTACAACCGCTCTCCGCGTTCCTCGGCCAACCGGCGAAGCAGACCCCCGCGATCGACTTCCTCAAACCCCTCACCATGGAAGCGCAACGGACGAGCCTCGACTTCTTCAAACTCCTGAATTTCTGCCTCGATTTCTGCCCCACGCACCCGTCGGAGAAGGAGTTGATGGCCAAGTTGGCCCGCATCGATGTCGGGGCGGGGAAGACGTTTGACGCGACAAAGCTCTCGCCCGAACTCAAGAAGGCGATCGAGGAAGGGATGGCGGACGGGTGGAAGGAGTTCGCCGAACTGAAACGCTCTCAGATCGACACGCGAAAGATCGGCTCGGCGGATGTGTTCGGAACGCGGGAGTACCTGAAAAATAACTACCTGTACCGTATGGCGGGGGCCGTGTTGGGCATTTACGGCCAATCAAAGGAAGAGGCGATCTACCCCGTCTTTGCGGTCGATGGCGACAGTGATTCGCTGGACGGCGCGAAGCACCGCTACACGCTCCACTTCGCCCCCGGCGAGTATCCGCCAGTCAATGCCTTCTGGTCGTTCACCATGTACGAGTTGCCGGGCAGCTTTCTCTACGCCAACCCGCTGAACCGCTACCTGATCAACTCGCCGATGCTCCCCGACCTCAAGAAGGATGCGGACGGCGGCCTGACGCTCTATGTCCAGAACGAATCGCCAGGCAAGGACAAGGAGTCGAACTGGCTGCCGGCACCGAAAGGCCCCTTCATCTGTTTCATGCGGCTCTACGCCCCGAAGGAGGACGCCTTCAATGGCAAGTGGAAGGTCCCACCTTTGAAGAAGGTGAAGTGAGGGGATGATCTGGTAGATTCCCGGCAAGGGGGCGTTCCACGTCATCGGCTTAACCGACAGCGATAGCGTCCCCCCTGACCACTCCGCGAACGGAAGGGCACAGCAGAGGTTGCGACCGATTGAGCGCTCGCAACTCCTCGATAACCCGGGCCGCGCGGGAGTCAGAGACGGGTCAGACTTCGGGGCGAAAACGGGGCAAAGTGGCGGCCGCGACTGCGTGGGTGCGAGTCGCGGACCTGGAGCCCGGTGTGGACACCCTCGTCGCAGCTCGTTGCCACGAATGGCCCCGGAACGCAAGAAGGCCGGCGTCTTGCGACGTCGGCCTTTCCTATAACCCAACGGCAGCGTTTGTTCGCTACCGGTTGCTCAAGTTGAGAGGGCCGAACTCGTTTCGAACGCCTGAAAAAGTGCGGGTTATTATCGGCGTTTCATTACCCACAAAACTCGATTCAGGTACACAGCTTAGATGGCTTTCCACCGTCACGTCTGCCAGTTCATATCGCCGTCCATGGCATACCGGAATGTCAGGCCGGACGTGATCTTGTCCACCAGGTGCCGGCCCAACGCCTCGTGCACTTCGCCGATCTTCTCCATACCGCGCGCAACCGCCATCGACACCTGCTTGCGCACCCTTTCGATATCCGATTTCCTGCGTGACCGGCCGCCAAGCCCGGTGGCGCTGGCCAGCTCCTTCGCCAATTGATCCATCGCAACTCGAGCTGCTCAATCCGGCCGAGGTCGTGATTCTCTCTCGCCTCTTGCAGTTCGTCCTGCAACTCGCGATACCGGCGACCGTACTCGTTGCGAGCTTGGTCGTCGAGTAACTCACCAGACGAACCACTGGCGACCAGCGGATCAATACCGACGCGAACCGCCAGCAGGGTGACAGCGGGGATCTCCCGGTTGGGTTCCGCGATCAGCCGGGCAATAAATCCCATGCCGACAGTGTCTTTCAGAATGACTGTTTTGCCGTCGGACGAGACCTGCCAGAAGTCCCCCCGCAATTGAAACACATTGCCGGCGACGACGGCTTTGGCAGAAACCAAGGACCGGATGCGGTCGAGTTGAATCGCCATCGCCCCGCCTGTAAACATAAACGCAGTCGCGAGGGGGACAGATGCGGCGAATCCATAAGGGTTGTCTGACAAATCACCAGTGCCAATCACGATGGTGCGCTCCGGCCGCTGCTTGCCAGCCAATTCACGCAACAGGTCCTTTGCGGGTGAGCGGTTGGCGTTACCGGGAGATGTGAACTGGGCCGCGCCGCCGACTGGTCTTGATGAACTATCCCGCTACTTCATCTCCGTTTCACCAGGAGTAAATTGTACCGAGTCTCCTGGATGGGTTGTCAGTTGGACGATCCCGCGGTCGTCCAGTTTCAATGTCTCCGACACACCGTCGCGATGAACCGTGATAAGCGGCCAGGGGCTGAATAGTCGAAGTTGGCCACCGGCGGTGGAGTCGATCTGGAGTTGAGTTACCTGGCCACCGACCTGCGAGGCGGAGATCTCGAAGCCGCCTTCCGCGAGCAACCGCTGAAAATGGGCATCTTTGTCGATCGGCCATGCCGGAAACAGACGCACGATGCCGCCGACGCTCTGCATCAGCATCTCTCCGACGATACCGGCGGCCGCGACTTGTTCGGAGTAGTTGCCGCGAGCATCATGGCCGTAACCTTCTCCCAGCATTACGAAGAAGCCGCTGGGCATTTGCCGCTGCTGAAAGACGTTCGTGATCCACTCGTGGGTCCCCGGCATGCTCAACCGGGCACGGGCGCCGGCCATGATCATCGTCGAGTTGTAGCCGGTCCAGGAAAGCGTCTCGATCGTGTGGGCGAAGAGTTTCTTCTCGTCTTCGGGCGACCACCAAGTGACCTCGCCGACCGGAAAGACTGGCAGCACAGGCACAGCCACGTTGTAGGTGATCGGCTGACCGCCGCGGACATCCGAGACGATCGGCGGATCGCTGTCGGGAACGATCGAGTAATCGGGAACGATGGCCAGAGCTGCTTGCCATTTCTTCACTAACTCGGCGTCGCACCCTAAAGTCTCGGCGCCTTGCAGGGCAGCCTTTAACGTAAAGCGAGTGAATGCGATGTCGCAGGGTGTGTCGTTTTCGCCAAAGCCGCGGTGCTCGGGGCTATAGGTCGGGCCGTAGATCGCCTTGCCTTGCGGCGTTCGCTCACATTGCTGAAGGAATTCGGCATAGAAGATGGCCATCTCTTTGACGATCGGGTAGGCGTCGGTTTCCAGGAATTGTCGGTCTGGATGGTAAAGGTAGGCGAGCCAGACATTCTGCGCCTGCCAACCGTTGGCACCCGGCACATAAGTCCAGGGGAAGTAGAAATTCATGTGCCGGTTCTTCGACTTACAGACGGCCGGGTCGTTGATCTGGTGGTTGAAGTGATTGACCGGATAGAAAGCACCGTTGATACCGTACGTCTCTTTGGCAAACCATTTTCCGCGCGGCAAGTAGTCGACCATGAAGCGGTTGTACGGCTCGGCCAGCTCGGCATGGTTGCAGACGTAAGCCGGCCAGAAACACTGCTCGAAGTTGTAATCGGTGGTGGCCACTCCGTGCCAAGGCATCACATCCGTGGCACAGCCCATGAACAGGCCGATCGGCGGCACCCCCGGCTTGCTGAAGCAGCGGAGGAAATACAAGTTCCGATACCAGACCCCTTCCAGATATGGATCGTCCAGCGAGATGCCCGAGGTGGCCCAAAACTGTTGCCAGGCCGCCTCGTGCGCAGCGATTTGTACGTTGGCATCTTCGGCCAGCGTCTGATTGGCCAGTCTCACGGCCGCATCAACCGGATCGTCCGCTTCAAGCGAAGTCACCACAGCCACCGCATGACGCGCTGACTTGGCGGCGTGGGCGATTGCGAACGTCATCCCCGGCCAGTCGACGTCGCCGGGGACCTCGGTCAGCACCCAGTCGGCGCCGGCGCGTGTGCCACCTTTCGAGGCGGGTATGAAGTCGGCGGCGCAAGGAGTGAGCGAGACCGGGCCGGTGCTTTCGAAGACCGCCGCATTACGGCCCGCCAGCACGCGGCCGACCACCTTCATGCCGTCCGTACCCGTGACAGTCCCCACAGCGCGGGCCAGATCGAGTTTGCTTTGCAGGGAAGTCGTCGTTCCGGCGCCGGCCAGCGACTGCGCGTTGCCGTCGGTCATTACCGAGTGCAGTCGGATCTCGGCCGGCTTCCCGTCGTTCGTCCAGATATAGAGGTCGATGCGCTGGAGCTTCGAGCCGGCGGGTATCTCAAACGTTACGTCGGACGCGACCTCGGTCGCCGGCTGCCAGCCCGAGGCGATATCGGGGCCAACAAAATGCAAATACCACTGGGCGTTCGCGTTGCCGGACAGTCTCGCCGTGACGCGTTGTATCTGGTCAGTCGCTTTCGGAGCAAAGCCCCACCCGGCGCTGTTGCCGGCATGTCCCTGGATCGTGGCTATCACCATCTTGCCGGTCTTGTCATAGTCGATGGTCGACTGGCCCTCTTGCCGAACCGCAGCCCATGACGGTGAGCGTTCACCGGCAGCATCACCCGAAAACTCGACATGGCCGCAGATCATGGGACACGGATAGGGCTTGCGCAAGGAAGGCGGAAAGGCGGTGTTGGACCACTTTCGGTTCTTAATGTCGATCCGCGTAATCTCGGGATCGTCGGCCGTCTCGAGCCGCGCGTCACAGGCGTCGTTCTTGGTGATCGAGAACCGCAGCCGCCCTTCGTGAACCCAGAGAATGCCGTTCAGGTCGCCATTGCCCAGGATCAGTGCCCCGGGGAGCTCGGTGGCCATCTTCTTTTGGACTACGTCGGCGCCCTGCAACGCAGAAACGTACGGGATCTCGGGTGGATCGGTTGCCCGGCCGGCGCTTCCGATAAGGAGTATGGCCAGGGTTGCGGCTGCGATTGTGCCGTTCTTCCAATAAAGTTGTCGCACGATGCATATCCTGCACTTCCAGGCACGTCGAACTGCGCCGGTCAGTATAGTAGGCGCACACGACCGTGCCAGCAGGCTGGCCCGAAGCAGGGAAATGGATGTACTCTGACCCGGGGCAGTCACCGCGAGTCATCAAACGTTCGGTTTCCAACACACGTGGCCACCGACTGGGATCGGTACCACCGTTGGTCCTCATTTTGCCATCTCGGAATCAACGTGCCGACTGTCCGTTGGCGAAGAAGTTGATTGGACAGGTGGCGACTGGCCGGACCCGTCGCCCTGTGGCCATCGCGAAATACCAGCCGCATGGGGGCTAGTTGCGAAAGGGTTGCGACCGATTGAGCGGTCGCAACTCCTCGATAACCCGGACGGCGCGAGACTGCGAGAGTGGCGAGAGTTTGGGGCGGAAATGGGGTCGAGTGGCGTCCGTGAGAGCGCGGGTGTGAGTCGCGCGCGAACGACGGACCGAGAGCCACGTGTGGACACCCTCGTCCTAACTCGTTGGCACAACAGGCCCTGGAACGCAAGAAGGCCGGCGTCTTGCGACGTCGGCCTTTCCTATAACCCAACGGCAGCGTTTGTTCGCTACCGGTTGCTCAAGTTG
>CAIPEB010000568.1 GCA_903863885.1 uncultured Planctomycetaceae bacterium | reverse complement strand
GCGCTCGCCTTGTCTTGCCCCGGGCTTTGATAGGTCTGTCCCTTCGGGACGAAGGACTCCGGTTCGCATTTTGCCACAAATGTCCGGACGCCCGACACCAAACGGTTGTTCAGCCTGAGTCGCAACATGACGGCCCCAAGGACTCAGAGCAGAAGGCGATAATTGGCGAAACGCGTTTCAGCTTTCGCGCGGCACAAAGGGAAAGCTGGCGTCGGCGGGGGTCTGGGATAACTGCACCAGAAAATCGGCCAGCCGCTCGACGATCAGCGTCATCATGCGTTGCCCTTTCTCGGCAGTCGCCGACATCGGATTGCCGACTCCCGCGTGACGCGTGAGCAGATGCCAGGGGCGCGTGATCGAGACCCAGCCGCGATTGACGGCCTCGAACCGCGTGCGCGCGGGCTGCCCTTCATCGGCGGCCAGGCGACCGTCCGCGGTGTGGACCACCAGGTGCGGGAAGTTGGCCAGCGCAAAGGAGGTCTCCATCTCGCCCGCGTGGTCGTCCCGCTGCGAGAACATCTCGTCGTACCGGTCCAGGATCATCTGATACCAGTTGCACAGAAACAGATGCACGCCGGTCTTGCCGTACAGTTCGCGGAGCATCGGCTTGAAATCGTTGCCCCCGTGGCTGTTGAGCAGCAGCAGTTTGGTCACGCCGCTTTTCTCGAGCGATTCGACCAGATCCCTCAGCACAGCCAGGAGCGTCGAGGGGTTCAGGTTCATCGCCAGCGGAAACGCCCGCAGATTGGTTTCCGTGCCGTAGGGAATCGTCGGCAGGAGCACCACTTTCGCCCCTCGCGCATGCGCCGCTTCGCAAACACGCTCGCCGATCAGCGTCCCCTCGAACAGGTCCATGCCGTACGGCAGGTGCAGGTTATGCGGTTCCGTTGCTCCGAACGGCAGCACGGCCACTTCGTAGCGATGCTCGCGCGTGAACGTGTAATTCGTCTCCGCCAGGATCCACGGACGCGGGGAAGTGTCTGACATCGTACGTCTCTCCGTGTTCGGGAGGGGAAGCCACGGATGAGCACGGATCTTCACGGATAAAGGCATTTCCCATCCGTGTTTCATCCGTGCCCATCCGTGGCCTCTTGCTTGGGTATCGTCTTCATGAACTCGAAGTACATCGCATCCAGTTCGGCGAACGATTTGCCGGCAAGCCGCGTGAGCAGGTCGGCCGGCACGTCGCCCGAGTTGACCCGCCGAGCGTATTCGATGGCGGCGTCGCGCAGCTGCCCGTCTTGGCTGTCCATCAGAAAATGGGCCAGGCCGGCAATTTCTGTGTAGATCGCGCGCAGATCGGGGTGTTGCTGCAGCGAGGTTCGCGACAGCGGCACAAGCTGGTCGAGCGCAAGGTAGAAGTTCTCGTTCAATCGCCGCGCGCGGGCATATTGCAGCCGCTCGGAATCCGGACCGCCGAGCGTGCAGTAGCCGTTGTGCGGCTCGAACGATTCCATGTACAGCGGCATTGCCTCCACGATCCAGAAATCCGCATGCTCGCCCGGATCGACCGATGCGCCGGTGCAGCCGTGGAAGAGCTGATGGGTCACTTCGTGGTACTGCGTCGCCGCGGGCGAATCGTCTCCCGCGTAGAAAAAGGCCGTGCGGGTTCCCTTCTGATAGTAGCCTTTCGTCACGTCGATCTGCGGCTCGACCTGTTTCAACTGCCTTACATACTCGTCGCGATCGCGGAACAGGACGATCTCGTATCGAGCGCCGGGGGCGGGGAACTGCCGCTTGCCGCGCATGACCTGCTGCAGTTGCTCCGGGGAACTCCACGCGGTGAAGAACAGTTGCCGCCACACATCGTGCAGGACTTCCAATCGAGCGGCCATGGCGTTGGCCACGGACGTCTGCGCGTCGGTGGTGATGTGGAAGTGGGGCGAATCGACCCGCACGCATTCATTGCGTTTCCATCCGACCGTCGGCGGCAGCGTGCGGCCGCTCTGAGTGCGGATGCGTTCGGATGGCTGCCAGCGATCGCCGCTGCGTTTGTAGCCGAGCACGCGCCGCGCCTCGGCGTGGTCCGGATCCTCGCGCAGGACTTCGTGGACTTTCCGGTAGGCCGCGGCAGGCCGCCTGGCCTCTGCGTCCGCCAGTGCGGATTCCCACAGCACGCGCGCATAATCGCGGCGCAGATCACGAAAGTGGGAATGCCATTGTTTGACGACGGTCGGCGCGTCGTCGGCCGGTTGCGTCGGATCCTGTTCGGCGACGACGAAAAAGTACTGCCGGCCTGGTTCGCGCCGCACGATCCACTGCCGAGTCACGCGTGCCTCGCCGGCCAATCCCAGCGAATCACATTTCCCGGCCAACGCTTCGAGACTCGCCGCATAGCCCGCTTCATCTTTAAAAACAGGCTCACTTTTTGCGACTGGCTCATCCGCCGCATGAACTGCAAACGCTAAGAGCGCAGACAGCAGTACGCATGCGCAAACCATCCGTGTTTCATCCGTGCCCATCCGTGGCCTCCCCGCTACCGCTCATCAAACGCCGCGTCAAACGCCCGGCCGCTGGGCGGGAAGTCGAGGTTTCGCACAAAGTTGGCTGCTTCACGGGCTCCGAACTCGCGATCCATGCCCGAGTCTTCCCATTCAACGGACAGGGGTCCCTGGTAATCGATGTCGTTGAGTGTGCGGATGATTTCCTCGAAGTTTACCGCGCCGCGGCCGGGGCTGCGGAAATCCCAGCCTCGTCGCGAATCGCCGAAGTTCAAATGACTGGAAAGGATGCCGGACTTGCCGTTCAGGCGGGTTATCGCGTCTTTGATGTGGCAGTGGAAAATGCGGTCCGGAAACGCGCGGAGAAACTCGACCGGATCGACCCCCTGCCAGTAGAGATGGCTGGGATCGAAATTGAACCCGAACTCCTCGCGATAATCGAGTGCTTTCAGGGCCATTTCGGCCGTGTAGATATCGAACGCGATTTCCGTCGGGTGGACCTCCAGCGCGAACTTCACGCCGCATTCGCCGAACACATCGAGAATCGGATTGAAGCGTTCGGCGAGCAGATCGAAGCCCGCGTCGATCATCTTCTGGGAGACCGGCGGGAACGAGTAGTTCATATGCCAGATGCTCGAGCCGGTGAATCCGTTGACGATGCTTATGCCGAGTTTCTGGGCCGCGCGGGCCGTGTGCATCATTTCTTCCGCCGCGCGGGCATTCACTCCGTCGGGATCGCCATCGCCCCACACGCCGGGCGGCAGGATCTGCTTGTGCCGTTCGTCGATCCGGTCGAGCACGGCCTGGCCGACCAGATGCGAACTGATCGCATGGCACTGCAGGTCATGGCGGTCCAGCAGTTCCCGCTTCCGCGAGCAGTACCCGTCGTCGGTAATCGCCTTATCCACCTCGAAGTGGTCGCCCCAGCAGGCCAGTTCGATCCCGTCGTAGCCGAACTCCTTGGTCTTGCGGGCCATCTCTTCGATCGGCAGGTCGGCCCATTGGCCGGTGAACAGGGTCACGGGGCGTGCCATGCGGTACTGCTCCTGGAAGTTGGCGGAAACAACCGGACGACTTGGGCGTTCATTCAATTTGGCTGTTCATTCTGGCGCCTTGCCCTCAGGCACGCAACGGCTGACGTATAATCGAAGCAGGCTGTAGGCTGTAGGCTGCAGGGAGGAGGCAGGAGGCAGGAGGCCACGGACCAACACGGATTTTCACGGACGGCAGCTTGCTTCATCCGTGTTTGATCCGTGCCCATCCGTGGCCTACCCGGTCAAGCGAGGAGATCGGTCACTATGCATCAAGTCCTTCTGGCAGCGATCCTGTGCACGTTCGGTGCGGAACCGAGCGTGGATATCGAACTGCTGACCGAGCGGGGCGTGTCGATGGACATGCCGCAGAAGTGGATCGAGACGATGAAGGCGGTGCCCAACGCCACGCTGCGTATCCGCTCGGCTTCGGGCGACGAGCGCGAGACGGTCGAGAACCGGGGCACCGAGTCGGCGCCGCGGTATCACGTCGTGGGCCTTCTGACCGCCCGCAATCGGCTGCGTCTGCCGGGCGCCGAGTTTTCGCCGGGCGATCGCACTGCGATTTCGACGTGGTTTGAAAAACTGCGGGCGGAAGGACCTCGGCAGCCGGACGAAGGCACTGCGGCATTCGGTCTGTCGAGCGAGCAGCTGGTCAAGTTTCATGATCTGCTGGCCAAGCCCGTGGATTTTGCGACCAAGGGCCAGCGGGCGGGCGACATGGCGCGTCAGATGGTGAAGTCCACGGAGATGCCGTTCGAGGTAACGGCCGAGGCCAAGGCAGCCTTCGCACGCAACGAGACGGTCGAGGATGAATTGCAGGGGCTCACCTGCGGCACCGCGCTGGCCGCCGTTCTCCGGCCGCTCGGCCTGGTCTTTGCCCCGCGGCGCAACGGCCCCAAAACGCTGCAGTTGGTCATCGCCGAAACCAGGCAGCTGGAAGAATTCTGGCCCGTGGGCTGGCCGGCACAGGACTCGCCCTTTAAGGTCGCGCCGACGCTGTACGAAAAACTGAACGTCGAGATCAAAGACACGGCGCTCACCGAAGCCCTGACCGTGATCCAGGGCCGCGTGAAGATCCCGTTCCTATACG
>CAIPEB010000567.1 GCA_903863885.1 uncultured Planctomycetaceae bacterium | reverse complement strand
GCGAGTCCCTCCTCCCTGATCGCCTTCTGATCACGCTCTGATCGCTGCCCCGCGCCTGCTCCGCACGATTTTCCCTCAGCACACAGACACCCATCCTCCTCCGGCCCCTTCCGGACACAGACACCCACACTCCTCACGCCGGCGCCGTGTGGGTGTCTGTTATCAAAGGAGTTTCGTGTGGGTGTCTGTTGTCGCGGGAGACGCAGGGTGGGTGTCTGTCAGCGACGCTGCGCTCAGAAGTTCACGCTACGGCATGCCAGTTGCCTAGTTGTCTGAAGAGTGGAGAAAAGTGGGGGGAATATATCTGCCTGCCCAAAGGAAGTGCACGTGCTGCTCGGTCGGTGTGCATGGACGTTCTTGCAGGGGAGAGTAAACCGTGTCGATAGCTGTTGATGATTATTCCGTCGGTATGGATCTGCGGTTTTCTGATTACGACACAAATGGCTATTACGACGAACTCTTCCAGGCGGATGGTCGCCCCTGGCCCCGTGCCGAGTTGCTAGCAATGCGGCTCAAAACGCTGAACAGCGAAGAACTGTCGCGGCGACAGCGGGCAGCTGATCAGGCGATGCTTAACATGGGCATCACGTTCAATGTCTATGGGCACGAGGGGGGCACGGAGAAGATCTGGCCGTTCGACCTGATTCCGCGGGTGATCGAAAGTGGTGAGTGGCGGTGGATCGAGGCGGGATTGCGACAGCGCATTACGGCACTGAATGCGTTCATTCAGGACATGTACCACGATCAGCGGATTGTGCGGGACGGTGTTTTTCCTGCCGAGATGATCAAGACGAGCAAGAACTTTCTGTCGCAGTGTGTCGGGTTGACGCCTCCGCGGGGGATCTGGTGCCACATCACGGGAACCGATCTGGTCCGAGACGCACAGGGTCAGATCTACGTCCTGGAGGATAATCTGCGATGTCCATCGGGCGTGTCTTATGTTCTGGAAAATCGCGAGGTGATGAAGCGCACGTTTCCCAAGCTGTTTGACGGCATGTCGATCACGCCTGTGGAAGATTACCCCGAGCAATTGCTGAAGATGCTGCAGTACATTTCGCCGCCCACGACCGGAGACCCAGTCGTGGTTGTGCTGACTCCGGGCATCTACAACTCGGCCTACTACGAGCATTGCTTTCTGGCTCGGCAGATGGGAGTGGAATTGGTGCAGGGGTCGGACCTCATCGTGTCGAACGGTTTTGTGTGCATGCGCACTACGCGCGGGCTCAAGCGGGTGGACGTAATCTATCGCCGCATCGACGACGACTTCCTCGATCCGATGACATTTCGAGCCGATTCAGCGCTGGGTGTTCCCGGATTGATGGACGTCTACCGGGCGGGCCGCGTGGCTCTGGCAAATGCCCCCGGAACCGGGATCGCGGACGACAAAGCGGTCTATGCCTATGTGCCGCAGATGATCAAGTACTATCTGAGCGAAGAGACGATTCTGCCCAATGTGCCGACGTATCTCTGCAGCGATGAGAAGCAGCGGTCACACGTGCTGGCGCACATGGATGAACTGGTGATCAAACCGGCCAACGAATCGGGCGGATACGGGATTCTGCTGGGGCCGCGATCCACCGCTGAACAACGCACAAGGTACCGCGAGTTGATTCTGACAAACCCGCGGAATTACGTGGCTCAGCCGATGCTCTCGCTGTCGCGCGTGCCGACCATAGTCGGAGACCACCTGGAGGGAAGGCACGTCGATCTGCGTCCCTACATCCTCTACGGCGAGAGCATCTACATTCTTCCGGGAGGCCTGACTCGCGTCGCGTTGACGAAAGGGTCTCTCGTCGTCAACTCGTCGCAGGGCGGCGGCAGCAAGGACACATGGGTCCTTCAGAACCGGGTACCGCAGGCGAATGGCCCGTCGAGAGTTGCAGAAGGATAGCGGATCATGTTGAGCCGAGTCGCTGATTCAATCTACTGGATGAGCCGTTACGTCGAGCGCGCCGAAAACGTGGCGCGTTTCATAGACGTGAATCTTAATCTGTCGCTGGACATCGGCCCCGACATGGCCGGCGAGTGGGCGCCCCTCGTCTCGACCACGGGCGACCACGGCGCCTTCGAGGAATGGTACGGCCGGGCTACACAGGAAAACGTCCTGCAGTTTCTGACGTTTGACCAGCGCAATCCCAATTCGATTCTCTCGTGCCTGCAAGTCGCGCGCGAGAACGCGCGCACCGCGAGAGACGTCATCAGCTCGGCCATGTGGGAGGAACTGAACAAGTTCTACTTGATGGTGCGATCCGCGGAGCCGCAGAAAGTACAGGAGTCACCGTTTGATTTCTTCAGCCAGATCAAACAGTCGGGCTACGTTCTGGAGGGCGTGGCCGAAGCAACGATGTCGCGCGGCGAATCGTGGCACTTCCGCCGGCTCGGCCGACTGCTCGAGCGAGCGGACAAGACATCGAGAATTCTTGACGTCAAGTACTACCTGCTGTTGCCGAGTCCTGCCTATGTCGGCACTTCACTGGACGGCAATCAGTGGGCAGCACTGCTGAAATCCACCAATGCGCTCGAGATGTACCGCAAATCCTACGGGCGCATCCAACCAGCCAATGTCGCTGAGTTCCTGATTCTGAATCCCGATTTCCCGCGAGCAATGCGGTTCTGCCTTGCCCGCGCCGAGCAGTCGCTTCTGTTGATTACCGGCGGAAGCTCAGGGAGCTTTCGGAATCGAGCCGAACAGCGACTCGGGCGTCTGCGCGCCGAATTGGACTACGCGCATATCCAGGAAGTGATCAGCGGCGGCCTGCACGAATTCATCGACAGCTTTCAGACCAAGCTGAACCTCGTAGGTGATGCCATCTCGGAGAGCTTCTTTTCAACCGAAGCAGGCCGAGAAGCAGGCCGCACGTCGGCAGACACTCAGCAGCAACACTCCTCGGCTGCGAATTCGTAACAGGCCGGGAAGCCGACGCCGTCACGCAATCCGCCCAGCCGCAGGCCGTCCTCCAGGAACCGCACCATGACCATCCGCGTCGCATTGAACCATCGCACCAGCTATCGGTACGATCGGCCCGTGTCCATGTCGCCGCAGGTCGTGCGGTTGCGGCCGGCACCGCATTGCCGGACGCCGATCTGCAGTTACTCGATGAAGGTCGCTCCGGACAGGCATTTTCTCAACTGGCAACAGGACCCGCACGGCAACTATCTTGCACGGCTCGTGGTTCCGCAGCCGACCTCGGAATTCTCCGTCGAGGTAGATCTCGTCGCGGAAATGACGGTCGTCAATCCGTTCGATTTCTTTCTGGAGGAGACGGCCAGCGAGCTTCCATTCGAGTACCCGGAAGAACTGCGGAAAGACCTGCGCCCGTTTCTCAACGCCCTGCCCTGCGGTCCCCGCATGAAGACCTTGTTGGACCGCATTCCCCGCGGTTCCACCGGCACTGTCGATTTTCTGGTCGATGTAAACCGGCACCTCAAGGAACTGATTCAGTACGTCATCCGGCTGGAACCGGGAGTTCAGTCCTGTGAAGAGACCCTCGAATTGCAGAGCGGTTCCTGCCGCGACTCGGCGTGGCTGATGGTGCAGCTTCTGAGAAACCTCGGACTGGCCGCCCGCTTTGTGTCGGGCTACCTCATTCAACTCAAGTCGGATGTGCCCGCACTCGACGGGCCGTCCGGAACCGAAAGGGACTTCTGCGATCTGCATGCCTGGGCCGAAGTCTATCTGCCGGGAGCCGGTTGGGTCGGGCTCGATCCGACATCCGGACTGCTCGCCGGGGAAGGACATCTGCCGCTTGCCGCGACGCCGAACCCCGGATCTGCCGCACCCATCACAGGGTCGGTCAGCGAGTGCAAGGCGGAATTCCACTTCGCGATGAGCGTCCAACGCATTCATGAAGATCCGCGAGTGACGCTTCCCTACAGCGCCGAGCAATGGACTCGCATCGGCGCTCTGGGGCAACTGGTCGATGCGGCGCTCGAAGCCGATGCGGTTCATCTGACAATGGGTGGCGAACCGACGTTCGTATCGGCGGACGATCTGGACAGTCCCGAATGGAACACGGCCGCGCTCGGCGCAGGCAAACGCAAGGCCGCCGGCAATCTCTTCAAGCGTTTGGCAAACAAGTTCGGCCAGGGCCCGCTGCTGCATTTTGGGCAGGGCAAGTGGTATCCGGGCGAATCGTTGCCACGCTGGGCTTTGAGTTGCTACTGGCGCCGTGACGGTGTGGCGATCTGGAAAGAACCCCGACTGGTCGCGCACGACGAAATGGGGCAGAGTTGCCAGGCGGCCGAAGCCAAAGCAATGATCTGCCGACTGGCCGAACTGCTGGACGTGCCGGAGGAATGCGTGCAGCCCGCTTACGAGGATGCATGGTATTACCTCTGGAAAGAACGCCGTCTGCCCGCCAACGTCGATCCGCTGACCTCCAATCTACAGGACGAAGAAGAGCGTGCGCGTCTGGCCCGCATTTTCGAACGCGGTTTGAACGAGCCGGCAGGGTACGTGTTGCCGTTGCGGCCGCGGCTCGTCGGACGAGATGGTCCACGGTGGGATAGCGGCGCTTGGCTGTTCCGGCCGGGTGCCATGTTCCTGCTGCCCGGCGATTCACCTCTGGGTTATCGACTTCCGCTGGATTCTCTCCCCTGGGCTCCGCCCGAAAAGTTGCCGATGCTCTCCGAGCGAGATCCACTTGAGCCGCGAGATCCGTTGCCGCAGGAATCGCAGCGGGCCGTGTCGGCTTCTCCTTCGAACGGCAGGCGTCGCGCCCCGGAGAACGCTCGGAGCGAGGGCGCCTCGTTTCAATTCCCGCCGTATGAAGCCCGCGACGGAGAACATGGAGGTACGGCCACGCTGCGGAGAACTTCTCGCCGCCGCGTGGCATGGCGAGCGGCTTCTCCCGAGCAGGTCGTGCGCACGGCTCTGTGTGTCGAGGCACGAGGCGGCGTACTGCACGTGTTCATGCCCCCGGTACCCTACTTGGAAGATTACCTGGATCTGGTGGCCGCGGTCGAAACCGCCGCGGCAGATCTCGATATTCCGGTGCGCATGGAAGGCTATGCTCCGCCCTACGACTTTCGCCTTGAACATTTCAAAGTGACGCCGGACCCGGGCGTGATCGAGGTGAATCTGCAGCCGGCACACAACTGGAAAAAACTGGTCGAAAACACCACGACCTTGTACGAGGAAGCTCGCCAAAGCCGGTTGCGGCCGGAGAAATTCCAGCTGGACGGCCGGCATGCCGGCACGGGCGGCGGGAATCACATCGTCATTGGCGGACCCACACCGGCGGATAGCCCCGTGTTGCGGAGGCCCGATCTGCTGCGCAGCCTGGTGGCTTACTGGAACAACCGGCCGTCGCTGTCCTATCTGTTTTCCGGACTGTTCATCGGTCCCACCAGCCAGGCGCCTCGCGTGGACGAGGCTCGGACCGAAACGCTGCACGAACTGGAAATCGCTTTCCGCCAGATTCCCGAAAAGGGCCCGGCGCCGCCGTGGCTGGTGGATCGAGTGTTTCGTCATCTGCTCGTCGACGCGACGGGGAATACGCATCGGACCGAGTTCTGTATCGACAAGCTCTTTTCGCCGGACGCAGCATCGGGGCGGTTGGGGCTTGTCGAATTGCGATCGTTCGAAATGCCGCCGCATGCGCGCATGAGCCTGACACAGCAACTGCTGCTCAGAGCCATGATTTCCCGATTCTGGCGAGTTCCCTATCGCGAACGCCTGGTTCGCTGGGGCACGGCCTTGCACGACCGCTTCATGCTGCCTCACTTCGTGTCGGCGGATTTCTCCGAAGTTCTCGAAGAAATGCGGGATGCGGGCTACCCGTTTGAACTCGATTGGTTTGCCCCGCACTTTGAGTTCCGGTTCCCGCTTATCGGACAGGTCGCCCACCGGAATATCGAAATCGAAGTGCGCCAGGCCATCGAACCGTGGCACGTGCTCGGCGAAGAGGTCGCCAGCAGCGGCACGGCACGGTATGTGGATTCGTCGCTCGACCGCATCCAGATCAAGGTCCGCGGAATGACCGATCAGCGGCACATCGTGGCATGCAACGGCCGCAGAGTGCCGATGCATCCCACGGGCACCGTCGGCGAATTCGTGGCGGGTGTCCGATTCCGCGCGTGGCAGCCTCCTTCGTGTCTGCACCCGACCATCCCCGTGCACACGCCCCTCGTGTTCGATGTCCTTGATATCTGGAACGGCCGTTCCATCGGCGGCTGCACGTGGCATGTCGCCCACCCCGGCGGCCGGCACTTCGAGAGGTTTCCCGTCAACGCGTACGAGGCCGAAAGCCGCCGCGCGGCGAGGTTCTTTGCGATGGGGCACACGGGAGGTCCCGCCGCGATTCCCGTTGTCGAAACAAATCCCGACTACCCGATGACACTCGATCTCCGGCGAACCAGCGATGCTGCGCCGCCGGGCAACGCTCGACTGTAGGAGGCTCCGGCTTCATCCCCGATAAAACATACAGACTCTTCGCTATACTTACGCGCCAACGAACGGGAGACGTATCAAGGATCGAATGAACCACAGGCAATGACAATTTCTACGGAAACAGTGGATTTCGAACAGCCAGGCGGACTGTTTTCCGGTTACCTTCCACTGGCCGGCGTCTATGACGAGATGCTTGGCCCGGAAGGCCGTGTGCGCGGCACCTGGGAGCAATTCGCCCAAGGCCTCTCCGAACTGGGACCAGTCGGTTTGGCTCAGCGCGCTGACCAGACGCGCCGGTTGCTCCGCGAAAACGGGGTGACCTACAACGTGGCGGGCGCGCCCCAGGGCCCGGATCGTCCCTGGGAACTCGACGCGCTGCCTCTGCTGCTCAGCCAGACTGAATGGAACCGGCTGAGTTCGGCGCTCGAGCAGCGGGCGAGATTGCTGAATCAGATCCTCGCGGATCTCTATGGTCCTCAGGACCTGTTGCATCGTGGTCTGTTGCCCGCCGACCTCGTTTACGGGCATCCCGGTTTCCTGCGGGCCTGTCACGGACTGCGGGTGCCCGGAAACGTCTTCCTGCACCTTTATGCAGCGCACTTGGCCCGGCAATCCGACGGTCAATGGCGAGTATTGGCGGATCGAACGCAGGGACCGTCGGGTGCCGGTTATGCAGTTGAAAATCGAGTCGTGCTCTCACGCATCCTGCCCGTGGATTTTCACCGGTTGCAGGTCGAGCGGCTCGCGCCGTTCTTTATCGCGCTGCGCGAGACATTGCTTTCGTCGGCGCCGTTGAGCCGCGATAACCCGCACGTGGTCCTGCTCTCGCCGGGACCGCGAAGTGCGACCTACTTCGAAGATGCATATCTGGCCCGATACCTCGGCTATACGCTGGTCGAAGGAGGGGACCTGACAGTGCGGGGAGATCGCGTCCTGCTCAAGACCCTGGGCGGACTACTGCCCGTCGACGTGATCCTGCGCCGTGTGCCGGACGAGGACGCTGATCCGCTCGAACTGAAACCCGGTTCGCAGTTGGGTGTGCCCGGCTTGGTTCATGCGGTGCGCAAAGGAAAGGTCGTGGTGGCCAACTCGCTTGGCAGTGGTTTTCTTGAAGCGCCGGCGCTGCTGCCGTTTCTGCCAGCGATCTGCAGGCACTACTATTCCGAAGACCTCCTCCTGCCGTCCGTCGACACCTGGTGGTGTGGACGCCCCGAGGATCTGAGGTACGTCGAGTCCCGCTTCGATGAGTTGATTGTGCGCCCCGCGTTCCTGCATCGCAGCGCGCCGCCGGTCGTCGTGCGGCAATTGCCGCGAGGCGAACGCTCCCAACTGCTCGAACAGATCCGGCGACAGCCCGACCGGTACGCGGCTCAATCCGAAGTCGTTCGCTCCACGGCTCCGGTCTGGTCGGGCGACCGGTTGCTTCCCTGGCATGTCGGTGTGCGAGCCTTTGCCGTTGCTCACCGCGGAAAATACTCGCTGCTCGCCGGCGGACTCTCCCGAGTATCTTCGACGACAGATTCGCTGGGCGAGTCGATGTCGGCGGGCCAGCGAAGCAAGGATGTCTGGGTCCTGTCCGATCGGCCCGTTGCGCGAGTGTCGCTCCTGCAGGCTCCGGCGAAAGCGGTTGAGTTGCGGCGCAGCGCCAATGATCTGCCCAGCCGAGTCGCCGATAATCTGTTCTGGCTGGGACGCCATGTGGAGCGTGCCGAGGGAATGGTCCGGCACATTCGCAGCATCGTGGTCCGGATGACGCAGGAGATCCACCCTTCGGGCATCGCCGATCTGATCATGCTGATGACCGGCCTGTCGGACTCGCCGCTTACGCTGCCACAGGGCGAACAGACTCCGCCGGTGAGAATCTTCGACTTCCTGAGAGATGAGGTAATCGATTTTCTGTTCGACTCGAGCCGACCGGCGGGCCTGCCGTCAACGCTCAGCGCACTCCGCGGCACGGCGTCCATCGTCCGCGACCGACTGTCCGTCGATGCATGGCGCATCGTCAACCAGATGGACCTCGACCTGCTGTTCCCTCGAGGGCCTGACCGGAATCGTCTGGGAGATCTGGCCTGGCTGCTGAACCAGTTGTTGAACTTGCTTTCCGCCTTCAGCGGCCTGGTCACCGAAAGCATGACTCGCGGAGCCGGTTGGCGATTCCTGGACATGGGACGCCGCATCGAGCGTGCGATGCAGATCCTGCGACTTGTCCGCAGGCTGTTTGTTGAACCGCGAGCCGACTTGTTGCCCGCGCTCGAGTCCGCACTCGAAGTCGCCGACAGTTCGATGACCTACCGCTATCGTTACCTCACCACGCTGCAACTGCCTCCTGTGCTGGACCTGCTGCTCGTTGATGAAACCAACCCGCGCGCGGTGGGATTTCAGGTCGCTGCTCTGGCAAGCCATGTGCGTGCGCTGACGGTGTCGTCCGAGGATACCCGACAGAACAGCGAGCAGCGGATTCTGCTTGGCGCGCAGGCCGCATTGCGGCTGACCGACGTGGAAGCGCTGGCGGTCCAGGATGTCCACGGCCGCCGCACTCGACTCGACCAGTTTCTGGAGGATTTGGGCGGTGCGTTTCCACAGCTGTCCGATAGCCTGACCCATACTTACCTCACCCACACCGTTCCATCGCGCCAATTAACGGGAATGGCGCACAACCTGTGATGAACGTTCATTGCCTGCCAGGGCCGCATTGAGACGCACCATGCTGTACCGCGTCAGCCACGAGACCGTGTACGACTACGGCGAAAGCGTGTCGCTTTGCCACAACCAAGCGCACCTGATCCCCCGCACGCTCGATTATCAGCGATGCGAAGCCTGCGAACTGGAAATATCTCCCTCGCCGCCCAGGATCGATCCGTGGCAGGATTATTTCGGCAACGAGGTGCGGTACTTCTCGATCAGCGAGGAACATCGGCGATTGTCGGTCTTCGTACGCAGCGTGGTCGAGGTGCGAGAACGCCCGTCGTTTCAGGCCGCACGGGTTCTCGGCTGGGAAGACGTACGCTATCGCCTCGCGCATCCTGTCGACGATGAATGCCGGTTGGCCGTACAGTTCGCGCTCCCGTCGCGGCTGGTTCGCTGTTCATCCGATACGGCCGAATTCGCCTCCGTCAGCTTTCAGCCCGGTCGTCCGCTCGTCGATGCGGTAATCGAACTGACATCGCGCATCTATCATGAATTCCGTTACGATCCGACTGCGACCACGGTCAACACACCGCCGAGCGAAGTGCTGCGCAAACGGCGCGGCGTCTGTCAGGACTTCGCGCATCTGGAAATCGCCTGCCTGCGTTCCATGGGCCTGGCCGCGCGCTACGTGAGCGGCTATCTGCAGACCGAACCGCCGCCCGGTCAACAGAAACTGATCGGGGCCGATGCCTCCCACGCCTGGCTCGCCGTCTTCTGCCCGGGATGGGGTTGGCTGGATGTGGATCCCACCAACAACCAGGTGCCGGACACTCGCCATATCACACTGGCCTGGGGACGCGATTACAGCGACGTCTGCCCCATACAGGGAGTTGTCATCGGCGGCGGTCAGCCGGCCATGCGGGTGGCCGTCGATGTGTCCGTCTGCTGATCCGCAGCAAACGGCAGTCTCTGCGGTAAAGACTGCGCTTGCCGGGAATCACTTTCTACCTGACGGAATACACGCTGTTACCGGCAAGTCACGCCGGTCTTGACGGCCGACACGCAAGGGCGCTGATGTCCGGGGAGAGTGCAGTCCTGATTACGCCATGGCGCTGTTGTCACTTGACCTGCCGATAGCGGATCAGCGCCGCACCGGGTTGGTCTGGAATCGACACCAGAAGGCCCTTGTTCATCAGTTCCCTGCCGGTTGCCTGCTGAGGTTCAGAGCGATCCACATCAATGATCTCGTAGCGTGCGTCCGGAACGAGTCCGAAGAGTTTCAAGCGGCCTGTTTCGAAGATGCTCTTCTCGCGGCGAAATGCCTGGATCATCCCTTCACCGCATTCAGGTCGGTCGAACTGCCACGCCATCCAGGCGTCCTTGCCGAGGCTGTACATCGTCAGCGGATAGAAGTCACCGAGATAACATGCGGACACGTCGCGCCATTGGGAGGTGAGCTTGCGCAGTTGATCGTAGTCGAGTTTCTTGTTGCGGATATCCAGCAGACAGTTGGTGAACGGAACCATGTTGCTGCGGAAAACATAGGGATCAATCTCCTGAGCGCCGGTTCCGGAAAGTGGGATCCACAGCGAGATTCCATAGGTGGCAGCCTGAGTGCCGATCGGGTCGCATCGCCAGTCGGACCGCCACAGCGGAATGGCGCGGCGCATCGTTTCGAGGTCATTGCGCCGGCCGCCGGACGCACACGAATCGATGAACATCTGCGGGTGTCGCGCAAGCAGCGCGTCCCAATAGGCCAGATACCCTTCGACGTGACGGATTTCAGCGATGCCCTGGCGGTCCGGTGCGTCCGCGCTGCGCCAATTGCCGAGCGGATCCATGTTGAAATCCTGGCGGTAAAGATCGATTCCCTGGTCGGTCAACAGCTTGTCGACGTGTCCGGTCAGCCATGTGCGAGCCTCGGGGTTGCCCAGGTTCAAGAGTCCCCCGCCGGCACCGCCGAAAATCCATTCAGGGTGGTGCTCCGTGAGCCACGTGCCCGGATGAACTCGTTCGGGCTCAAACCAGAGGATGGTCTTGATTCCCTTGGAGTGCGCGTGGTCGCTGATTGCCCGCAAGCCGTTGGGGAATCGCTTCGTATCGACCTCCCAGGTTCCGGTCTTGGGCCAGCCTTCGGGAGCACACGGATACCAGCCGGCGTCCATCCACCAATGGCCAATCGGAATCCGCTCGGCCACGTAGCGATCGATGCACATCTTCTGATTCGCCTCATTGGCGTCGCACATCTCGTTGAAAAGATGTGAACTGCAGCCGAATAACTCGGGTTGCGGCAGGTTGCCTCCCGGTCTGGGGACATTGTGCGCGAGCATCCAGCGGCGCCAGACGTTCTGGGAACGGATCCAGTCTCCTGCCCAGAACTGAAGCACAATCAGCGGAGAGCGGACCTCTTCGCCGGGCAGGAGCGTGAAGCGGGTCAGTTCCTGTCCGGCTTGAACATGTAGTCCGGTGTCGGCGTCTCGGGTCCAGAGCGACGACCATTGTCCCGGCCAACCGACCACGACAATCACGCCGTGGCCTGTCGCCACTTCGAGGTTGAAGTACGACATGTCGGAGTTGGTCGGCCGTCCCCCGGCGGCGCCGATGCGTTTCTCGGTTTTCGGCTCGAGAGTCGACTCAAGCGGCGCATAGTCGTTCTGCGCGCACGGACTGCCCACCGCGTGATGCAACAGAAATTCGCCGTAATGTCCGCGGGCGAACTGCGCGTCGAGCGCCTGGATTTTTTCCAGCAGTGGCGTGGGGCTTGTGCCGGGGTTGCGGAAATACACGGTCCATTCCACCGTGGGGAAGTCGCGATACTCGATCGCCACCACTCGGACAATCAAACCCGTCTTCGGGTCGGTGTAGGTCATTGTCCGCTCGGTTCGCTGCGCATCGAGCGGCTTGGAAGTTCGCTCGAGCTTCCATTCCTTCAGGAACTCCGACGAAGGTTTTCCGTCGTACATAAAGGAGAAGACGGGGGCGCCCGGGTTCGACACCGCAGGTCCGCCGGCAACCGTAAGATCTGTGAGCCAGATTTCTTTCCCGTCCGCCAGGGTGATCTTTGCGTCTGCCCAATCAGCCTGATCGCAGCCGATTCCGTCCCCCGAGTCGTTGACTTCCAGCGTGAACTCGTGCGCTCCGGCAAGATCGACCTCGACCGGCACCGCAGGCATGCCTTCTTTCAGGACGGCGGAACGGAATGCCTGCTTTCCCGCCACATGCACCACGAACACGACGCTTCCCTGGCCATTGGCCGTCTGCTCGTTGCTGTCAACGCCCGCGACGGCCTTGAAGGTCTTTCCTGGCGAAGGCAGTCGCACGATGATCTTGCTCGGCGCGTGGCAGAAGAGTCCGCGGTCGTATCGGGTGCCGGCCAGTTTCAGCGGCTTGGAGAACCTCGCATCTTTCTGCACGAGATCGAAGTTCGAAATCACTTCCATTCCCGGCGCAGGGGCGGATGCGGCAGTGCCCTCAAACGCGGCGGACACCCAGCGCCGCGCTTCGGCCATCTCGTCCGAAGATGGCGATACGGCTAAGGAAACGGCCGGTGAGAGCGAACTGAACCACAACACGCAGGACGCCAAGAACAACGACCATCGGCTCATCTGGTTTGCATACATCGGGTGCTCGCTTGTTGTCAGAGATCGCTTGGGAGTCTGGAGGGGAAGAGGCCAACGGATGATCACGGATTGCCACGGACGAAAATCGCACGCGATACTTGCCGAGCCAATTTAAACGCCGGGTGCCGCCGCGAACAGCATTCGTCCGGGGAAATAGTCTCTGAAAGAAACCGTTTCTTGGCACTTCCGGATCTTCTCCCTTGGTGATTCGGGCAGTTGTCTTTGCCGATCACTGCAAACCGCGAAAGGCGCATCGTGACTGCATCGTCGACACACGTGCTTGAAGTGTCGATCACCTTGCGGTCGTTGACGCTTTCTTGATGCGGTTTGCGCCATTCTTTGCACCGTCTTTACGCGCACATTCTTAGAATTCAATGCAGAGAGGCTATGAATCGATGGGAGGTCGAAGCCATGAACAGTATCATCATTCTGGGATCCGCCTTCGCTCTCACGTACCTCTTTGTCTCCACGTCCCAGCGCGTGGGGCGCTGGGCGGATCAACACGGCCTGGTGCCCGAGAACTACGCCGCCTCACTTGTGCATTCCCGCGATAACATTCACCGCCAGGCGATCGAGCCAGCCGACCCGAATCTGTCTGCCGGTCCGCATCTTGGCTGAGGCGGCGATTCAAAGTCGGATTCGGCTACGATCCGCCGCTGCCGGTCTGTCCTTCGCGGCGCAGTTCGTGGGAGGACGCCATCGGAGACGTGCCGAAGTATCCCGTCCAGGCGAGGTCGAGAACCTCGGGCGACAAGTCGAGGGGCTTTCCGTAGAAGGTGCAGATATCGCGGGCCCGCTCGATCAGATCGCGCGGCTCGCAGGCCCGCAATTCACGGTTCTGAGAGCGGTATCGCTCCAGGATCTCGTCGATGGCTCCGGTTGCCACGTCCGCCCCGCTTTTCTCGGCATAGTTCCGGAATATCCTCGCGTACTGCTCGGGGGTGGGGGCTTCCAGGTAGAGCCGGTAGCCCATGCGGCGGAGGAATGCCGGATCTGTGACCGACTCGAGCGTCAGGTTCGTCGCGATGATGAGCACGTGGCGCAACGGGACCTGGATCTTCTGGCCGGTGGAGAGCGTGAAGTAATCGAAATGGTGTTCCATCGGAGTGATGAAACGGTTGAGGAGCAGGTGGGGCGCCACTCGCTCGCGTCCGAAGTCATCCACCAGAAACAGTCCGCCGTTGGCCTTCAGGTGCGGCGGCGCCTCGTAGTAACGCAGCGATGGACTGTAAACCAAATCAAGGTATTCCAGCGTCAGTTCTCCGCCGACAACCACCAGCGGCCGGCGAATTCGAACCCAGCGCTGATCGACGGGGGCCGCGTGAGTCCCGACCACATCCACCCGCTGGTGAACCTGCTCGTCGTAAATTCGAATGACGCTGCCGCGAACCGAGATGCTGTAGGGAATCCAGATATCGCCCTGCAAGGCATCATGGATCTGACGGCCCAGGCTGCTCTTTCCGTTGCCCGAAGGTCCGTATACGAATAGGCTGCGGCCCGATGCTACGGCAAGCCCTGCCATTTCGACCGCTTGCGGGCTGAGGACCAAACCGGCCAGCGCGCTGATGACGTGCTCGGGTTTCACCTGCGGGGCCTGAGCAAACTCCAGCTTGAGCATCGCGGAATACGCCTCGAGGCTCACCGGAGCCGGGCCCACGTAACCGCACACTTCAATCGCCCGCTCGGCGTGCCGGCGGCCCCGCTCAGTGACGCGGTACACCGGTTGGCCGAGACTGCTCATCATCGTCTGCTCGATCAGCCCGTCTCCCAGAATCCGCTCGGCAACCTCGTGGACCAACGATGGAGACATGCGCAGACGTTCGCCCAGCCAACTGGCCGTGAATCGATTGATCGTATAGACGAGTTTGATTGCAAGGTCGGTTAAAGTGCCGTCTTCCAGATGTGCTTCCGCGATGGTCTCGGGTGCCCGCGGATATCGAAGGTCACCGAGCCAACCCATCGGCGGCAGGTGTCGGTCATCCAGCACGTTGTCCAGATTGTCGTCCATCGCAATAGCCCGAGGTCTTGCCAGTTACCAACCCAAGAATAACCTCGCGCGAAACCCGCGTTCAACTGCCCCACCCGACACCTGACCTTACGCATCCGCGCCGCCCGCGTCATGTCCTTCGCGCCGATGTTTCGTCAACGATAATCCGCCCTTGGCTCTGCAGTTCCCTGTGCGAAGATGATATGGTGACTGCATGACGGGAGCTTGCGTATGGTCAATCCCTGCGAGTCGCATGACAGCAGTACTCCATCACAAATGCACTCGCAGCGGGCGCTGCAAGCCAAAGGGCGGGGCTCGCTTGTCGCTCACTTCGCGGCGTACGTCTGCGTGGCCATAATATTGCTGGCAATAATGGGATGCGTGTGGGCTGTTAACGAATCCCGCAGGCCGGACGCCAGCTCCGAAGTGCTCATGATACTGCCCGGCATGGGGTGCTTTTCTTTGTATGCGGGGATTTCCGTCCTTGCGTGCACGATCATTGCGTGGCGACGAATGTCGTGCCTCGAACGGATTGCCGGATGCTCGTTTGTGGCGATCGGTATCGGCATGCTTCCCACATTGATGGCACTGGAATTCCTTGGACTTCTCTATTAGACCGAAACACGAGGCACAGGCCGGCCTTCGGGACCTGCGGGACGCTGTGCCCTTGCGATCCATCCCTGCGGGACGCAGTTGACCAGTGCTGATCGCAGCTCGCGGTTCAGTCCGTGCTTGACTGATCGACAGCTGTGTTCGCCTTGACGCTTTGCGGACACATTACTATCGTTCCGACATGCGGAGACGCTTGCGCGCGAGAATTCTGTGGCTGCTTGCGCTGGGCTTTGCGACGCTGGTCGTCGGTTCAAGCCTGTGGGATGAATCGTCTCTTGCCGCCTCCCGGGGTGAAGCCTTGGTCGCGGTCCCCCTCGATCAAGTCGATTGTCCGTCGCTGCAGAATTCCGACTGGTTCTCGTTCGGCGCCGACGGTGCCTCAAAAGCAACGGGCAAGGTCTGCTCGATCTGCCCGCATCCGCTCGCTACTCTCAGTTCGTTTCTGATCTTGAGTCGATGTCGGTTGCTCCCTCCTTTGACGCACACGCTGCAGGAATTGTCAGTCTGCCTTCGGGTGTGATCATCTCGTAACAGCTGTCGCGCCGTCGCCTCGCATCCGCCGCTCCGGACTGTTCGCTCGGCGGATGAGTCTTCTTGTTTTGGCGACCGGCATGTCGTCCGCAGCGCAGGTCCGCGGGACTCCGGACGCGACCGGAATCCGCTGACCGCCGCTGCTGTTCGCACGCAACTTCATCTGTGTCTTGTTGCAGCAAATTCGAAGGTTCGCCGAACGTCGCGGAGCCACTTCGCCGGCTCGTTTGCGATAGTGCGACGAGCCTGTAGCACGAACCAAAGCGTCAGGAGAAACAGCAAATGTCAAACTCGAAAGAGACGGGCTTTGTGCGGGAGGACCAGGGCCACACTTCGAAAATCGCGCCGTTCCATGCGACAGCCGCCACCGCCCCGGTCGAACGGGGAGGCGATAGCCTGCATGCGATCATCGAGGAGATAAACTCAGGTCGCTGCGAGCAGGCTCTCGTCATGCTCGATGCCGCGCCTGCCTCCAACGAAACAGCCAACCTGCGCGGCGTCTGCCTGCTGAGGCTGGGGCGAACCACGCAGGCCACGGAGTTGTTCCGAGCGCTCGTTGAACGACTGCCGGATCGCGAAAAACGCCCCGAGTCTTTCGACGTCTACTACGTCAACCTCGCCACCGCCGTATTGATGGGCGGCAGCGTGATGGCATGCCGATTCGCACTGTCCCAGTGCAAGAACGCAAACCACCCGACCGCGGAACGCTTGCGCACGTGCATGGAAACGTGGGAGAAGAACCTCTCGTGGTGGCAGCGTTTCAATTGGAGGCTCGGCGCCGTGGAGCCAACGGACGGCCCGATCGCCGTCGATTTTGAACCGGGCGAGTTCGCAGCTCTGCAGCCTGATTCGAATTCAGTTCGCATGGGTCGGCAATGATAGGCCGCAGTGTACTGTCTGCGACGCGGCACGGCGCGGGATTGCCTCGGAGATGTTTTGCTGAGTCGGCCGATCCGGTGCCTCACCGCGAGGCACCGGGTTGTACATCCTGAGGGATATCGCTGCGACGACTGAGGCGAGTCTCACGCCGCTTTGCGACGGAACGCCGGTGACAAATCGGCCAGGCCGCGCAGAGACGGAAAAGGCCCGGTCCGGTCTGTCGTCTCGCCTTCAACACAGTCGTCCATGCGGCGGCGATTCAGCAGCATCAACAGACTTGGCATGGCCAAGGCGTTCAAGAGAACGCAGGCCATTCCCAGCGACAGGACAAGACCGAGACTCTGCAGTCCCTTGTG
Organism: uncultured Planctomycetaceae bacterium; assembly: GCA_903863885.1. Classification (GTDB taxonomy): domain Bacteria; phylum Planctomycetota; class Planctomycetia; order Pirellulales; family Pirellulaceae; genus CAIPEB01. The sequence goes on along the minus strand of CAIPEB010000567.1, from coordinate 41,550 downwards.
GCTGGCAATCATCAGACTGCCGAATCCAACCATATTGCCCAACGAGTTGATGAAGACCGCACTGGCTGTCGAATCGGTGATGCGATAGAGGCCTCTTCTTTGCCGGCAAAAGTCGTGAACGACGTGCACCCCGTTATCCACGCCCAGTCCGAGGATCAAGGGAAGCACAATCATATTGGCCGCATTGAGCGGGACATTCATCAATCCCATGATGCCGAACATCTGCAGCATTCCCAACGCCAGAGGCACAAGTGCCAGGAGCGTGTACCGCAGGCTGCGGAAGTCCAGGTAGACAACAATACACACGATCAACGTCGCATAAACTGCGGCATGCTCGTAGCTTCGCTTCATCTGCCGCGAGGCTTCGTAGATCTGCATTGGATTGCCGGTCGCGTCCGGGTCAACCGCGCGGACCTCATGAATGAACCGGTCCATGGCCGGCATGTCCCAAATGTCGGCCCGGCTGTAGACCTTCAGCAGTTGTTTTCCGGACCGGCCAACGAAGCGGGCAGCCAGGCCCGGAGTGATATCTGTCCACTGCGGCGGCTCAGGGTCGGACACGGCTGCGAGGATGTTCAATCTCGTCAGGACGTCTGCTGCGAGTCGATTCTGATACGCATCAATCCGTTGGCAGACCTCGGCCGGAGACAACCGGCCGATCGTTTCCCGGACCGCCTGAATGCGGAGGCAGATCCGGCTCAACTCGGGTTGAAATGAGAGCATCGTCTGAAGCCGCTGCAGCGTGCCGTCGAACTCCTGGACATTTACCGCCGCGAACCGAGGCACAACACGAGGCAGGTTGGCGAGCCGACGGTGAATCTGCTCGATGAGCGGCCGGCGCCGAGAATCGATGCTCGGCACCGCGGAAGCTATTTCTTCGACCCGCGAAACGGAGGGCAGATGCAGGAACGCTTCCTTGCGGGCCAGCGCGTCTTCGCGGCTCTCGGCCATCGAGAGGGCAAAGTACGGATTCTGTCCCGTACGCTCCAACAATAACTTGGCGAGGCGGACGCTTTCCAGTCCCGCCGGCTGAAGGTTGGCGAGATTGTGGTCAAACCAGAGACGCGTCATGCCAATACCTGCGGCCACGGTCAGGGCAGCCATGGCGGCCACGGTGATTGCGGGGCGCCAATGCAGCCACGTCAAAACCCGTTCCAGTTCCGTTCGGCGCGGCATCACGTCCGGCGCCCGATTGGCGTCGAAGAGTTGTATCATGGCGGGCAGCAACACCGTCGCGGCCAGAAAGCACAAGAGAATGCCGCCGCCGGCGATCATCCCCAATTCAGCCACACCGGTAAACTCGGTGAAACCCGCGGAAAAAAAGGCAATTGCCGTGCTGACCGCTCCGGTCGCAATCCCCGGCCCCACAACTCGGGCCGTTGACAAGAGTGCCTCACCGCTCGTCCGCGTTTGCTGCCGCTGATGCAGATATCCGGTCAGGTAATACACTCCGAAGTCGATCCCCTGACCGATCAGAATCGCGCCGAAAGCGCTGCTCAGAATGTTCAAGTGTCCGATGCCGATCGTCGCAAATCCAAAAGCCCACGCCATGCCGGCCATCAGGGCCACGTTGCCGATCGTCGGGTATCGCCAGCCGCCGAAACCAATCAGGAACACGCACGACACGCCGGCAAACGAGAGTATGCTCGCCCAACTCATCGAGGTCTGGCTCGAACGCATCTCGTCGTTCTCGATCACAGGCAAACCCGTCAGGCCGATGCGAGCGTCGGAATGTTGTGCATTGACTTGCGCCACGAGCTGCCGCAGCGCATCGATTCCCTTCGTGTGAGGGTCGAAGCTCTGCTTGTCCGCCGCGGCCAGCTTCAGGACCACGAAGCCCAGTTGGCCATCGTCGGTTACCAGCGGCTTGCAGCCGAGTTGCCTCAGCTGGGCAGCGGAACCGAAGCTGTCAGCCCAGGGAAACTGGTAACCGTCGGGCGATACCAGCGCGGCCGACAGCATCCCGGTCGCGATATCCAGTTCCTTGAACGCATCCGGCGGCGGCGCGGATCGGGACGAGGCCATCATCTCGATTCCTGCGGTCATCCGTCCCGCCATCTGCGCGAGGTTCAGCGAACTGCAGTCTCCGTTGAGGATCGGTGCGGCGCGATCAAGGAACGCGCCGATTCCGGTTAGCTGCTCCGGCGTGAGGTAGTGGAGACTCTTGCCGCGGAGTCGCGTGAGGTCGCACTCGCGCATGACCCTGCAAAACAAGTCGGGCTGCCGTTCCAGTCGGTCGGCAACATCCTTCATTGCCGCTAGCACGGACTCCGGCTGCTTGGACTCCACGACGACGACGATGTCTTCCTCGTCGCCGAATTCGCGGGTGTAAGCAAGCCATCGCTGATGGTATTCGCTGTGCGGATTCAACAGGTCTGCGCGGCTGTTGCGAAATCCCAGCCGCGTTGCCGTCAAAACCAGGGCGGCAATCGTGACCAGCGAAGCCAATAGAACCGTCGTCTTGGGAAAATAAACTGCCTGCGAAGTAACGGTCTGGAGCAGCTTCGCGAGACCGGAGGCCTCGGCCGTTTCTCCCGGCTGCGTCCCATCCATGGACATGGTGCGGTTTCCGTATCTGAAAACAGCTCAAGCATGCCTGCCGGACTACGTCCCGTCACTGCGCGATAGCAGCGGGCAGATTGGCAGGTTCTGCTGCGCATAGGGGGCGGAAGTCTAGCTGGCCCGCTGCGCAGCGTCAATGCTGTCGTGGAGGCGCAAATCGACGGACTGGAAAAGAAAAAGCCCTCCGCGCCGGCAGCGGGAGGGCCCTAAATGGCACTAACCATCAGATGCTATCAGGGTTGAGCCTTCTTTCGCGCGGCCTTCTTGGCTTTCTTTGCCGCCTTCGTGTTATCCAGCTGCTTCCCGGGCGCCGTGGGGTGGTCCTGCAGGACTTTCTGCAATCGGCTTCGCGCTGCTGCGGCGTCGGGATCGGTCGAGTCCTTGGCGATGGGCTTCTCTTTGAACGGTGCTTCCGAGAGGTCGAACAATTCGCCTCCGTTGGTCAGTTTGAAGCGCGCATCGCGCGCGTAGGACTTGCCGTTCAACTCGACGTAGACCCACTCGCGCGGCGAGCCCTTCTGGCCTTTGAGTTGCTGGGCGAAACTGTGACTGTCCAAAGTCACGCCTTCCGGCAGTGTGGCGCCGCCCAGTTCCGCGAACGTGGCCAGAAAGTCGCTGAAGTCAACCAGGTCGTGGTTGACGGTTCCGGCGGTCGTTACGCCGGGCCAATTGGCAATCAGGGGAACGCGACTTCCCCCTTCGAGCATCGTCGCTTTCTGGCCGCTGATCGGCCGGCCGTTGACGGTTGCCAGTTCGACGCCGAATCGGGCGGTGCCGTTATCGCCGGTGAAGAGGATGAGGGTGTTCTTTCGAAGCTGCAGGCGATCCAGTTCGTCCACGAGTTTCCCCACGAGCTTGTCCATGTACTCGACGTTGTCGGTGTACAGCCGATTGGCGTCCTCACCGGCGCCGCTGTCCGGAGTGCGGACTATCGGGCCGTGGACGTGCGACATGGGATAGTACAGGAAGAACGGCTGATCCTTGTGCTTTGCCACGAAGTCGGCGGCGAAATTGTGCATGAGTTCGGGAAGATACTTGCCTTCGGGCAGGTCCTTTTCCTGGCCGTTGAGTTTGTAGGTCGTGGTCTGGTCTCTCCAGTAGCGTCCGCTGCCCGGGAACACCAGGTACTCGTCGAAGCCCCATTCGCCGGGGCCAAGCGCGATCTGTCCCCACTTGCCGACACTGCCCGTAACGTAACCCGCTTTCTTGAGGACGGTCGGGATCATCACCTCGCGGTCCGGCGAGACGGCGTTGTGGCTCTGGTTATTGATCAGCCCGGTGCGGTACGGGTATCGGCCCGTAAGAAGCTGGCAGCGTGATGGGCCGCACAGCGGTGTCGAATAGCAGTACTCAAAGCGAGTGCCGCCGGTCGCGAGCGCATCGATGCGGGGTGTCTTGAAAGGACCGCCGCAGCAACCGATGTCGCCGAGTCCCACGTCGTCGGTCAGGATGAGGATGATGTTCGGTTTTGACTTGTCCGGCTGTCTGCCGGTTTCAGCCGAATGAAGGGTCAGGCACGTCGGCAACCAGGCGGTGATTGCCAGAAGAGGCATCCAGTAATTTCTCATGGGAGGCTCCAGATTAGCGAATCAAAAAAGAGTTCGGCATGCGGCGAATCCGGTTACGGACTTTCCGCTTCGGGTCTTACTCAGGCAAAGCGAAAAAACAAGTTGACTAACTGGCTCGGGGGCCACTGGCTCCGCCAGTGTTCTGCGTCGTCAACCGGCCATCCGTTTGACTTGTCACACGTCATATTTCAGGAGGTACGGTCCTGAGTGTTGCCCTGCAACAATGGCATAGCCAGCGGAATACATACATAGTCGTCAGGCAGACCTTGCCACAACGCTCGGCTGCTGCAGCGTTTCGTTTGCTCACAAGCGTCCGCCGAGTTGTTCAGGTTCTTGTTTCGGTCTGCCTCAAGTTCCGGCTTTCTGTTTGGCGGCGCGTTTCTTTGCCTTCTTGGCCTGTTTGTCGGCCTTCTTCGCGTTGCCTGCATCGGTGCCGGATTCGCCGCCGAACGGTTGGCTCTGTTTCACGAAATGCTCGTCACGGGGACCTTCATATTTCTTGAGCGCCTCCTGCAGCTTGGCTTTGGCGGCCCTTGCGTGTTCGTCGAGTCCGGCATCGGTCAGCGGCGATTTTTCGTTGTCGTCTTTGGCCACATCGTAGAAGCGGCCGTCGGAATACAGCTTGAACTCGGCGTCATGTGCGAACTCGGCCTTCGCCGTCGCGCCGCCGCTCGGGTTGTACCAGGCGTAGAGCCACTCGCGCGGCTCCCCTTTGTCGCCTCGCAGTTGCGGCAGGAAGCTCCGGCCATCGAGCGTTACGCCAGTTGGCAGGGGCGTTTCGGTGGCGCCGCAGATCGTCGGCAGAAAGTCCGTGGCGTCGATCAGGTCCGGCAGTACTTTGCCCGCAGCCACATGGCCTGGCCAATTGGCGATGGCCGGAACGTGCGTGCCCCAGGTCGTGCTCAATCCCTTGCCGCCGACAACATCGCGCCCCTGAAACTTCGACGGCGTGCCGCGCCCCGTGCCGTTGTCGCCCAGAATGAGCAGCAACGTATTGTCGCGCAGCTGAAGTTCCTCAAGCTTTGCCACCAGCCTGCCGACCAGCTTATCGGCATATGCCACCATGTCGGCAAAGTGTTTCGCGCCTCTCCCGTCATTGGACGGCGAGGTCGCGTAGTCGGGGCTGTCCGGCGTCGCGTCATAGGGAGCATGGGTGAGCATCATCGGGTAATAGAGCAGGAACGGCACGTCTTTCTTGCGAGTGATGAAATCGAGCGCGTAGTCGCTCACGATGTCGGGGCCGTATTCGCCCTGCGTGTAATCCACCGTCTTGCCGTTGACCTCCAGCCCGGGGTTCTTGTAGCGTCCGGGCCGCCGATTGAGCTGCCACAGGCAGTACTCGTCGAATCCGAAATGGCCCGGTCCGTCAAAGCCGTTGAGCAATTGCCACTTGCCGGTGATGCAAGTCGCGTATCCCGCATTCTTGAGCAGATTCGCGAAGGTCGTCTGCGATGGATCGAGGTGGCCGAAGTGCGTGTAGTTTCGCCGGTTGGACTGGCCCGTCATCAACTGCACCCGCGTGGGAGTGCAGAGCGGCTGCACATGGCACCGTTCGAATCGCACGCCGCCGGCGGCAAGCTGATCCAGCACCGGAGTGCGGTAACTCTCGCCGCCATTTGCCGTGACACACTCGTAGCCGAAATCATCGATCAGCACGAGCACGACATTCGGACGCTTCTCGGCAGCTGACGCGAACTGAAAGAAACCGCTCAATAGACTGGCTGTGATTCCGGCCAGGACCCATGTGTTCTTCATGTTGCGCGGATATTCCTCAATGAGCCTGTTTGCAGTTTTGCAGGTGATCGGGGTGCCGTGCCACTGCGGCTATTTCAGTTTCCCGCGGGCCTTCTTTGTCGCTCCGGGTTCGGGGGCGCCGCTGTCGGCTTTGCCGCCGCCCCAGAGCGGCTGGGCCAGCGTGGCGTTCCAGGCATCCCACTTCGCCTGGAGTTCCTTCACCTTGTCCGGCAACTCGCCCGCCAGGTCCTTCGTTTCGCCGATGTCGTCCGCAAGGCGATAGAGTCTCGCCGCAGTCACCGGTTGTCCGCTGCGGCCGGTTCGAGTGTCGACGTTGCTGTCGTACCGCACGAGTTTGTACTCGCCGTCACGAATGGCCATCTGCTGGCCGAATCGCCAGTACAGCAGGTCGTGCGGCGCAGTTGACTTTTCGCCGCAGAGGAACGGACGCAGATCCACGCCGTCGAGGTGTTCGGCTTTCACGCCCGCAGCGGTCAGGGCCGTCGCGGTTGCGTCGAGCTGAATAACCGGCTTTTCATACACGCCGGGTCGGATGCGATCGGGCCACGAGACAACAAAGGGAACATGGATGCCCCCTTCGAGCGTCGTCCGCTTCGATCCGCGGAATGGAGTGTTGCGCGAACCGTTGACGGTCGTTCCGGGCATCGTCGGTCCGCCGTTGTCGCTGATGAACAGGACCAGCGTGTTCTGTTCCAGACCGGTTTCCGCCAGCTTTTTCCGCACGCTGCCGACGGCTTCGTCCAGCGCGAGCATCATCGCGTCGTAGGTGCGGCGCTGCGTGTCTTCGATGTTCTGGAATTTTGCGAGCCGGCCGTCGGTGGCGTTCATCGGCGTGTGCACGGCATTGAACGCGAGGTAAAGAAACCACGGCTCGGACTTGTGTCGTTCGATGAACGCGACGGCCTCTCGACCGAATGCGTCCGTCGTGTAATCCAATTCCTTGATCTGCTCGGTGCCGCGGAGAATGCCCGATGAGTTGAAGTAACTATGGGCGCCGCCAAGGAAGCCGAAAAACTCCTGAAAGCCGCGCTTCTGCGGATGCTGCTCCGGCGCCGCGCCGAGGTGCCACTTGCCCACCAGGCCTGTCGCGTAGCCCGCCGCTCGGAGTCGATCGGCAATCGTCGTCTCCGTCAACGGAAGGCCGTTGGGCCCGCTGGGATTAAACTCGTGCCCGAATCGTTCCTGGTATCTGCCGGTCATCAGGCCGGCTCGCGTGGGAGAGCAATACGGGCCGCTGACGTAGCCGTTGGTGAAGCGAACCCCCGACGCCGCCAACGCATCGAGGTGCGGCGTCGGAATATCCTTGCATCCCTGAAACCCGACGTCGGCGTATCCCATGTCGTCGCCGACGATAAAGAGGATATTCGGCTTCGCCTTTTCCGCGCCCGTCACGCGGCTGGATTGACCCGATTGGATCGCCAGTGCAATGCCGAAAAAAGCGACGATCGTTCCAGCAGTTCTCATCGAAGCTCCTTTTTTTCGCTGGCCTTCGCGGCCTTCGTCTCGAATTGTGGACGGTGGTCGCTGTCGAGGTGCCTTCAGTTGCCGCGCAGTTCGAAACTCGGAGCGACTCGGCCTACGCAAACCACATGCCAAGTTTGGCTTTCCGACACCACAAAACGCCCGGTGAACCACGCGACGTAACCACAAGAGCGGCGGCAGTTAAACAACTCGTGGCGACGCCTTTTCTTTGAAATCGGAGTTGCCAGAACCAGTTGCACCAATGCCAGCATATATCGCGGCCGCCCAGAAGCAATGCGGGTTGGCCGTCACATTTGGGTGAAGCTGATTGGTTGGGAAGCAGCATGCTGCCAGACAACGCCGCGATCTGGTCCGCTATGATGTCCCGGTAGGTCGTCAACGGGGAAACGCTGAGGTGACGTGTTTGAGAAATTCCATTCACTCTACCGCAACGCGAGAGGTTCGAGCGCGGTAGCGTCTCGGGAGGAGCCGTGCCCGCGGCCCTGCCCGGCCGATTCTCCTCAAGAGTCGAGTGAATTCTGCAACACGTTCTGTGAGCGGTGTCTGATCAACCATCCGTATCCGCCTTGATAGGCCGTCGGTCTGGCGGCGGAGGAGAAACACTCGATGACGGGACAAGAGCAGTGCGTCTATCTCGATTTCAATGCTTCCACACCGCTGGTCCCGGAGGTGATCGCTGCGATATCGTCGCTGTTCGAGATCGGGTACGGAAACCCCTCAAGTCTGCACTGGGCCGGGCGGGCGGCCCGCGATGCAGTGGAGCGGGCACGCGCGCAGACCGCGACCCTGCTGGGGTGCGATCCCGAGGAGATCGTGTTTACGTCGGGTGGTACGGAGTCGAACAACCACGCGATCAAGGGCGTTTACTACTCGCGGGTCGCCGCGGCTGCGCGGCCGCACCTGATTACGACACGAATCGAGCACCCCGCAGTTCTGAATCCGTGCGGCTTCCTGGAACGGTTGGGTGCGGACGTCACTTACTTGGGCGTCGATCGGCACGGTCAGGTGGATCCCGAGGACGTGCGCCGTGCGATCCGGCCGGAGACAATTCTCGTGTCCGTGATGCACGCAAACAACGAAGTGGGTACGCTTCAGCCCATTGCCGAGATTGCTCGAATTGCGAAATCGCGCGGAGTGCTGGTCCATACCGATGCGGCACAGTCGGTCGGGAAACTGCCGGTCAAGATGCAGACGCTCGGCGTGGATCTGGCGAGCATTGCCGGTCACAAGCTGTACGCACCTAAAGGCGTCGGCGCGCTCTTTATCCGAAACGGAATCAGGCTCGAACCGCTCATGCACGGCGCCGGCCACGAGCGCGGGCGCCGAGCCGGCACGGAAAACGTGCTCCAGATCGCGGGACTCGGAGAGGCATGCCGCGTCAGTGAGTCCTGGGTGAACAACGACCGTGTCCGGATCATGCGGGACTATTTCCGGCAGTTGCTCAACAACGAGTTCGGAGATCGTGTTGTGTTGAATGGTCATCCCGAACAACGCCTTCCGAACACGTTGAACGTGAGCTTTATCGGTTGCCGCGCCGATCAGTTGCTCGGAAAGCTCGACGGAATCGCGGCGTCCACGGGTTCCGCGTGTCACTCCACTCATGTGGAGATCAGTCCCGTATTGCGGGCCATGGGCATCGCGGAGTCGGTCGCGATGGGCGCGGTTCGATTCAGCCTCGGTCGCTCGACCACAGAAGCGGAACTCGAATACGTGGTCGGGCGAATCCGCCGAGCGCTGAGTTGATCATGTGGTTTCTTGTCTGATGATCGCGTAGCGTATCAACAAGCTGGCCGTTTCGAGTCCTTGAGCGTCGAGGAATACGCAACATGCTACTGGCGGGAATCCTCAGTCTGGTCTTGGTCGCGGAACCGTCCGTTTGGGAAGTGCGCCGCGCACACACCAGCGATCAGAAAGCGGAGTGGACGTCGCAGGGCTACCTGCCCGGTTGGACGGTCAACGTCGGCGATGGTCTCCGGCCGACGATCGAGATCAGCGACAACGGCGCAGGCGACTTTCGGGGATGGGCGCTGATTGGGCGTCGATGGAGCGTGCCGTCGGAGATGCCGGCTTCATTGCAGGTGCAATTGAAGTTCCAAACGTATTGCGCGCACGACGCGCCTCGAATGCCGCGAGCGGGTCAGGCCACGCTGGCTTTCTTCGAGCCCGAGGCGTGGGCCCGCCTGGCAATCGAAGCGGGACAGGCCGAAAGACTCAATCTTCAGTCTGAGTCTGCGGGAATTGTGGCGGTGATGCCCGTTCACAATTCGACCGAGGATGTCACCGAGTGGCGGGAATGGGAGTCTCCCGAATTGCGCAGGACGCTTGCGGCTTATGCGGGCCGCGAACTGGTTATCGCTTTGGTCTGGGGTTGCTTTCATCAGGGTGCGGCGGAGTGGGGGAAGTTCTCCGACATCAAGATTGTCTGCCGGACGCAGGACGACATCGACCGTCAGGTGCTCGAGGCTCTCGATCTCTCGCGCCCCGACATGCAGTCGGTTAAGCAGGCTCTCGATCGAGGCGACCTGAACGCGGCCAAATCAGCGATTGTCGAGCACCTGCGTACCCGAACGAAGCCTATCGGGCCGACGCTCCCTGCCTCGGCGGATGCGAACATCCTCCGTGCTGCCGATGAGTACTGCGATCACCTGTTTCAACTGGCTTCGTGTCCGCCGACGAAACTCGACGCTCAGATCCGCTGGAATGAAGACCCTCACCATTACGATCAATGGGCCATAGCGCTCAATCGCCATCAGTACTGGGCAGTGTTGGGCCGAGCGTATGCGGGCAGCCGCAATGAGAAGTATGCCCGCGAGTTCGTTGCGCAGCTCAATAGCTGGGTTGCCGCCATGCCGGTGTTCATCGAGCCGAGGTGGGTCGAGGGGCCGTTTCTCGATTCGCGCCGCGCGCCGCTGTCGCTCGACGCGGGCATCCGCATGGCCACCGCATGGTGGCCTGCTTACGGCTATTTCAAGGACTCGCCGTCGTTCGACGCGGAATCGCAGTTCCGCATGCTGCGGAGCTTCCGGGATCATGCCCAGTACCTGATGGATCCGCGGACCTTCCATCCCGAAAGCAACTGGGGGGCGATGGAGGTCGACGGACTCATGCACCTGGCAGTGATGCTGCCCGAGTTCCGCGATGCGCCGCGCTGGCTCGACACGGCCCGCCAGCGCCTGATGCAGGCTCAGCAGGCACAGGTTTATCCCGATGGGGCGCAGGTCGAATTGGCCACGGGATACCATTACGTAACGCTCGACAATTTCCTGCACGTGCTCGAGGTGACGCGGCGGAACGGAGTCGAACTGCCGCCTGAGTTCGCGGCCCGACTCGAGAAGATGTTCGAGTACTTTGTCGCGATTGCGATGCCCGACGGACGCACCCCGTCGCTGAATGACGGCAGTTGGATGGCGGTCGACAAGCCCTTGGCGCGCGGCGCGGAGTTGTTTCCCGGCCGGAGCGATTTCATCTGGTTCGCCTCGCACGGAAGCAAGGGAAACCCGCCCGCTCGGACTTCCTGGGCTTTGCCTTACGCCGGCTGGAGCGTAATGCGCAGCGGTTGGGGCGCGAACGATGCGTACCTGTTGTTTGAAACCGGCCCCTACGGCAATGGTCATCAACATGAAGATCAGCTGAACTTGATCGTGCACTGCGGCGGGCGCACCGTCTTGACGGAAGGCGGCAACTATTCCTACGACAGTTCCGACTGGCGGCGCTACGTGCTTTCCACGCGGGCGCACAATACGCTGATGGTGGATGGGCTCGAGCAGAACCGGCGCACCCGGCGCGACACGTGGGTCGATTGGCATCCGCCGGAACGGCGTTGGCGATCTGACTCTCAGTTCGATTTTGCCGAGGGGCAGTACACGTCGGGCTTTGGCCCGAAAAACGAGGTCGCAGTCACGCACACCCGACAGGCGGTGTTCGTGAAGCCCGACTATTGGATCGTGGTCGACCGTTTCGCGCCCTCGGACGATAAGACACACTCGTACGAGGCGATATTTCATCTTGATGCCGCGGGAGCATCCGTAAACAAGGACACGCAAAGCGTGACCGTAGAGTACGAGGGAGGCGGCTTCCGCATTCTGCCGCTGGGCGCGCAGAACATGCAGGTCGAAATCATCAGCGGCCGCAAAGAGCCGACCGTGCAGGGGTGGCTGCCCACAGGCCGGCACAACGAATTGCGACCGGTGCCGACTGCCGTCTACCGCTGGACAACTGCCGGACCAGGCAGCGCCGCCTTTGCGCTGATTCCTCGGAAACGCGAGCAAGAGTGGCCGGTTACGGGCTCGACGTTTGATGCGGGGCCCGGATGGAACGCGACGCTTACCCGCGCCGACGGCGGGCGCGACACCCTTCAAATCCGACCTCCAACCGGACTGCTCCTTGAGCGCAGCGGCGAAGCTGACTCGGCGACTCAGCGATTAGACATTCCATAGCTCGGCGTATTTGTTCGTGTTAATCCGTGTCCATCCGCGGCCTCCTCGGCGGCCCGTGTTTACGGGCGTTCCGAGCGACCAATACAATCGACCCTACGGATGGCCGATCCACCCGCGTTACCGGAACTCGGCTGCATCACGTAAGGGGAAAACACATGAGTTGGCGATATCTCGTGTCACTCGCCGTTGCAGTCTGCGGCGTGCAGGCAGCGTCCGCGGCTTCACTTCGACTTGTCTCCGTCCAGCCTACCGTGTTTCTGGTTCGCGCGGGCGATGATCTGATTCAGGTTGCCGACTTGGTCATCGAAAACACGGGGGGCAACACGCCGGCGTCCGTCGAGGCGCGGCTCGATGGCAAGGGAGTCGTGAAGACCGCGATTGCCGAAGTGCCGCAGGGGCAGAACACGTTCCAGGCGAGCGTCCCGAGCGTCGATGCGCAGACGCCCATCGAGTTTGTCCTCCGCGTCGATGGCAAGGAGGTGGATCGCCAGAAACTCGCCTGGCAACCGCAGCGGCATTGGGAAGTCTGCATCGTTCCGGTGACACACCACGATCTGGGCTACACCGACACGATCGAGAATGTGCTGCGAAAATACGATGGGTATTACGACAGCATTCTACGGTTCTGCAGCGAGACCGACGATTTTCCCGAAGACTCCCGCTATCGATACTGCGTCGAGGGATCCTGGTCGCTGCAGCATTATCTGGCGAATCGACCGAAAGAGGCAGCGGAGAAGATCGGCAAGTACATGCGGGAGGGACGGATCGAGGTATCGGCTCTGTTTGGAAACGAGCTTGGAGCGATCTGCAGTCACGAAGAACTGATCCGGCTGATGTATCCGTCATTTCGAATGAAACGTGAACTCGGCGCATCGATCAGCACGGCCTCGATCACAGACATACCCGGCTTGAGCTGGGGGTTTCCGACCGTTCTGGCCGGCGCCGGTGTTAAGTACTTTTTCGCCGGACTGCCGGGATATTTTCAGTGGGGCAGGTCCGATGTCCACGATTTCTGGGACGAAGAGGCCATTCTGCCGCATGGTCGTCCAGGTGCATTCCGCTGGGAAGGTCCCGACGGCAAATCCGTGCTGGTCTATTTCCAAGGCGGTTACGGCCATTTCAACGGCGGCATCGGGCCAGGCTCGTACGAAGAAGTCTTCAAGGATCTCCCCGGCAAGCTGGCTGAAATGGAAAAGCAGGAATCGCCCTTCAGCGTGGTGCGCTATATCCATAACGGCGTGGACAACTATCCTCCGGACGTCGTAATCAGCCACCTTGTGAAGCAGTGGAACGAGCGCTGGGCTTATCCGCGGCTCATTGTCGCGACCAACTCGATGTTCTTCGAGAAGCTTGAAAAACAGTGCGGCGACGTGCGCACATTTCGGGGCGAGCTTCCCGACACCGACTATGTCGTGGGTGCTTCGTCCACGGCGCGCGAGACGGGCATCAATCGCGTCGCCCACGATCGACTGCACTCGGCGGAGAAATTCGCGACGATCGCTTCGTTGCTGGCCGGGTCTCCCGGCTCGCCCGATGCGGGTTTCTGGATTACCACGCACGCCTTCTATCCGGATGTGAACCGCACGCTCGGGGAAGCCTACGACAACGCGCTGCTCTATGACGAGCATACGTGGGGAATGAGCCATCAGGCCGGAACGCTCCAGGATTGGGACTGGGCCGACAAGAGCCGCTATGCCTACAAAGCGGCCGGATTGGCCGAGTCGATACTCGGCGGAGGGCTCGGCGCCATCACAAAGCAAATATCGCTCGACGAGGATGGACAACATCTTGTCGTTTTCAATTCCCTTTCAATTCCTCGGACCGACGTCGTGCGTGTCTCCGGTAAGCAGCCGGGCCACGAACGGGTTCTTGAATTCGCCGGAGGCGAGTTCAGCCTCGTTGACGAGGACACCGGAAAGGACGTTGCGTTTCAGGTGGTCAAACTGAGCAGTCCGCAGTCCGCTGTGCCGTATGCCGCCCAGCGATTCGCACGCGGGCAGTTCAGTGCCGCGGAGCTTTATGAACTGGTGTTCGTGGCCGAGAACGTGCCGCCGTTGGGGTGGAAGACGTATCGAATGGTGCCGGGCAAGAAAGAAATGCCCGCTTCCGACGGCGTGACCGTTTTCGCGGATGGGTTGGAGAACCGCTTCTTCAAGATCACGATCGACCCGAAAACCGGAACCATCAGCAGCGTCTTTGACAAGGAACTCGATCGTGAACTGGTTGACGCCGATGCGCCGCACAAAATGAACCAGTTTGTGGCGCGTTGGGTGAAGGATGGCCAGTTGAAGAGTCCAAGTCGAGCGAAGGTTGCCCGGGGACAAGCGGGGCCGGTGTGCGGCAGCCTGGTTGTATCCGCTTCCGCCGCGGGTTGCCCGCAGATCACCCAGGAAGTGATCCTCTACGACGGCATCAAACGCATCGAACTGGCCAATCGGGTTTTGAAAGACTCCACACCCGGCGTGGAGTTGTACTTTGCGTTTCCGTTCAACGTCGAGAATCCGGACTTTCGTTTCGAGGGTACGCACTCGGTGATCAAGCCGCTGCGAGACCAGTTTCCGGGCTCGAACTCGAACTATTACGCGGTGCAGCATTGGGCCGATGCGAGCGATGGACAGGCGGGCGTCACGCTGTCGGCGATCGACTCGCACCTCCTGGAGTTCGGCGGCCTGCACCCCTGTTACGTGTCGCAGGCACACCACGGAGTTACGCCTCCCGATTTTGGCCATCCGTTTGTTGCGGCCGAGGAAATGACTCGCGGACACATGTATGCTTTCGTTCTCGACGCGAATTTCCGCACGAACTTCCCGCCGCTGGAACAGGCGGACCTGTTGTTTCGTTACGCAATCACCACGCACAAGGGCACGTGCAATAACGGAGCAAGTCGCGATTTCGGCTGGTCCGTCGGCAACCCGCTAGTCGCCGTCGGTGTCGATGGCAAGCAGGAAGGAACGCTCGCAAAGAGCATGGGATTCTGCCAGATCGAACCGGCAGGTGTGTGCGCGCTGACGTTCAAGCGGGCCGAAGATGGCGATGGAGTGATTCTGCGTTTGCTCGAAAGCGCGGGCGAATCCGTTACGGCCAGCGTCACGCTGCCGCACCTCGCGATCAAGAGCGCGTGCCGCACGAATCTGGTCGAAGAGAACGAGAGCGACCTGCCGGTCTCCGAACACCAGCTCAGTGTTCCCGTTCAGCCGTTTGAGACGGTCACGATGCGTTTGCGTTCAAAGTAAGTCTGCGTCGAACGCCATGGATCTTAGAACGCGTTTTCGAATTCACTCTCCCCTTGGAGGTCGTGCGGTTTGGAAGTGGTTGCACCATCGTGATTCATGCTTCACCCTCCCGCACGCGGGCGGGTGAAGTTGATTTTTCAAACACGTTCTTGTTGTCGCAGAGCGTTTCCAAGATCAGGCA
This sequence comes from uncultured Planctomycetaceae bacterium, assembly GCA_903863885.1. GTDB lineage: Bacteria > Planctomycetota > Planctomycetia > Pirellulales > Pirellulaceae > CAIPEB01. Next base: position 26,333 of record CAIPEB010000567.1, on the reverse strand, counting down.
GCGCAAGTTAGTGCAGCACGGGGCACGCGTCGAACCACGACCGTCCCTGCTGTTCCATCCACTCCATCGATTCAACCGGGCCCCACAGACCGGGTTCGTAGATTCTCAACGGCGGATTCACTCCGTTGTCCCAGGCTGCCTGAATGGGATCGACAATGCTCCATGCCGACTCCACTTCGTCGGCCCGGGTAAAGAGACTGGCGTCTCCGTTGATCGCGTCCAGCAGCAGACGCTCGTAGGCTTCGGGCATGGGCGCAGCGAACTTGTCGCGGAAGCGGAAACTCAGGTCGGTCATGCGAAGCTGCATGCCCGCGTCAGGCACCTTGGTCTGAAAAAGAAGTTGGATTCCCTCGGCCGGCTGTATCTGAATCAACAGGCGGTTTGCGTCTCGGCCATCGCGAGGTCCATCCTCGAACAGCATATAGGGTGGCTGGCGGAACTGAACGACTATCTGCGTCGTACCGCAGGACATGGCCTTGCCGCTCCGCAGGTAGAACGGGACGCCCTGCCATCGCCAGTTGTCGATGTGCAGTTTGACGGCGGCAAATGTCGCCGCCTGACTGTCCTCCCGCACGCCCGGCTCCGCGCGGTATCCGCGGTACTGTCCGCGGATTGTATCCGTCGCGATGTTTTCGGGTCGCAGCGGCCGCACGGCACGGAGGACCTTGACCTTTTCGTCTCGCACCGCCTCCGCCTCGAACCGAACGGGCGTCTCCATTGCCGCGAGAGATAGCAGTTGCATCAGATGTCCCTGCAGCATGTCTCGCAGCACGCCGGCCGTGTCGTAGTAGCCCGCTCGATGACCTACGGTCAGGGATTCGGCCGCGGTGATCTCCACGTGATCGACATAGTTGCGGTTCCAGACCGGTTCGAAGATCGTATTGCCGAACCGCAGGACCAGAACGTTCTGTACCGTTTCCTTACCGAGATAATGGTCGATGCGGTAAACCTGATTCTCGGCGAACGCGTCGTGGATCTGGCGATTGAGTCTTTGGGCGCTGGGCAGGTCGGTACCGAAAGGTTTTTCAATCACGATCCGGCGTGGCCCGAGCGTCTCGACGGCCAGGCCGGCGGCGCCCAGGTGGGACACGGCTGTTTCATAGAACTGAGGGGCCATGGCGAGGTAATACAGGCGCGCTGCACCGGATTCCTCGTCCGCCTTGAGAAACTCGTCGAGCGTCCGAAAATCCTCGGCGCGGTCCACGTTTCCGGGGAAATACAAGATCCGGGACGCCAGGGAATTCCACGCGGCGTCGTCGAACTGATCCCCGACGAATCCGGCCGTCGACTCGGCCAGCCGTTGACGCCATGCCTCATGAGAAAACTGTGTGCGCGCGAAGCCGACGATCCGCGTATCGGGCGCGAGACGCTTTTTCTTGTGAAGCGAGTAGAGGGCCGGAATCAGCTTCCGACTCGTCAGGTCGCCCGAAGCTCCGAAGATCACAATCGTCTGAGTCATGGCTCATTCCTCGAAGTGCATTCCTGCCATTCAAGCCTAACCCGCGAACTCAAACGCGGCCACGCCCGTGACTCCGGGGCGAGTCCGAAAAAGTCCGCCGGCATGAGGTTGATCAGCCAGTTCGGAGTCGCTCAGGCCCGTTCTTGCAGTGGTGATGTACAGGTCGTCGAGACTCTCTCCGCCGAACGCGCAGGATGTCACGCGAGTCGCCGGAACTCGGACTGTGGCCAGCCGCGTGCCGGTGCGAGGATCCCATCGCCCGACACACCCGCCTCCCCACAGGGCAATCCAGAGCATGCCTTCGGAGTCGATGGTCATGCCGTCCGGTTTGCCCTCGTCGGCGGGAACGGTGATCACGCTGCGCGGATTTGCTATCCGGCCGCTCCTCAAGTCGTAGTCGAACTGCGTCACGCAGCGAGTCGGCGTATCGATGTAGTACATCGCAGTTCCGTCGAGACTCCAGGCGAGGCCGTTGGAATTGGTCACGCCCTGCAGCATGGTCCGCACGCTGCCGTCGATGTCCATGCAGTAAAGACTGGCAGCGCCCGGTTCACGGTCCAGGCTGATCGTGCCGGCCCAGAATCGTCCCGCCGGGTCGCACTTGCCGTCGTTGAAACGATTCCGAGGGAGATGTGCCTCCGGATCGCAACGCCGCGACAACTCACCCGTCTGCAGGTCGAACGCGGCGAAGCCTTGCTGCAGGGCGAGCATCACGCCGCCGTTTTTCCGCGGCACGACGGTTCCGACCATCTCGCCGACTTCAAACTCGACGTCGGCGCCCGTGCCCGGATCAAACACGTGCAGTCGGCCGGGTTCTATGTCGACCCAGTAAAGCCGCTGTCTGCGCGAATCCCAGATCGCGCCTTCGCCAAGCCGGGCCCGGGCGTCGAGAACAAGTTCGGGATACATGGGCAAATCACCTGGCTTCAAAGGCAGGTTCCTATCACTTGAACCGGTCAATTGCTCACTGCGGATCATCAATGCGGGATCAAGTGCGCTATACAAGAAGAGTCCCGGACGTCGTTGAGATTCGTCGCAGTCGCGAGGATCGGATGAACTCGGCTCTTTCCGCGTGAAGTTGAGTTTACCAACTCTGTCGGCCGGCCGCCTTCGATGTAGACTGTTGTTGCCGAGGAGATGAGACTCTGGTTCCACGTGATTCCGCTGATTGCGGAGCCGCTTTCTTGATTGTCTCGTGTTTTGACCGTGCAGTTCACGCTGTCAGGTCTGCCATCCGAAACTCGCCTGCTCGGTTCAAGGGAAAGACTCGATGAGCCGCACCAGACAGACTGCCGTGTTGGTGATTCTGGTTGTTCTCTGCCTCGGCGCAGCGGCGCTGAGTGTTTCGATCCGGCGTATGAACAACGTCGGGCCGCCAGCGGCACAGCAGGTCGCCGCGCAATTGCAGGCGGATTCAAAAACGGCCGAGATTCCGCAAGCCGACGCGGTCGCTCCGGACGAGGCGTTCCGAAAACTGGCCGTCGGCAAGTGGCAGGATGAATATCAGGGCAAGAGGGCCTTGACCCTGCTCGAGGACGGAACCGGCACGATGGTGGTCGAGTTGAACGGACTTCAGGCTGCAATCGTTGCACCAAGGCTCACTTTCAATTTGCAATGGTCTGTTGCAAACCGACGTCTCAAGAAGCACTCGCTCGGCGGCGAACCGGCGACGCAGGTGAACGTGATACTCAAGACAATGGGCGACACGGTGGACGAGGAGATCCTTGAATTGACCGAGGACCGACTGCTGCTGCTCGATCAGGATGGCAAGACGAAGTACGACTGGCGCCGCGTGAAATGAAAGATCTCGGCATGTGCGACGGCCGGAGACGTCGGCCAGGATCGACTGATGGGAATTTAAGTGACATTTCGTGCGGGATCGCGGCGGCGTACAATCCGGCATCACGGGCAGTGCGATCATTCCTTATCTCTCGCGACCTCGACGAACCATGCTCATGTCCTGCTTGTTCGCGTCCGAAGCCGTTCTGATCATTGCCGCGTTCGGCGCGGATGCAACGGGTGCGGGTGATTATCAGCGGAACCTGCAGGTCGACGGCTGCTCGAGGTCCTATCTTGTTCATGTGCCGCCGAAGCACGACTCGAAAGACCCGTCGCCAGTGGTGCTCGTGCTGCACGGCGCAGGCATCAATGCTCGCAGCATGGTCCGGTTCTGCGGCATGAATGAAGAGGCCGACAAGGCCGGGTTTGTCGCGGTCTATCCCAACGGCACCGGGTTGGCCAATCTGTTTCTGACCTGGAATTCGGGAGGCTTTACCGGACCGAAAGCCGACAAGCGGGCGGACGATGTCAAGTTCATTCGCGCCGTGCTCGATGATCTGGCGACGATGGTCAACGTCGATCCGAAACAGGTATTTGCGGTCGGCCATTCAAACGGGGCCATGATGTGTTACCGCCTGGCCTCCGAAATGCCCGATCGAATCGCAGCGATTGCCGCCGTGGGCGGCACGTTGGCCGTCAACGTCGGAAGCCTCGCGAGGCCTGTGCCCGCAGTGCATTTCCATGGAACCAATGACAAGATCGTCCCCTACGGCGGACCGGATCGTTTTACCCCTAAATTCCTCACGTTCAAATCGGCGGAAGGCACGGTTCGCACCTGGGCCGAGTTAACCGGGTGTCCGCAAGAATCGACCGTCGAGGACCTGCCGGACCGATGCGACGACGGCACCTCCGTGCGGCGGACGACCTTCGGGCCGGGAACGGACGGCGCCGAAGTCGTGCTTTACAGGATCGAAGGCGGCGGTCACTCGTGGCCGGGTCGCGATCCGACGCTGCCGTTTGTCGGCAAAGCGACGAAGGACATAAGCGCGAACGAACTGATCTGGGATTTCTTTCAACGACATCCCATGGAATGAATGACCGGGAAAAAGTCTGGAGTCCGGAGCAAAACAAACCCCAATCGGGCTACCGGCTACCGCCGTAATGTTGTCGACGTAGAAGAACGCATCGGTGGTCGCGTCGGCGATGAAACCGGCCCAATCGAGCTTGCGGAACCGCGGATCGCACGGCAACTCGACCTGCGTGAGGGCTCCGCCGCGCAGCCCATAGCGCAGCGTCCATTTTCCGCAAGCTGCATCGCCCACTCCGCATTCGAACTCGATTCGAAGCCATTGTCCCTGCGGAACTTCGCCAATCTGCCGTCCGCCGGACAGCAGTTTTCCATCTCCTTCGATCCGGACCGAAGGGCCGATGCGGTATTCTCCGCCCGCATATTCGCGCCACTCGAAATGTCCGATGGCGCCCCTTTCAATGCGCAGGTCGAAGCTCCCGTGCGCCACGCCGCTGTCCAGATGCGGTGAATACCACAGGTGCGGATTGAAGCTGCTCTTCTGCCCGGGCGCATCCGTGAACTTGAGACACAATCCGCCGGATCCGACATTCTCGTCGGTGATCAGAATGCCGTCCGTGGTCTCGGTGCTGATCGCGGGGCCGTCGGGCGGCACGCCGGCCACTGCATTCTCGAAGTCCTCTTGGATGGGACTCGGCTGAACCGGTTCGGGCGGCTTGGGCACGTAAATCTGCCGCTTCAATTGCCGTGGCAGGCTGGTCCAGTCGGGATCGCCGTACAGGCCGATCTGTTGCGTGTCGATGGGCACGAAGCCGAGTCGGAGAGCCGGTGAATCGGGCTTCAGCCGAAAGTCGTGTTCGGATGCGTTGACGAACCGGGGATCCGCGATCAACGAGTTCCGATCGTGGCCGCGCGCCTGCCACTGGGCGAAGGTCGCTTCACCGAACGAGAGGTTCCCGTCCGGGTGTGATGTGTCCCAGTAGATGTTCCGGTCCATGATGAACTTGTCGTTCGTCCATCCGCCTTTGAGCAGTTTGCCGTTGTCGAAATAGACGATGTTGCGCTCGAACGTGAACGACGTGTGTTCTTCCTGCCGCGCCCGACTCAGCTGATAGTCCTTGCCGAGCGCCCAGATGTTGTTGCGGACGATGTTCTCTTTGCCGTAATGCTGATGGAAGTTGGCGTAAGTGGTCCCGTAGCCGATGTTGTTCTCGATCAATATGCCGGTGCTTCCCTCGTCGGTGTAGATCGCCAGCGACCCCGTGCCATGATCGTACACGTCGTGCACGAGATTGTTGCGCACGACGGTCCCCGGCGAGTCGCCCAGGCAGTAGATGCCGCCCATGTCGCCGAGCACTCCGCGGCCGATATCGTGAATGTGGTTGAACTCGATGACATTGTGATGTGCGCTGGTCGGAGCGTAGCCCCAACTCCAGCCCACGGAAACGCCCGTGTAGTACAGGTCGCAGATTTCGTTGTGGGAAACCCGGTTGAAGCTGGTTCGGCCTATCCAGACGCCGACAGCGCCGGGATCGATCTTGCCGCCGTCGTGGATCAGATTGTTGTCCACAATGTTGTGCTGCGCGATCTCGGGCGCTGCTGCCGGATCGCTTTGCTCGCCGAGTCGCACGCCGCCCGCTCCGAGATCGTGAATCTGATTGCGGGCGATCCGGTTGTCCTGGCAGCCCGACCGAAGCCAGATGCCGTACGTGCCCAGGTGGGCCAGTTCACAACCTTCGATCGAACAATGCCTCGCTCCGACCGCTTCGATCGCGCCCGGGAAGTCGCAGGCCGCCTGCGTCGCCGCATGGCCCTGAGGCGGCACGTCCCAGTCCGTGTAAAGCAGTCGCAGGTTCTCCATTCGCAGGCCCGTCACGAACTGGCCTTCCGCCGGCTTGCCGGCCAGAACGATCAGTTGTTTGGCCACGGGAGCCACAACCGTTGCTGTGGAGAGGTCTTCACCCGGCAGCGGAATATAAGTCAGCAAGCCCGACTTCCGGTCGAGATACCACTCGCCCGCCGCGTCGAGAGCCTCGGGCACGTTTTCGATGAAGTAACGGACGCGTCCGCCCCAATAGTCGAAAGGCCACGGAAGCGGACTGCGGAACGTGACAAATCGCTTCGTCTCGTCGATGGACTCGATGCGCTGATGTCCGACTTCCCACGACTGGTATACGACCACAACCGCCTCGTCGAGTTGGCTGAATCGGCGCAGGTCTCCGGCCTGAAAGCGAAACGCCGAGCGTGCGCTGGAGACGGGTTTTCCGTTTGCGGCATCCTTGGTCGGAGGCGCCTTTCCGGCCGTGTAGAAGAAGCCCTCGTTCGGAGAACGTGCCCGGATGCGTCTTTGGCCGTTAACCCACAACGCGCCGAAACTCCATTGGCCTGACTGAACCTCAGGCAGATGTGCGATCCATCGCTCGCCCTGCTTCTGCCAGCCGCTGATCCGCCTGCCGCCCGATAGGATCGGCTTGTCTGCCGCATCGCCGATGTAGCTGACCGGCGATTGAGGCGTTCCGGAATCCTGCGGCTCGAAGCGAATCGCCTCGCCGATTTCATATTGGCCGCCTGCAATGTGGACGCTGACCGGCGGCTGCAGCGTTCCGGCGGACTTCCCTTTGCGAATTGCGTCGCGCGCCCCGGCCAGCGACGCCAGAGGACCGTCGGTTCCCGCCGCATTGGGATTGGCCAGCATGCCGGACCATGCATCATTGCCCTTGGGAGAGACATGCAAGTCGGCCGCCAAGGTCGCGATGCACATTGTCGCCTGAGCGATGACGGCCAGAAGATAAGCGGCAGACCTCAAAGCGCGCATGTGGTCGCCTTTCACGTTTTCTTGCGGCAGTTTTCGTGCAGCAGACTTCCGGCAACCGGGTTTCGGCCCGCTTGTGAAGTTGTCGCGGAAGCGGCATGCGACAATCAGCGGATCAAGGCGACGCTCCGACGCGAAGCACCACGGGAAGCCCGACCGACGGCGCGATCAGCAGGTTGGTCGCGGTGTACTGCAATTCGACGGAGGGCGTTGCGGCCGGCACGTCGAGCCGAACCATGATGGTCGAACCCGCGGGAAGTTCCAACTGCGCCGGACCGGCGTTGCCCGTTCGTGTCAGACGGATGTCGGCTGCTCCCGAGTTGCTGATCCGGACGTAGGTGTACTTTTCGTTGCGCAGGTGAGGCGGCGCGACGTGAACGCACTGATCGAACAGCGGCTTCAGCCATTCTTCGCGTCCGATCAACTGGTCCTTGTACCAGACGACCGTTCGGCGTTCGAGGAGCGATTCCTGCAGTGCGGACAGTGTTCTTTCCTTGACAAAGACCAGATTCATGGTGCGGTGGTCTTGCGAGGTGCTCTGGCGGCGAAGATCGGGCTCGTGAATGTCGGAGTCACCGAGCATCGTGAGGTTCTTTTCAAGGCACCATTTGTGGGCGGTCGGGTAGTATTCATCGCCGTTGCACACTTCCATGCCCTGGAACATCTTGTTCTGGAACATCTGTTCGTGAACGTCCAGCCATTTGCCTTTTTCTTCGCCCTGCCAGCCCTGGTGGTTCCAGAACACAAACGCCTTCTGCGCATTGGCCTGCTTGACTGCGTCCAGGAATTCCTTGGTGTCAAGCGCCGAGACGTCGCTGAGGAACAACGCGTTGAAATGGCCGGGGGGCGTTTCTCTTGTGATTTCGGCGGCGTTCAGCAGCATCAGGCCGTGGGCGCCGGCGAGATCCTTCGCCAATTCAGTGGACCTTCCGAGCTTTGCGGGCAGGTCGTCCTTATGCGGTCGGTATTCGATGTGGTCCGTGATGGCAATCGCGTCCAGACCTTCGCGCCAAGCTTCCATGACGCGCACGGTCGGCCACACCTGTCCATCGGAAAAGACCGTGTGCATGTGGAAATCGCACCTGAGCGTCTGGTAGCCGGGAACGTCGGGGAAGCGGATTTCGTATCGGGCTTCCGCGCCGGGCGACGCACCGGACAGACTGCACCATGCGGCGAAGCAAACCAGCAGAACCAGCGCACGATATTTCATCGGAGTTCCTTTCTGATTTGCGTCAGGCGGCTGAAGCACGACTACCGATCGCCTACGCCCAGTTTATCGGCGAGCGGAGCAATCGGGGCGTTCAGCGCCGTCAGCGAATTGTGCGAGAACGCGATCCCTTCGATTTCGACAAGCAGATCCGGGCGGCAGACGTCAGCCTGGGCGTAGATCGTCGGCATTTCCCCGAGCCGTCTCTCGCACACGGCGCGAACCGCTTCGTAGTCCTGCTGACGCTTGATGTAGACGCGGACGCCTCCCAGGCAGTCGAGCGTTGTGCCCAACCCGGGCAGGCCGTGGGCGGAGAGGTTCGCTTCGGAGATCAACGCGGCGATGTTGTCCAGCGTTTCGCTGGTCTGGCCGGCCGCGTCGCCGATGTGGCGGGTCTCGGAATCGGTGATGCTCGCCGTCCCCGATACCAGAATGGTGGCGTACGTGCCGCAGGAGAGCGCCATCGCGCGGGAGAACTTCGGGCTCTTCGGGCTGTACCGGGACGCATAGTCGTATGCGGCCGTCTGACGCGGGTTTTCCAGCGGCACGGCACGAATGTCGTTCCGCTTGCTGTTCAGGGCAATCGCGCTCATCATGATGCCGCGTCCCTCCGTGCCGATGCCCGTGCTCGCCGGATAGATCGGGCCTTGGCAGGAATCGGGGAGCAGATCCACAAGGAACCGGATGTCCTCGTAGTAATCGGTCCTCGCCCGGTTTAACTCCTTGTATCGCTGCGTCGGGCCGTCGTCCGCCACGATCCCGCCCAGGTACAGCCAGGTTCGGATGATCTGGTCGAACCGGACACCCACGCTGTCGAACAGTTCGCGAATCTGCCTGAAGGCGTTGAGCGAGTCCTCGTGGACGTTGTCGGAGGGCGACGTGGGTACGACCTGGGCGCAATGTACCCAGGAGATGCCGTTGTGACTCGCAACGACGAGATGCTCGCCGACGCGGTTAATCTCCACTTCGCCCCGGCCGCGTCCGACCCCCATGGCCTCGATCGAAACCAGCTTGCCGTTGCACGGCGGTTGCGGGATATAGCTGGTGGCCGGCAGATCGGGTCCGTAAAAGTCGCGGATGATCTGCTGGCATTCGGGGATCAGAGCGACATCGGCGATGAACACCGCCTGATGAACAATCGATCCCCTCGTCCCCTCGTCGCGCATTACCGCTTCGATGGTCCGCAAAGCATCGTCGGTCTGTTCCTTGAGCGTTTCACCGCGACGTGGAACGGCGGCCGCGAATACATGCCGCACGTCCGCCAGATCAACGGCGGAAAAACCGATTCCCTCATGGGACGCTTTGTGGATGGTAATGGCTGCCATGTCGACCGTTGCCTCTCTGTGCGGCTTGAAACGCCGGCACTCGCCGGCGCGAAACGTTGCGCACAAAATCACCCCGGAGGGCAATACGTTGTTGAAACTGCAGGTTTGTTTACTCTCGGCGGGATTTTCAGGGGGGACGCGGGCTGTCCGGCGATTCGCAGCTGCTGGCACCATCTGCTTCCGCCGTCTGCTCCGGCACTGTGCCATTGTCGATGCAGGGCTGCGTCAATCGGCCGCTCGCCCGCAGGGGTCAATGAACACCCCTGATTTTTGTTTATCGCGACTCCGGTATCAAGGGTTTTGGGGCCGGAATCGGCAGCATGGCTCCCCATTCCGATCGGGGGGAGTTTGAGGGTACGGGAGGTTGGAGTCCGGTGTCCGGAGCCCGGAGTCCGCAGGAAGAGGGCAGAATCGAAGAAACTCAACCGTAATTGTGGTAATAACTTGCCGAAGTCGCGTCCGGCATCGTTCGTAATGAGGCCACGGATGGCGGGCATGTGTTTGGCCTTGCTCCGGATTCTCTCCTCCCGTCGGTCGCTGGACTTTGCCGGAAAAGTCGCGATCCTAAGCCTTAGTGCCACGCTGCACCGGCTTCGAAACGAGGCAAGAGCAGAGCATTCCACGGGGGGACACATGCACCGCAAGCCGCTCTCTTCACGCGTCGGCTCCAGATTGGTGGGTATCTGCGCTCTGGCTGCATGGGCAGGCGCTGCCGCCGCCGCAGCTGCCGAGACGACTGCCCGCAGCACTTGGCCGCAACCCTATACCGTTTCACGGGACGCATCCTCAGGCATCCTGGCCTTGCGAACGCCCTATTACGTCTTCGAGCAGGACTTGAGCCGTGGCGGCGTCATCACCCGCATCGCGCTCGAACACGGCAAGGCCGGGAATCTGCTGGCGAGTCCCGTGGAAACGCGAATCCGCACCGAATCGGGAGGTGTTTTCAGCGACGCGCTCGATCGCAAGCCCAAAGTCGATCATCGCCGTGACGGCCTCCACGAAATCGTCAAGGTAGACAGTGCGTTGGTGGATGAGCAGGGAACCGAATCGGGAGTCCGCGTCGAAACCGAGTTCACGTATCGGTGGGGATACCTCAAGGTGCACAAGGTATTCCGTGTTCCCGCCGGCGGCATACGCGTTCGTGAACTGGTGCCTGTGGCGACAACGCTTGCGCCGAACCTGACCAACTACGGATATCGCGAAGGCCGCGCGGAACAGGACGGCGCGTCTCCCTTTTCCTTCGGCAGCAACATCTGGGGCAAGCTGAGACCGGATCATCCATCCGACAAGCAACTGGCGATGCGGTACGTGCCGCGATCAATGCTGTTTGCCGATGCCGGTGTCGAGGGTCTTGAATGGTTCGCCGGGTCCGACCTGTCGCAGTGGGAGCTGCAGTGCACGGGACGCCGCGGGCAGGGAATGTGCCGTCTTCAACGGAGCGAGAATCCCGCGGGGCTGGCACTGATTCTGGCCCCGGCGTGGAGTGACGATCAGGCCGTGCCGCTTGCCGACGGGTGCTCGTTCGACTATTACTTCGCCGTTCCGCTCCTCGAGGATCGAGCCACGAGTCCGTGGCTCCACACGTCATTCAACCGCAACCGAGGCAACTGGGTATCGGCGCAGGACATCCGCGGTTGGGCCGACAAGGGCATCCGGACCGCCCACTGTCATAACGACGGTGATTACTACGGCGACGGCCTGTTCTGGCGCGACGGTTCCTATCCGCCTTATCCTGATATGGACCGATTCGACCAGGTCTTGAAAGACTGCCGCGAGGCCGGAGTCCGGACGGCAACCTACTTCTCCAACAAGGAACTGCATCCGAGCACCGACGCGTTCCGCGAGCACGGCGACGCGTGGGGACGAAAGAACCTCAAGGGCGATCTTCAGCACAATTTTCTTAAGCCCAACAGCGAATTCGGCGTGCAGATGTGCCTCCGGTCGGGATGGCTCGATTACCTGAAAATGTCGATCGATCGCGTGCTGAAAAACCACCCGCTCGACGGAGTCTACTACGACTGGAACGTCAGCCTTTACTGCTGCAATCCGCTGCACGAAGTCAGCCGCCCCGGTGTCGCCGAGGCTCAAGGGCACTGGGACATGGATGAATTGTTGGACCTGATGGAGTGGACGCGGCTGCGAGTCGGTCCCGACGGTCTGGTGATCATCCACAACACGACCACTCCCATGTTTGCCACCGAGAACTTCGCGGATTGTGTCGTGGCGACCGAGTGGGGGTACGGTACGTGGTCGGATGATGCGCCGCCGTTGGCCGACCTGCCGCTGGAATGGTCGCTGGTGGGAAGTCGCCGCCGAGGCGTCATCAGCTACGGCGTACTCAAACCCGAATCGCCGGCGCGACTGCATCGTCTCTTTGCTATCGAAGCGCTGGTGGCCGGTGTCACGCCGTGGCCCGCCGGCGAGGATGCCTTTGAATTGTCCAAGCGATTGAACGTTCTGGGCGACTTCGCGGCGTATCGCTTCCGCGACTGGAGGAATGAAGCGGTTTCGTTGTCTGATCCACAGACGGCTTCAGCGATCTACGGTCGAACGGGCGAGGCTTTCATCCTGTTGGCGAATCTCGACTCGCGGAGGCGCACGGTGACGTGCGCGTTGCGTCCCGACAAACTTCCCGTGCCGCTGGCTGAAGTGCACAGCGCGACATGCGTTACGTTCGCCGGTTCCGCGGGGGCTCTGACCGGGAATACCGAAGTTGCTCTGGATGTCCGGAGAATTGTTGGAGACGGTGTCGAAGTCGAATTGCCGGGCGACGACGTGGTGCTCCTGCACATTAAGTAGTTTTCCTGGAGAAGCCATTGTGGAATTCCGCAAATTTGAACCGTCGCTGCTGGAGTTTCTGGATGATCTGGCCGGCCACAACGACCGGCAGTGGTTCAGTGAAAACAAGCAACGCTACGAGCAGAAAGTGCTGGAGCCCTGCATGGCGTTGATTCGCACATTCGCCCCGCGCCTCGAGCGGATCTCCCCGTGTTTTCTGGCGAGCGACCGGCGCGTCGGCGGATCCCTGATGCGGGTCTACCGGGATACTCGGTTCTCCCGCGACAAGACGCCGTACAAGACGAACGTCGGCATTCAGTTCCGGCACAACTGCGGGGCGGATGTCCACGCGCCGGGCTACTACATCCACATCGCACCCGACGAGTGCTTCCTGGCCATGGGTGTATGGCATCCGGACGCCGACGCTCTGCGGCGCATCCGGGACGCGATCGCTGAATGGCCCGATCGCTGGCAGCGGGTCGTCCGCAATGCCCGCTTTCGCGAATCTCTCAAACTCGACGGCGACTCGCTGCGCCTGCCGCCCCGCGGATACCCGCTCGATCATCCCTGCATCGAAGACTTGAAACGCAAGGATTTTGTCGCCCTCAAGGATCTCCGTAAGCGAGATGTGCTCGCCGGCGACTTTCTCGATACGGTGGACAAGACGTTCCGCGACGGGCGGCCGCTGATGAAGTTTCTCTGCGATGCGCTGTCATTGCCGTTTTGAAAGAGTCTGGAGTCCGGAGTCTGGAGTCTGGAGTCTGGAGTCTGGAGGCAAACAAATCCTCGATCTGACTACCGACTACCGGCATCCGGCATCCACCGCTTGCTGCGGTGTGCCGCCTGACGCTTTTTGCGTCGGAAATGGGGCATTTCGCGTCGTCCACTGCCAATATGGCACGCAATCCGACTAATACAGACTGACGCTAATCACGCGTGCATCGATAGTTACGATCAAACCGAGGGGGGCGGCGAGCCGCGGCTGGTTTCTGGCACGCGACGTGCGTTAATGGTTCCTCACATTCCGAGTTTTTCGAGCTTTGTTCCCTATCTGTCCTCGTTCAATTCACTTCAGTCTGTCGAAGGCAGCAAGTCATGAAATGGAAACTGGCGAACCTGGCCGGTATCGACGTATACGTTCACTGGTCGTTCTGGATCCTGCCCGGATGGATGCTGATGTCGGCGATGTCGAGCAGCGGAGTCGTGGCGGCCGTCTCGACCGTGGCATTCCTGTTCGCGGTATTTGGCTGCGTGGTCCTGCATGAGTTAGGGCATGCGCTGGCTGCCCGCCAGTTCGGGATCGGGACGCGTGATATCACGCTGTATCCGATCGGAGGAGTGGCCAGCCTGAATGAGATTCCGAGGAGTCCGGTCAAGGAACTGGTGATTGCGTTGGCGGGACCCGCGGTGAATGTCGTCATCGCGGGTGCCATCCTTGGCGGTTCCCTGCTGGCCGGCGCCGGCTATCAATTGTCGTTCTCGCATGTGCCGGGCTGGAACTTCCTGATCGAGTTGATGTTCGTCAACATCGGTCTGGTCGTGTTCAATCTGCTGCCTGCCTTTCCTATGGACGGCGGTCGCGTATTGCGGTCGTTTCTGGCGATGCAGCTTCCCTACGAACGGGCAACCACGATCGCGGCTCGTGTCGGGAAAGGCATGGCCGTCGTACTGGGGTTGCTCGGCCTGTTCTACAGCGGCTCGCTGGTGCTGGTCGCCATGTTCGTGTACCTCGCCGCCCAGGCGGAGTTGTCCGCGGTCAGGTCGGCTGTGAGCCAGGGTCCGATCTACGTCGTCCCGCCGCAATGGAGCAGCCCCGACGTATCCGCACCTCCAGGCGAAGGGATAGTCTGGCTGAGCGACGTGACATCCCGTCCCGGCGGACCGTTTGTGATTCGAGTCACCACGCGTCCCAGTCAGCCTTGGTAACGGGCGGGTGGGACGGATGCCGGATGCCAAACGGACGTTTGTCTTCCTCCGGACTCCAGACTCCGGACTCCGGACTCCCCTCACCGATGCCACGGCGGCGCGTAGAAGCTGGTTGCTTCTTCAAAGGTCGCCTTACGGCGGAAATCGGCCGGATTGTAATCTGGATTCTTGGGATCCGGATTCAACCACTGCGGATGTTGGCGCCCGAAATATGACCCGTAGTACTGGTAGTTGGAGTCGATCCAGCGGCTGAGGATCATCAGTTCCATGGCGGTCAGCATTGTTGAATGGTCGTCCTTGGCGTTTTTCGCATTTGCCTTGTCGGTCAGCAGAGCCATCATGCTGCTCTTCGCACAACCCAGGCTGCGCGGCGGGAGGTAAGCGCCGTTGTAGTTTCCCCGATCTCCGGCGAGGAAGGAGGTGAATTCCGGGATAATGGGTCCGGCCAGTTCCTTTCGTGCGAGTTCCTCGTACGACGTGTTATAGAAGAGAGTTGGTTCTCCGGTCAGCTTCAGATTCCCGGCGGGATTGGTCTGGCCGTGACAACGGACGCATTTGGCGTCGAGAATCGGTTGGATGTCCGTGGGGTAGTGGATCACCTGTCCTGCGAGGCCGGTGCCTCCGTTTTCGGCAAGGTCGCAGGGTTGGGGCTGCGGCACGCTGGGGGCCCGAGTCAGAGCGAGGGGCGTCGCGGCACTTGTTCGGGACAAAGTCCGCGTTGCTTGTCCGTGACAGCCGCCGCACGATCGGACTTCGCCCGGCCGGTAGTTCACGTAAGTTCGTTCACGCTGCACCTCGCGGAAGTCTTTATCGAGTGCCTGGAAGAAGACGGCCCGATTGGCCGGCACATAAAACTGAGCGGATCCGTCCTGCTCCACGGGAACAACTCCCCACTGCACTCGTGGCCACAGTGCGGCTTTCCACGCGGAACTGCTGAGCGACGGGTCCCAGCGTCTGCCGGTGGACCAGTAGCGAGGCAGCGCTTCGTTGATGCGCAGCCATTTGATCTCGCCGCGCGGGATCGCCTCCATTCCCTGGTAGATGTCGCCGATTACGCAAAGTGCCTGGTTGCTGGATGCCAGTTTCGGGTCCAGGGTGGACTCGATGCACGGCGGAACCCGTCGCGGAACCAGCGGCAGCGGATGCCAGCAGGACAACTCCGCATCGTCATGAACAAGCCGATGTCGGCCGTTGGTGTCGAGCAGGCAGATTGCGTACGCGTTCGGGACATTTTGATAATGGGCCGACGGATCCGTCTTCACCGAGACGAGGAACTCGTGCCGGCTGATCGGATAAGGGTGAGTGTAGAGGTAGCCCGATTTTCCTTCGCGATTCTGCTCGTAGGATCCGGCGGCTGTGATGAAGTGCCATCCGGGTTCGGTATGACGTTCGACGAAAACCTGCGGCGTGATGTTGGTGACGGAGGATTGTCCAGCCGAAGCGGCATAGGTCGCGTCCTGGGGATCGGGGCCTGCTTCGCGCACGCCTTTCTTGTAGTCGATGAACTGAATCGAGCCGACGCATCCTCCCTGGGGAAAGTGGCACGTTCCGACGCAGACCAGTCGATGTTCGCTGTCAGGGACCGGCTGCGGATACATGAATACGGTCGTCGAGTCGTCGGCAATCCCGTAGATTTCTTCCGGCTTGCCGCCATCCGGGTTCATCGACCAGAGCGTCTTGGACACGCGGGCTCCGCGGTCGATGTATTCCCATCGGTGATAGAGGACACGTCCGTCATCGAGCACCACGGGACAGAACTCGCTGACCGGACTCTGTGTCAGCTGCTCGACGTGCGTGCCGTCGGCATCCATGCGGAACAGGCTTGGAGCCGTCAGGTGCGCCGAGCCTCCGCACAGCACGGTATGCTCACTGCGGGTTGAGGAGAACATGATCTTGCCGTCGGGCAGGTAGCAGGGGTGAATGTCGTCGGTGTGCCAGGGCTTACCCCATCGCGCTACCTTCTCGGCCTCGTCCTGCGGCGGCAGCAGAACCTGGCGCAGTCCCGTGCCGTCGAGGTTCACTTCCCAGATGCGAAAGCCGGCATCCGCCCGTTCGCGAAAGTCGAAGACGACCTTTTTCGCGTCGAACGACAGGCTGATTTTTCCGATCAGTCCCTTTCCGCCCGGCAGGTTTGCGGCCGTCACAACCGGCCGCTCGGCTTGCGTGCGGATGTTGAAAACGTAGATGCCGTTGCCGGGCACGAAGCGGTCGGGACTCGTGCCGTTGTCGATATCCGTGTAGTAGTGGTCCGACGAAAAGGGCTTCCGCTTCACGAACACGACTTCGTCGAACCCGAGTTCGTCCGCGCTGAGCGGCGACTTCTGGATCTGCGGCCACGATGCCGTTTGGGGTATCGCGGCTTCCCCGGCCAGCAGGGCCGGATCGGAGGTAGGTTGTCCGCTCGCCGCAATTGCGGCACTGATCATGGCCAAAGCCAGCCAACGGGTCCGAGCTTGGAACGAACGGCTCATTCGGCGCTCCATCCTGATTTTGTCGTGTTGTCGGGCGGCAGGGACGCCGGCCTGAACGGTGAGTCAGCACGGGTTTCGGAAGCCGCGCCCGGGGCGGCCGCTCGGCTCTGCCGCGAAAGGTCGCGGCTCCGAGGGTACATTGCCGCAGACGCCCGGGCCCGCTGGTGGCCGATTGTACACAAAGGCCGTCGGGATTCCCATCAAAACCGCCCCTCGGCAGTTCGCCGAGGGGATGCGGAAGGAGTGCGGCCGAATTGCGTGGGCCTTCGGCGGGAGATTATCATCGGCCAATCGAGTCAACTTGAGCCCGGGTGCTTTTGCGGAAAGGGAATCCTATGAGACGTTGGGGGCTTGCGGTGTTGTGCGCGGTGCTTCTGATGCGCGGCGCGAGTGCGGAGGAAAAGCGTTACGAACCGAAGTGGGACTCGCTCGACCAGCGTCCGATGCCGACGTGGTTCCTGGACGCGAAGTTCGGGATCTTCATTCACTGGGGCGTCTATTCGGTTCCCGCCTGGGGAAAGATGGGCGAGTACGCGGAATGGTATTGGAACAACATGTCCGACAAGAAGCCCGAGAATGCGTGGTGGCAGTTTCATTCGCGCCAGTACGGCCCGGACTTCAATTATCAGGAGTTTGCGCCGCGATTCACGGCCGAGTTGTTTGATGCGAACCAGTGGGCCAGGTTGTTTCAGCGGTCGGGCGCAAAATACGTCGTGTTGACCTCCAAGCATCACGAGGGATTCTGTCTCTGGCCGAGCGCCGAAGCTTCGCGCACGTGGGGCCGCCCCTGGAACGCCGTCGAAATCGGTCCCAAGCGGGACCTGCTCGGCGAACTGGCCAAGGCCACGCGTGAGCAGGGAGTGAAGTTCGGCTTCTATTACTCCCTTTACGAATGGTTCAATCCGCTTTGGAAGGCGGACCGCAAGAAGTACGTCGAGGAACACATGATTCCCCAGTTCAAGGACGCGGTGACCCGTTACCAGCCGTCGATCATCTTCAGCGACGGCGAGTGGGACATGCCGTCCAGCGACTGGAAAAGCGAACAGCTGCTGGCCTGGCTCTACAACGAATCCCCATGCAAGGAAGAAGTGGTCGTGAACGATCGCTGGGGCAAGGAATGCCGGCACAAGCACGGAGGTTACTGGACTACGGAATACGCGGCCGGTCTGAAGGACGACTCGCATGCGTGGGAGGAAAGCCGCGGCATGGCCTATTCGTACGGCTACAACCGCGCGGAGCGGATCGACGACTACAAGACGGGGCGCGAGTTCATCTTCACGCTGATCGACCTGGTGAGCCGGGGCGGCAATCTGCTGCTCGATATCGGACCGGCTTCCGACGGCACGATCCCTCCGCTGATGGAGCAGCGGCTGCTGGAGATCGGGGATTGGCTCAAAGTGAACGGCGAGGCGATCTACGGGACGCGGTTCGCCGGACGCTCGTGCCAGTGGAGCGAGGGCAAGCGGCCCGACCAGCAGTTCGGCGAGTTCATGGTGAAGTACCGGCTGATGGACCAGATCGGCCAGCAACCCAGGGATGGAGCCGCGGTGAAGCAGGCGTTCTTCACCAAGAAGCCGGATGCGGTTTACGCCATCACTTCAGGCTGGCCGGGAAGCCAGTTCGTGCTCAAGGACGTGCGGGTTCCCGACGGGGCGGTCGTCACGCTGCTCGGCTGCCCGGAAAACCTGAAGGCCCAGCGGAAGGACAATACGCTGACGATCACGCTTCCTGCTCTCGGCCCGGAAGAGGCGCCTTGCCGCCACGCGTTCGTGCTGAAAATCACGGGTGCTGAACTGCTGCCCGAAAAATAAAGCCGGGCGGACAATCGGTCGCTGTGCTCCGGCCCCTTCGTACGAGCGTTGGTTCGCTCCGTTCGAACGGGCCGTTTCTCTTTGAAGCTGCCGTGCCGGACCGTTGCGAGCCAACTGTGCCGTCGGGCGATCAGGTGAGCACGGCTTTGTCGAGGTCCTCGAAGACCTCCATGCTCCTGTCAATGCGAAGCAGTTCAAACAGCTTCTTTACGGTTCCGCGCAGACGGAAGACCCGCACGTCGCGTTTCTGCGTGCGCATGCGCTTCAGCAGTGAGACGATGGCCCCGATGCCGGAACTGTCGATTTCGTCGAGGTGCTCGAGATCGAGCACGGCGACACGGCATTCTCCGTTGAGGATTTCGTCGACGTGAGGCTTGATCTCCCCGACGTTCTGTGCGTTCAACGTACCCCGGATCTTCAGGATGCGAACTCGATTCTTGGTCGTCGATTCAATTGTCATGGCTGGGCTTCTGCCGATGTTTACTGCTTCTTGAACACGCCAATGGAGATGTCGTCGTATTGCAGGGCTTTGTGTGAATGGACCTCGACAAACCGGTAGATCGCGTTTCCCAGTTCCAAGGCCGAAGATTCCTCGCGTTCCATCAGGAACCGCTTCACCTGATCACTTTCGAGCATTTCGCCGTTGACATTCTTGGACTCGTAGACGCCGTCCGAGCAGAGCACCAGGCTGTCGCCCGACTGAAGTTCAACGGTTTCTTCTTCGTGCCCGCCGACATAGAAGCCCGGGATGCCACCGCCCGCGTTCAATTCGACCAGTTTCTCCGAGCGGTGGTTGATCAGCAACCCCGGCATGTATCCGGCGTTGCAATATGTCAGCTTGCATTCCCTGGCGTTCAGCGTGAAAAGGAAGAAAGTGATGAAAATGTCCTGCAGAAACGGGTCGCTGTTGATCATCGCCGAAAGCCGATTCACGAGTTGCGCCGGCGAGAAATTCAGCCGGAACGACAGCGAGGCGTGAATCAGACCGCGGAAATAGCCGGTAAATGCATAGGCGAAGAACTTGGCTTTGACACCCTTGCCCATGACGTCGCCCTGGAAGACCGTGTAATGGTCGTCGTCGACGCGGACGATGTCGATGAAGTCGCCGCCGCCCATCGTCGCCGGTTTGATCTTGCAGAAAAGATCGTAGCCGTCGATTTTCGGCAGTTCGTCCGGCACGAAGATCGCGTTGATTTCGTTCGAGAAAACCGCGAGCGAATCCTCCCGGTAAACGCGGGACCGGTCGATCAGCATTCGCACGCGCTTCATCAGGACGTTTACGTCAACCGGTTTGACCAGGTAGTCGTCCGCGCCCGTCATCAGGCCCTGGAGGCGGGATCGCTCGTCACTTTTCGAAGTCAGCAGGATAAACGGCACGAGGTGCAGTTGCGGTTCCTCCCGCATCAGCTCCTTCAGCTTCAGTCCGTCCATGACGGGCATCACGACGTCGGAGATGATCAGGTCCGGGCGTTCCTGGCGGGCCTTGTCCAGGCCCTCCTCGCCGTTTTCGGCCAGAGTGACATCGAAGACCTTTCGCAGGCTGAGATCGAGGATCGCGCGGATGGTCGGGTCGTCTTCGACGACCAGGATTTTGTCTCTAGCCATGGCGATAGCCTTTGGTCATCCGCGTGATGTTGTAGGCCTTGCCCGTCGTCTTCGGAAAGTACTCAAAGGTGTCCATCAGGCTCTTTACGATGAACAACCCGTATCCCGATTCGTGCAGGGCATCAAGGTCCGGATCTTCGAGCTCCGAGATGTCGAAGGGCTCGCCGGTTTCCTTGAAAATGATGACCAGTGCGTCGTCGGTGAACTCGATCTGGATCTCGATGATGTCTTTGTCCGTCAACTTGCTGTGCTTGACCATGTTGACGAACACTTCCGTGACTGCCACCAGAATGTCATGCCGCACGTCCTTCGCCGGACGGTCCTGAATTTCAAGGGCCGCAAGCATCCACTGGCGGACGGCTTCCAGCTGGTCGAGCTTTACGGTGAATTCTTTGAGTGACCGCCTCATTTGGCGCCTTTTCCTATGACCATGACCCAGAACGTCATGAACGTGATGTACAGATCGGTAATCACAAACTCGCGAAAGGTCGTCAAGCGGGCCGCGTAGGCGTGATCATAATACAGCTTCTGCTTGACGCTCTCGACAGACGTATCGTAATCGCAGTTAATCTGGGCAAGTCCCGTGATGCCCGGCTTCACGTCCGTAACTCGCTCGGTGTAGTACGGAATGGACTTGTCGAGCTCGCTGACGAAATGGGGACGTTCCGGCCGCGGGCCGATCAGGCTCATGTCGCCAAACAGAACGTTGTACAACTGCGGCAACTCGTCCAGTCTTGCCTTGCGGAGAAAACGCCCGACCCGAGTAATCCGCGGATCGTTGTCCGTGGCCCAGACCGGACCGGTGCGGCTTTCCGCGTCGGCGTACATCGTGCGAAACTTGACCATCACGAACGTGCTTTTCTTCGTGGGAGTCTCCAGTCCGACCCGCTCCTGCCGGAAGAACACGGGCCCACGCGAATCGAGCTTGATCGCCAATGCAATGATCGGAAACAGCGGCGCAGTGATGACAATGCCGATCAGTGACAGGATCAGGTCGAAAATTCGTTTCACGATGATCACACTCAAGGGCATATCGCAGTTCTCCACTCGCGCGGGATGGCCCGCATCGTCATCAAACGCATCCGCGAATTTCAGACTCGCAATGAACACTCGCTCGGCGATGTAAGCACGCGACCAACGCGATGCGAAACAATGCGCCTGAAAACCGGTCGCAGTGTTTCCGGTCGCGCTGCATCCACGAACTCTCGTTCTTCGTCGGGGACCTCGCTGAGCTCGATTGCAAGCGACCGCCTGTCGAGCAGATGCTGCACTGCATCCGCCGCCGCAGTCCGCATTGCGAAATGCATCTGGCCATCACCATTGGCGGCATCGAGTGGATCGCAAGAGTTGAGTTTCATCCTGGAATCTCGAAGCCTGGCCGACCTGCCCCCGCCGAAGTATTCGCCCGTTGCCAACGTACCTGATCGGCCACGTGCCGGATTGTACCATCTGATCTTGCGTTGCAACATTCACCGAGGACTTATCATCCGGCCCAAGGTCCTTCGATATTGCTATTGTGATCAACGCCTGAGTCGCGACGAGTGGCGCACAAGGATTTCGTCAGATTTGATCGCGGTCCATCGGGCGATGGGGCCGATCGGCCATTCACAAAGCGGCAAATGCCGAGCGAAAAAGGCGGAATGGGCGATCTTGTAAAACTGTTGATGGGTAAAAGCTCCATGTAACGAGGGCTTGCCCCGCTGTTCCAGCATTGCGGGCTGTGGGGATTGAGAGGGGGATGGAGACGCACCCAGATTGAAGTCCGAACGGAACAAGATCTGCCCGCATCGATGCACCGCTGATTGATCGCGTCGGTTGAGACGCCTGCTGCGAATGAGATTGGGCCTGTCGGGTGCATCGCGCACAGGCCCGTTTTCAATCCAAGTGGATCCCGTACTCTTCGAGCTTCTTTCGCAGAGTCGTGCGATGCAGGCCGAGGATTCTCGCCGCGACCGCGCACTGGCCGCGGCACTTTTCCAGGACCGCCCTGAGCATCGGGGGTTCCACGAGTCGCAGCAGATCCTCGTGCAGAGTCGCCGATTCCCCGGATTGGGAAATTCGAGATGTCGTCCAGTTGTGAATCAGGCTTGTGATGTCGGCCTCCGGCGATGTTGAGGCCTGGCCGGCCGAGATGCCCAGCCGGGGCGACGGAGACGGCAGGTGATCCCGCAGGATCATTCCGCCCCGGCTGAGCACCAGGGCGTGTTCGATCGCATTTCGCAACTCCCGCACGTTGCCGGTCCACTCGCGATCCCGCAACTCCGCCCGTGCCTCCGCGGAAATCGTCGGGTTTGTTCTGTCGCTGCCGGACAACAGCCCGCAGAAGTACTCGGCCAGCGGCACGATGTCCTCCGGGCGGTCACGCAGCGGCGGCAGCTGAATGGGGAACGCCGCCAGCCGGAAATACAGGTCGTGTCGGAACAGCCCCGCCTGGACTTTTTCCCAAAGCGGCTGATGCGTCGCGCAAATGAGCCGAAACTCCGTACGCACCGACTGGCCTCCGCCAACCGGCGTTACTTCCCGCTGCTCGACGGCGCGCAGCAGCTTGACCTGTGCTGCGATCGGAATATCGGCGACTTCGTCGAGGAACAGCGTGCCTCCATCCGCCTGTACGAGCAGCCCCGACCGGTTTTCGGTGGCGTCGGTGAATGCGCCCCGCACGTGACCAAACAACTCGCTCTCGGTCAGTGCGGGATTCAGAGAGGCAATGTTGACCGCAACAAACGGACCGCGGCTTCTCGAGCTGTACTTGTGAATCGCGCGGGCGGCCAGTTCCTTTCCCGTGCCGCTTTCACCGCAAAGCAGCACGGTGGCGTCGGATGCGGCCGCCAATGCGATCCGCTTGAAAACTTCCTGCATCACGCCCGTGCTGCCGACAAATCCATCCAGTGCGATCGGTTCGCGCTGCGGGTCGCCGGTGCGTCGGCGGGTCTCCAGGGCTCTTGCGAGCACGCGTTCCATTTGGTCGAGCCCGAACGGTTTGACCAGGTATTCGACGGCTCCCTTCTGCACCGCGGCGACGGCCGTCTGAAGGTCGCCGTACGCCGTCATGACGATGATCGGAGACTCGCGCACGTGCTCGCGGATCGCATCAATCGCCGAGATGCCGTCCATTCCGGGCAGACGGACATCCAGGACCACGATGTCGGGCCTCCGTTCCTCCGCGACCGCAATCGCGTCTTCGGCGCTCGAAGCGCAGAACACCTGGAATCCCAGCCGCTGTCCGAGACGCGAGATTCCCCAGCAAATCGACTCTTCATCGTCAACGACAAGCAGACTGGTCACTCGTTGTGCTCCATTTCGGCCGGCGGCAGTTGCACGCAAAAGAAGGTCATGCCTTCCTGCCGTCCCCACGAAAGCTCGCCGCCGTGCTCTCGTGCGATCTCACGCGCCACGCAGAGTCCAAGTCCGACTCCGGAAGGCTTGTTGGTGGCAAACGGCTCGAAGATGCGGGCAGCCATCTCCGCGTCCGGCCCGACACCGGAATCCTCGACTCGCAAAACGACCGGATCGCCTGGCGATTGCATCACTCGGATCAGGACGCGGCACGCTGACGCGCGAGGCAGATGGCCGCTCGGAGCCGATGCGGCCTCGACCGCGTTGAGCAGGAGGTTCACGATCAACTGCTGCAGCCGCTCGCTGTCGCCGCGGACGTGGATCGGCGAGTCCGGTGTCTTCCATTGCAGATCGATTCCCGCGTGAACTGCAGAAGGTCGCACCAGCGAAAGAACCTGCTTGACCGCGTCGCACAGATCGACTCGATCGTGGCGCACTTCCTGGCGACTGCCCAAGGTCAGGAATCGCTGGAGGTATTTCTCCATCAACGCCAACTGGCGCTCGGCAACATCCAGACTCTCCTGATCCGCGCCGTTCCCGCAGTTGCGGCGGTGAATCTCGATCGCCATGCGGCAGCCGGTGGTGGCGTTCCTCAACTGGTGTGCGATTCCGCCGCCAAGCTGTCCCAACGTGCGAAGCCGCTCCGTGCGCCGCACCTCACGGTCGTAATCGGCGAGCATCTCCGCCATCCTGTTGATCGACCGTGCAAGATCCGAGACCTCGTCATCGCCTTTCGGCTGCGGCATCGGATCGAATTGTCCCTGAGCGATGCGTTCAACATGCGCCTGCAGTCGGCTGAGCGGACGGCCAATCCGCGAGGCAAGTGCGACCGATACCAGACCGATAATCGTCAGTGAAACCGCACCCGCGACCAGCGTTGGATAGGCGGCGTCGCGGGCCGCCTGCCGAAAACTCCGTTCCGGATAAAGAATGTGAAGCAGGGCGTCCTGGTGGAGCGACTGCCGGTTCCGAAAGCGGATCTTGCTGTAGAAGAACCGCTCGCTGCCCAAGGCCAGCGAATCGGAAAGCCTCAGATCTTCCCAGCGCTCCGCCGGATTCTTGTTCGCAGGCAGCACGACGCTCGCGGGATCGCGGCTCGACGACAGAATATTCCCCGATGCGTCGGTCAGCACGAAGTCCGCACCCGCAAGGCTGCGCATCTGACGCAGGACAGGGCTGCTCAGCGGAAAACTCGACTGGCTGAGCGTGCCCGCCACGTCCCGCAATCGCTGCTCGATCTGCTGTTCGGTCTGCAGGGCTGCAAAGTACGCGCTGACCCCGCCCACCAGACAGACCGTGGCGAGTGTTACTCCCGTCATGGGCAACAGGATCTGAAACCGCAGCGGCCAACGCATGGGCGCCTCGACAGACAGGCCACAGGACAATTGCGCTGAATTCTTAAAGCTGACGAACTCCCGTTCAACTCCGATCGCGGTCAATTCTCGTCAAAGCCGGCCCGACCGCACACTGCCATGTCGAAAAAAACGACTCCGATGTCGGAGATTTCGACATCGCGGAAACAAACCGGGCAGCCGGAGGATTCGAATCGGATGCAGGAAACCCGGACAACCGGGCGCCGACGGCGGAGAATCCGCGAATAGGCGCGTCAATTGCTGCTCATTCGGGCGATTGGTCACACTCCGCGCAGTGGAGGAGCGGACACGAGGTCCCTTTGAGGAGAAAGTCGCCGACCCATGAAATCTCGAATCGCCCCGCATGGAAAAGGCTTTACACTGATCGAACTTCTTGTGGTCATTGCCATTGTCGGCATACTTGTCGCCATGCTTCTGCCGGCGGTCCAGGCGGCACGGGAGGCTGCGCGCCGCATGTCGTGCCAGAACAACATCAGGCAGATCGTCCTGGCCATGCACAATCACGAGAACACCTACCGCCTTCTTCCCTATTCGAAACGCGATACCGCTCCCCAGAGAAGCTGGGCGCCGGATACCCTGCCGTTCCTCGAACAGGCCGGCATGGTCAGTGATGCGAACTTCGACCTCACCCAGAACTGGTGGCGCAGCACCACTTATGGCTCGCCCGCCGTGCCGATTCCGAACGCGAACACGGTCAAGCAATCGCTGGCTGTTTTCACGTGTCCGTCGTCACCGAATCCATCGCGACTGCAGAGCAAGACCGAGACTCCGCCCGAACAGGACAAGATCGGAGCTTGCGGCGACTACTTCGTCACAGAAGGCGTGAGCCTGTCGATCAACGGCGAACTTGTTCCCGCCGAGCAGTTTCCGGCCACGATCGATCTGAAAGGCGCTCTGCGAAAGTACCCGGACAGAAACACTTTTGCGAGTATTTCCGACGGGACTTCCAATACGATCCTGATCGCCGAGTGTGCCGGTCGCGAGGACGTGTGGCGAGGGCGGGTCATGAGGCCCGCGGCCGCCGACAGGAAGCGTCCGGACTGCGCCCGCGCCCGCGGCGGCGCCTGGGCTACCAACGACAATCCTTATGAAATCGGCACCCGCGTGGATTGGTGTACCGGCGGGACCATTCCCGGTCCGATGCGCATCAACAACTCCAATGAGTACGGGCACCTTTTCTATGGCTTCCATTCGGGCGGCGCGAACTTCGCGCTGGCCGACGGATCGGTTCGGCTCTACAGCGAATCGACCTCGCTGCGCCTGCTCGCGATGCTCGTGATGCGCAGCGATGGCAGAGCGATCACTGATCTGGATTGACGGACTTGCCGTCCGACATCGATGGAAGGAGGTCGTCTCAGAACGAGTCTGATAAACCAACTTTACTCACCCTCTGGGAGAGTCGGGCCGAAGGCCCGGAGAGGGCT
>CAIPEB010000566.1 GCA_903863885.1 uncultured Planctomycetaceae bacterium | reverse complement strand
CCCGGCGTAGAAGATGCCTGTCGGGAGTCGCAAGAGTGTATGCACATCGCATTGCCTCATCAGATTGCGCCGCACCGTCTCTCCAGCGCCACCCTCAAACAGCACGTTATCCGGCACAACCACTGCACAGCGCCCATTGACCTTCAGGAGCGTCTTGATGTGCTGTACGAAATTGAGTTGCTTGTTCTTAGTTGTCGTCCAGAAGTCCTGGCGTTCGTAGGCCGTGTCGTCCTTCTCCAGATCACCCGCTTCATTGACGATGGAGATGCTGCTTTTCCTGCCGAACGGTGGATTGGTCAGGACCACACTGACTCGCTCGCCGGGATCGCTGGCAAGACTGTCCACCCCGGACTTAATCGGGCAAGGATCGGCGTCGATGCCGTGCAGGTAGAGGTTCATGATACAGAGGCGGGCCGTGTTCGGAACAAGTTCCCATCCCTTGACGAATTTCGTGCGCAGATGCTTCTTCTGGTCTTTGTCGAGAGTCTTGCCCTGATGCCTGGCGACGTAATCGTAAGCGGCCAGGAGGAAGCCGCCCGTGCCTGCGGCGGGATCGCACATGGTGTCGTCGGCAGTCGGTTGCACGCAGTCCACGATGGCTTTGATGAGTTCACGGGGCGTGAAGTATTGGCCCGCACCTTTCGGACTTTCAGCGGCACTCTTTGCGAGCAGTCCTTCGTAGATGTCCCCCTTCACGTCGGCCTGCATCGATGACCATTTCTCAACGTCGATCAAGTCCACAATCAACCGCCGCAGTGTGGCTGGGTTCTGAATTTCGGGCCGGGCCTTCTTGAAGATTTCACCCAGCATCCCCGGTTGCTTGCCGAGTTCTTCGAGGATGTGCCGGTAGTGGGCTTCGAGTTCATCACCCTCCCGCTTCAGCAGGCTTTCCCAACTGAACTTGGCTGGGACGATGGGCGGCTTGTTGTACGGTGGCTTCGTCTGTTCGTCGGCCATCTTGAGAAAGAGCAGGAACGTGATCTGTTCGGTGTAGGCCATGTACGACAGGCCATCGTCGCGCAAAACGTGGGCAAAGTTCCAGGCTTTGTTGACGATCTGTTGGGAGTCGTTGCTACTCATTCGTCGGTCCCCTCCGGCTGTTTCGACTTTGCTCGGCGATTACGAGTTCGGGCCGGAGTTGCCGCATTGCCGTTTCCGTCATGGGCTGACCGACTCGCACGCAATCGCTCCAACAGCACGCTGGCAGATTCGTCCATCGGGTCTTGCCGAACGAGTTTCCCCGCGAAGGCTTGCTTCAAGATGCTCTGGCGAAGGCGGGATGCTCGGAGCAAGTTACTTTCCAATTGTTGCTCAGCAACAGAGATCGAGGACAAACGCTCCTCAACTTCTAAGACGATGAGCTTTTGTTCCGCAAGCGGAGCCAATGGAAACGGCAAAGCCGAGAACTTGCCTGCACTCAAATGGTTAATGCCGACACCAGCAGCGACTCTTGCAAAAAACTTACTGCTGTAGTAGTGCTTGAACACTGTCAGCGGGTATTCACTCGGAATCCCCATCGGACGCAAGCGAATTACGGTATTCTGAAAACAGCAGGTGTCGATTTCACCATTCCAGACGACGGGCTTTCCGACTTGATCAGGGCTTCCTGACGCTTCTGACAACAAAACGTCTCCGGGGTGCAATCGATATGCCTCCAGTTCGCTCGGCTGGAACTCCATGTCGAGAACATCAGTGAGGTTCAGACCCGATTCGGTCAGGTTTGCCGCTCGAATGTATTTTGTTGGGAACTTATCGCTGCGGTTCTTGGGAGAGCGTTGACGTCCGAGTTGGATGTCACCAAGTTGATCGACGCTTACCCAGCACCAACCCACCGGCAATTCTGGCAATCCCGTCGTGTCCGGTGGCGTCGGCTCCACGTACTTCTCTCGCCAGTTCTTCGGCGGTTGCTTCCCGGCGGCGGCGAACTTGGCGAGTTGGTCGGTTTCCCACTTCTGGCGGCGTTCCTTCAGGATGCGATCAAGAAGAGTCGAGGCGGGTTCCTTCGCAGGATGCGTGGTCCGCCATTCCTCCGTGAGCTTGCCTTCGACGGCGGCTTTCAGGACGGCGGCACGGTATCGCTTCAGATTCGCCTTCGCCCGCTTCAGTGCCGCTTCGCCAGCATCAAGGTCGGAGAACAGTTCCTCGATCTTGGCGACGATGCGACGTTGTTCGTTGGGGGGAGCCAAGTGCATTTCAAAGGCTGAGATGGACTTTGTGTTTATATGTGGGAGTTGAGTCCCTGTTTGGCCTTTCAAAAGATGTCGGACAAAATCCGACGATTGCATTGCCCAAAAAAGAAATGACCAACACAGATCGGCCTTCGGGCGAATTCTTGCGACTCGTTGAACGAGCAGGCATGGCACATCACTTGCTGAAGCTCGTGCCAGTTTCAGTCCTGCGGAAACTACAGGACGGTCCATCGCCAGAATAATGTCCCCTTCGGAAATCAGAAGATGTTGATACAGTCCCGCTTTTTCAAGCGGCCAGTAACGAGTGTCATTCCAACGCAGGGCTCCCGGTTCGATATTCTCGCCCCGTAGCAGTCGAATTCCGTCTCCAACAAATTCGTCGCTTTTGAATGCGAACCCAACGGCAATTTGGCACAAGTCTCCGACCGTTGAACAAACCCACCCATTAGGCAGTTCATTTTTCTCGTTCATGCCGCCAACCTCGTGTTGAGTTCATCAAGGATGCCAGCGAGCTTGTCCCCGAAGAGTTCGTATGCCTTGCCCAGCCCACCAATCGTGTTGAAAGGCACGTCTTCGAGGTCGTCCTGCTCGATGCTCAAACTAGCGGCGATGTGGTCCTTGATGGCGTCGAGCCACTTTCTTTGATCGGCGGTAAACGTGACGCCCGCCGCTTGTTTCTCGGCCATCCACTGCTGATACCGTTCTTCAACCGTAATGCCGACTGGGGCCAGTAGTGAATTCGGATCAATGGCGTGCCGCACGAGGGCGATCACGTCCACGAGTTGCTTGCCGCCTTTGCCTCGCACTCTTTCCGGCTCGACCACTTCATACGCTTGCCACAGCCGGATGAGCGATTCGGGGCGGTTCGGGTCCACGAAGAACGGCGGTTGGTTGAGCTTCGCCGCCAGTTCCTTGACGTGCCGAAACTTCAGCCCTGCCCGGTAGGGAACGCTGTACAACACCTGAATGGCTTCGATTTCATCCCTGTTGTCTTCGATGAACTTCCTGAAACTGGTCAGCATCGATTTGGCTATTTCCAAAGCCTTGGCATCGAAGCCCGCCCGAAGAAGCTGATCGGGAGTTTGCTCATCAATGACTTGTTCCAGCGACCGCTTCGCCGCCAGGATCGCATCCCGCAGTTTGGGATCGTGGAAGACTTTCAATGCCGCCGTCATCTGCTGCCGTTCGACTTCAACGACTTGATCCTCGGTTGGCTCTGGCGGCTCTCCGTTGGGGCCTTCCGGGACTTTGAACTTCTCCACGGCCAACTGCGTGTTCACATCCGGATCGATGCTCCTGAGCAGTTCGGCACTCAGTTCTGCGAGCGACTTCCCGCCGGATGCCTCCTGAATGGCAGCTTGCTGAATCGGGTCCACCTCCTGATCGAGCCTGGAGAGTCGTGAAGCTAGTGTGGATACCAGGTCATCACTGGCTGCTCCCGCCGCAACGAGATTGAGAATCTTGTCGAGTGGCACAGATGGCTTGCGGTCCATGGGCTTGGTTGCCGACTTCTCGTCTTCGCAAACGCCCACGGCATCGACAATGACGAAGTGCGTTTTGTGCTTGGCGTCTGGCGTGACGCTTTGCAGGACATCGGGATCCACCGTCCGGCAGCCTCGCCCCTTCATCTGCTCGAAGTAGCCAAGTGAGCGGATATTCCGCATGAAGATCAGGCATTCGAGCGGCTTCACGTCCGTTCCCGTAGCGATCATGTCCACGGTAACGGCGATGCGAGGGAAGTACGAGTTGCGGAACTCGGAAAGGAGTTCGTCGGGTTTCTTGCCCGTGCTTTTCGAGGTGATCTTCTGGCAGAAATCGTTCCCCTTGCCGAACTCTTCCCTGATGATCCGCACGATGTCTTCGGCGTGCAGGTCGGTTTTGGCGAAGACCAGCGTTTTGGGAACCTCGGTACGGCCCGGAAATATCTCCGGTAGCTTGTCCTTGAACGTGCGGATCACCAAACGGATTTGATTTTCCGAGACCACGTCCCGATCAAGCTGGTTGGCGGTGTACGTCAGATCGTCATCCAGTTCCTTGTACTTCTTGCCCTTGGTGCGGCGGTCCCGGTGCGGCACGAAAACCCCCGGCTCACGAGCGAGCTTGGCCCCGTCCTTGGTGATCTTCGTTTCGATGCGGTACACGTCGTAACCGACGTTGACGCCATCGACGACAGCCTGTTCGTGCGTGTAGTCCTGGACCAAATTGCCACCGAAGAACCCGATGGTCTGCTTGGTGGGCGTGGCGGTTAGGCCGATGAGGAACGAGTCAAAGTATTCGAGGACTTGCCGCCAGATGTTGTAAATGCTGCGGTGGCACTCATCGACCACGATGAAATCGAACGCCTCGATAGGAATCTTGGCGTTGTAAATGACCGGCAGCGGTTCTTTGAAGAGCGAGGTCTCCGTCTCGAACAGCGAGCCTTCTTCGTTCTCTTCCTGGAAGTCTTCCTCGCCCTTCAGGATCGAGTAGAGCCGCTGGATCGTCGTGATGCAGACCTTTGAGGCCGGGGCAATGGTGTTTTTCTTCAAGTGCTGGACAGTGTATTCCTCAGTGAACTTGTAGCCGTTCACCGGACTGACGAACTGCTGAAACTCGTTGAGCGTCTGCTTGCCCAGGTTGTTCCGGTCCACCAGGAAGAGAATTCGTTTGGCATCAGCGTACTTGATGAGCCGGTAGCAAGAGTTGACGGCAGTGAAGGTCTTTCCGCTGCCCGTCGCCATCTGGATCAACGCACGAGGGCGGTTGGCGGCGAGCGACGCTTCGAGGTTGTTGATACTCTCGATCTGCACACGCCAAAGATGGCCGATATTCAACGGCGGCATTTCTCGAAGGTGCGTCCGCACTTGCTTTTCGAGTTTGACGAGCCGGATCAGTTCCTCGGGCCGATGGAAGGTGAAGACTGCCCGGCTGCGAGCGTCAGGCTCCAGGGTGTTCGTGAAATGCGTGACTTCCCCGGTGGACTCGTAAGCAAAGGGGAGCGGCAGGCGATAGTGGGGCTGAGACTTTGGCAGTCCATCCAGATATTTGCCTGACTGCGTTTCGACTCCGGTGAGCGTATGACCCTTCGGTTTGGCTTCGACCACGCCGATGGCCTTGGCATCGGCATAGAGCATGTAGTCGGCTTCGCCGGTGGTCAGCGGGAATTCACGAACAGCAACGCCCAGCCCCGCCGAGATGTTCATCTGGCGGTAGTCCTGCACGATCCAGCCAGTCTGTTCAAGCTGCCGGTCGATCTGCTGGCGGGATTTTTGTTCGGGTGTCATGCTCCGCTTTCCGTCTGAACTGTCGATGCAGAGTGACTAATCAGGCAACCCTTGCGTCCCCGTAACGCACTCCCAAAGCCAAACCAGTCCCGCTGAAGACCCCCAGTGTAATGGTGTGCGGACCCCACCTTCAAGCCAGCGGCAGTTCGCAAGCGATTTGACGTATTTCCCGATTTCGCAAGGATTTCGCTCAGGCTGCCTGCGATCCGTTTTCACCGTTTTGCCAGTGGTTCGGAAACTCTCCACCCGAGCATACCACGGACGTTGGTCAGGATACGTCCAGGCACTTTCGGGGGGCATGTTCGTTCTTCCGATTCGCGTGCGGCAGTGCCGCCGTGGCGTTGTGCCGGAAATCGAATGACGGACGCGGAATATCTGGACTGGCACCTGCGAGGCGTAGTGGGAAAGTTTCGGGAGCGGTTTCCCCACCAGCGAAAGGCCGGGCGGCTGGCTGCATACATATTTATTGAATTAGTCTCAGGCGGAGGTCTCGTGACGAGTTCCCCGCCGCGTCTCGCTTGCGGCCGCAGATCGGCGTTCGTTGAATCCGTTCTGGCAACGTCGCGTGAGGACTAGCGTTTCGCGGCGAATTCTGGCGGCAGGTCTTCGCGATTGACGATCCACGGATGCTCCAGCAGTTGTTTGGTATATAGATTCCGCCCCAGCCCCCAGTTCCCGTGGCAGGATAGGAAAAACGTGGTCTTGGGAACATGCTGCTGCACGCCGTCGAGGAAACGCAGCTGGCTCGTTCATCGCGGCTTGCCCTCCTGGGGCGGACTTCCGATCAGCGGGGCGAGCCGGTCCCGCACTTCTCCCAGGTACGCAGCGAGGCCGTTTTCGCGTCCGCGTTCCGTTAGAACTGTCAAGGCCGTCGTGCACCAACAGCGACGTTCGCGGTCATGATCGTCTCGGGACAGTTCTCGGAGGACACGTTTAGAGCTGCCGGGGGACTTATCGGACGAGGATAGTCGATGGCTGTGTGTTTGAGGGTTGAAGCCAAGTAGTTGCCGCACAGCCTCCACTCCAGACGCCTCCGAGGAATTCTCCGGATCAAATCCACTAAGAACCCAACATTCCCGGTTCACGATTGCCATTCCTATTACGATTGGCAAGCCACTATGCTGCTCCTGGCGTGCTTGCTCCAACCCGCGTAGTCGCTCTGGCTGGTCGTCCTGGTCGCGGATCAGCACGAGGGCAATTAGTTGCGGGAGAGTGACTCGCAGATAGTGAATCGCTCGGCGTGCCGCCGCAGCGTCAGCCAACCCCGGTTCTCCATCGAAGTGGCCGTGAACTCGGATTCCTGCATCCTGGGCCAGACGCTTGATCCCTTTCCAGGTAAATCGCCGACCTGGGTCGGCCTCTGCGACCCAGGTGCGTTGAGAAGCGAGTTGGTCTTTGTCTAACCAAGCGATTGACTCGGTGAGAACCCGATCTGCCAATTGCGTAGCCGTCTGGAAATCCGCGTCGGCTTCATGCACAACCGCGAAACACCTGCTCATGGGCGGGCCTCCTGCTCGACCAACCATTTCTCGCCGAACAGGCTCCACATTTCTCCGGGGGTCATCTCGTCTTTCCATTTTTCGTACTGAGCATGACTGCCGAGGGCCGCACAGGCCGTTGTTCCATCCTGTTGGAGGAAGGTCATTCGCACCTCCTTCGCTTCCACGCAGTCAAGCATGTACGGTGAATGGGTTGTGGCTACGAGCTGAAGCTCAGGGTTAGACGCCAGCAGACCACGCAGGAGCGTGATCAGGTCCTTCTGTGCCTTTGGATGCAGGCCCCGATCCAGATCGTCGAGCAAGACGAGATTTGGCCGCTCTGGAGCGTATAGTGCGGTCAGCAGCCCCAGGACAATCAATGTGCCTTCGCTAATTTGGCTCGCGGGTAGCGACTCAGCACCGATGGTGTCGAATAGAAGGGCGGCTGCCCCCGGACTGGTGATTTTGGTGTGCCGAAGCCGTCGAATCGAGGGAATGATCGACCGGAGATCGGCCTGCAATTGGTTCCAGGAATCGGGATCGTTTAGTGCCATGTTCGCCAAAGCGGTGTGTAGCCCGACGCCATTCGGGGCCATTGCGACGGACAGCCTGGGGTTCATATTCGGTTCGGGCTGTGTGCTCGTGAGCTTGGATACCTCCAACTGAAGGAATACTGATAACGGCAACGGAGAGTCGCTCGCGGACTTAGACACCCATTCACTCCACTCCTCAGAATCGAGGCTTGAAGCGGTCCCACGTCCTTTGCCATCCCATGCATTCTTTCCGCGTGGCCCCATGTGCCCAACCTGCGAACCTGTGCGATGCCGGTAGGTTGTGCCGTGACTTTCACAGGCAAACTCCACCTGATCTGACGCACCCCAGCTCTTTGCACCGACAGCTTCGGCTTCTAGATTCATCGCCCGTTGCGGGTCGTTTTGCTCTGAGCAAAACGACTTGCACAGCAGGTCCAGACCTTGAAGAATGCTCGACTTCCCGGAGGCATTGGGACCAACCAAGACCGTCAACCGCTCCAGCTCGATGGTTACATTCCGCAGCGACCTGAAATTTCGAATCCTCACCTTGGTAATCATTTGGCGGTCCCTCGATTTCGATTTTCACGTGCCGCCTGTTTCTCGGCATTCGTCAATTAAATGTCGTTGACAACTTCACCGAAGAACCGGTTGCCTTCCCAGAACCAGGGAAACTCCTCCATTTCCTAGTCCTGTTCTTTGCCGCGGTCCTTCGTCCACTTGATGTTCGGCGACTTCCGCAATACAACCGCTTTCACAAACGGACGGATTGCCAAGCAGTTGCAGCGATTGTCTCTGTATTGGTGATCAATGCATCCGCCATTGGGGAGCCAGGCGTTGGTCGTGTCAATCCCTCGATCGTTCAGAAGCGGTCGGCGGGGGCCCGTTGCAGGAAAGTCCCCTACAGGCTAATCCCTATCGTCGTTTGCGAAAACCTGGAGGGGCCAAGCGGCAGATTGCAGTCTCAGCCGTGGATCCCGAAAATGACGCCGGTGCAGCGACGGTTCCTTCTACTTTGGCCATTAACATAAATGAGTATGCAATGTTGCCGACAACTCGCCGTGCGGCTTGAGAGTCTTGCTTGACGCCATGCCGGATTTCGGAAGACAGTCTCCCCGGCGTTCACTCGCCCGTCACATCGTCCCCGCCAAGGCTCTGCTGCAACTCCGTCAACGCGTCCGCTGCGGTACCCAGTCTCTTCCGCAAGGCAGCCGGGAATCCTCGGAGGGCCGCGGCGACATTCTCGGGCGGATGCCGCAGGCCACGGTACAGATCAAGCCAGTGCCGGGTCACTCGCTGCAACTCCTCGACTGCGGCCTTCTGAGTGGCGGGTACGTTTCGTCTGCGACCGCCGTGGCTGCGTTTGCCGAGTTTGCCGCGGATGGCATCCCGCAGTTGCGTGACGGTCCACCCGTGTTTGGCCCATTGCGACAGCAGTCTGGCACGAAGCTGTTCGTCCTCGACGGCCATCAGTTGCGTTGCGTGCCCGGGACCGAATGCCCTTCCGTTGGCATCCCGCATTTCACAGATGGACTCGAACTCGGCCTCGCCGATGCGTTTCGCGAACGTCCGGGCGTGGTCGACGCGTGCCCGAGACAGTCCCATTTGTTCAGCGAATTGGACGCTCGTGCCTTCGCCGTAGCCGCCGCCGATCTCGTTGGCTTGGCGACCGATGTCGTAGAAGCGGCGAAGCCGGTCAACAGCTTGGGTTGCGGCATCGGAAAGAACGGTTGGTTTGGATGGTGGCTTGCGGGGCATGCTGCTGCTCCACTGGACGCAGGCCGCAAGAGTGTGGTTT
>CAIPEB010000565.1 GCA_903863885.1 uncultured Planctomycetaceae bacterium | reverse complement strand
CATCATGGCGCTTTGTCACGATGAAACAGTTTTCCAGTGTTTCCCCAATTTGAAGGAGGTCAGGTTGATCACGATAGGGTCGGATTGTTTCTCGGTTGAGGCTGAAGTTCGAATGAAGATTGTCTACACTCACAAATTCGGAAAAGAAGGCGGCAAGCTCGGCGCCCAACTCTCCCAAAATCGTTTTCTCATCCGTGCGCAACTCACGGCGCCGACAATTCCATGCGGGACTCCCCATTTCTTCAAGCGCGCAGCGCTTCGCGTCCTCCAGGCTCAACGCGCGTGCACGCTCCTCCACCTCTCCGACCTGTTGTAAGAGCCTCTCAATGCCCAACCAACGATTGAGGTATCGCCAAATTGATTGCATAGTGACTCAATCCCTTTTCCCAAATTGGACGTGCCGCGACATGATACTAGTTGCTCGCAAAGAACTTGTTACCAGATTGAAATTTCCGCAGAGAAATTCCTCCAGTGTACGGAGTTCCTTGTGTACGGCAGTGCTACCCGAATTACCCATTACGTGCTTAAGGAAGATCTTCTTGCTGAAGAACTTGGGGAACATTCCTACAGGTATGAGTGATGGCTTCCCGCCTGGATGTCCCCAAAGAGCAAGACGATGGTGATATTGTCCAATCGTCTCACCGAGGTCGTTGGTTGCCCTCGGAGGAATCTTCCCTGACTTGAGTAGCTTATCAACTTCAGCATACGCTATTCGCGAAAGTTTCTTCTTCTGAGTTGTGCTAAGGCTTCGTGCGCACACGCGCAACATGGAAGTGCCGCCGCTAAAGGCGAATTCAGCACCAATCTCAGATGCTTCTCCAGCCATATACATCCAGCTGTTGTGATCAACGCACTCATTGAGTCCCCGAGACTCTCGGAACATGTCCGTCGCCCCGAAGGTAAGACTGTCCACAAATCCCGTCACGAAATTGGAGGTATGAATAAGGGTTCGGTCGAACAGGGACAGCATCCCATCGGGGTCGCACGCATTGACGGGATCGCCGCCGACATAGGCATACAGGTTTCCATCTCCCCCCGAGAATCCGATGGGGTCTTTGGCGGTCCAGCGTCCCGTGTCGGGATCGTAATCGCGACAACCGAAGCGAACGAGTCCGGTCTCGGGATCAAAGAGTCCTCCTGCATAGCCAAACGGAAGATTCAACTGCACCCCTGTTGCCGACAGAAGGTTACCATAGGTATCATAGGTTGTCAACTGCACCACACCAGAAGAATCAAAAGCGGCACAGAGGGAACCAAGCTGATCAAAGGCAAGATAATAACGGACAGCAGCGCCCGCTCTGAAGTCATCCACCGCAAGCGGGAGCCGTCCGCCTCCATAGTCAAATCGGAACAGCAGGCTGTCGGAGCCGCTGAACACTGCAAGCAAGGCCGATTGCCCGCCCCAAAGGTACTTCTCGACGATGCTGCCGTTCACGGCCTTGGCAATGCGGCATCCCATTGGGTCGTACAGGTACTCAATGGTTTTTGTCGTCTCCCAGGCCCCGCCTGCCGCCTCATGTTGCATTTCAA
Source organism: uncultured Planctomycetaceae bacterium (assembly GCA_903863885.1). Taxonomy (GTDB): domain Bacteria; phylum Planctomycetota; class Planctomycetia; order Pirellulales; family Pirellulaceae; genus CAIPEB01. The sequence goes on along the minus strand of CAIPEB010000565.1, from coordinate 976 downwards.
CGCGCAGCAGTTCGCCTGTTCGCGCATAGGTGTATAGGTCCTTTTGGCCTGCCGGTATATTGTGCCGCATGGTGAGGAATCCATCGGCATCATAGGCATACTCCACGAGCCTCTGCGTCCGGGCGCTGTCCGCATAAACGGCGTCAAGTGCGTCCCCTGCGGAGTAACCGAACCAGCGCTCGTTTCCGTTTCTTACGTCGTGTGTGCGGTTGCCGTTGGCGTCATGGTCGTAGTCCTCAACCAACACCGCATCCATGCGAACCTGGTCGAGCCGTCCTGCGGAGTCGTACAAGTAGCTGTAGGTGCGGGTGGTGCCGACCGCACCCACGGTTTTCTCCGTGATTCGGCCGACCTTGTCCAGCTTGGGCAGATTCCAGGAGAAGACGGCGTTTGTGTCCCACAGGTAGTCGGTGCCAATCAACTCGCCAAACCCGTTGTAGGACAGGCGACATTCCAGGGAAGAACCCGCCGCAGTATCACCAATGGATTTCGCTAACCCGGTGCTATGGTCGCGGGTGATGGAGAACGGTCCTGCTTCGATCAAGAGGCCGTCGTCGTCATAAGCCAGCAGACTGGTCGCCCCTGCGTATCGAACGGCATCCATCCGGAATTCATTGTCAACGCGGAAGAACACGCTTTGATTCAGGGTTCCGGAGTACGTGATACCCGTCAGAAAGGGCACCTCATAGGGGAGGGTTGTGGTGGCTTCCGGATTCCCGTCACTCAATGGCGTGTTGTGACTAAAGCTTACCGTCTCCACGGGGCGGCCATTAGGACGCCAGTCGATTCTTTCAGGACCGAACGCTGTGGACTGGCCTGGCGGATACACCATCTCCAGCAGTCCATCTGGAGTCTGCGTTTGGTGCAACAGACCGTCCACATAGAAATAGTGTATCTCGCTTCCCGAAGGCAAGGTTAAGCTGCTTAGTCTGCGAACCGAATCATAAGCGGCCCTGGACGCTCCGCCAGGCGTTTG
>CAIPEB010000564.1 GCA_903863885.1 uncultured Planctomycetaceae bacterium | reverse complement strand
TCTCGTGCCGCTGCGGTGCCGATTCGGACTGCAATCCATCGAGTTCCGGCGGCGTGCTGTTCACGGCGATGGGGCTCGCCAAGCTCCCCGATCGCTACTATCGCAAACTCGACGAGAAGGCCGTCTTCAGCCACACGGCGTACAACTTTCCCGCATTGATGGCCGTCTGCGAAAAGCTCACGCGGCAGGCGATCGAGCGGGAAGGCGGGCGGGTCGAAAAGAACGACAAGGGTGAAGAAGTCTTCGTGATTCCGGTGAAGCAACCGGTGCCGAGCAAATTCGAAGACCTGCTCAAACCGGGGCCCATCGCCGACAGCCGATTCACAGAAGCCGAAAAGGCCCAGATCACTGCTCCGAGTTCGGCAGTGTTATTGAAACAGTCTGTCGAGAAGTTCGCTCCCGGTTGGACGCTCGCCAAGTGCGGGCCGGATATGGACCCGGGCCTTAAGGAGGAAGCGCTCGGCCGCAAGAACGTGCTGCTCACTCATCCGCTCGACAAAGATACGGCGTGCGTCTTGAGCAAGACGGTTGGCATTCCCGAGGGAAAGAAGACGACGCTGCGGCTCGTCGTGGGCCACCATCCGATGGGCAACTGGGATCTGATCGTGCGGGCCGACGGCAAACAGCTTATTCGCCGGACGATCGGAAAAGAATCGGCGGCCGATGGCTGGACGAACGTTGATGTGGACCTGACATCGTTTGCGGGAAAGACCGTCGCGCTGGAATTGGTCAATCAGCCGACGGATTGGGCCTTCGAAGCCGGCTATTGGGCATCGATCGAGATCGAGAGCCTCTGAATGGCGGGAGAGTGCCCCTAACGTGCCAGTCGGCACGATGTTACGGAGCTTTGATTCGGGCGCTGCAGCGGCCCGCATTGGCCGCATCGAATCTGACGCATCGGCGCAGCGGCTTCAAGTTGCGTTTCGTCGCCTTGGAGGTTGCTGTTCGGCAGCGCTCAATCTCCGCCTTGCGGAGTAAAACTTCGAGGATTTCTCGAGAATTTCCGATTTATTTTGCGGATGTCGCTAGCGGCTTTTTGTCGTCCAGCGTGGCTGCGCATCAAGAAAATGGCCACAAACTTGCGCCGAGGCCATCCCGCCTAACGCCCGATGAGAACGTCAGTTCCCGCATCGGGGTTTTTGCTAAGTCTCGGACCGCAATTCGCGAGTTTAGAGTTGCATTTTTGCGTCCCAGTGCAACGCACATCGTGCACCTCGCGCAAAACGTCCCAATCGGGCCCTATTGCGACGGTCGGGGGAGTTGCGTTTTATTTTTTTGATCGCTAGGTTGTGCCCGACAGTCAGGAACAATCGTTGTCAGAACGATTGAGCATCGGCACCTGAACACGCCGGTGCCATGAAGTTCCTGTTTTTTTCAACGCTGATAGGGATATCAGCTTTTCGCGGCGCAAGATCGCTGGCACCGGCTCGACAGGACGGCGGTTGGTATCTCGCTTGCCCGCACCAGCATTGATTCGCTGGAGTTATCCGGACAATCCGCGAACTGTGTGACAGTTCGGCTATGACGTCACGGTTCAGCCGCTGCCTGATGTTTCAGAGCGAGTCGCCTGAACCGCGTTGCCGCACATTGCAACGAACCCGCAGGGGTCGAAGTGTGTCGATACATCTGCCGGCGGTGGGAGTGGCTGCCGGTGCGAGAAGCTAATGTCTAACTGGTATGAGTTGAGTAGTTTCCGGGGTTTGTCAGTTCAGGGAGGTTAGTTATGAGGTTGTTGATTGCGTTGTTGTTCGTGGGGCTGTTTGCCGGCAATGCATCTGCGGCGACGCGGTGGACGCGCCATCGTACGACACACGTCACCAAGTCAAGCTCTTCGGTGTCCTTTTCCGGCGGTCCGCAGGATGTCGCCAGTGCGAAGGCAAGCCGAATGGCGTCTAACGGAGTGCTTCGTCACCTTGGCGGCGGATACGGCGGCGCAAACGCCGAAGGCATCGGTTTCAGCACGCGTTCGGCGTCCGATGCGCTGAATAACTGCTGCTTTACCGGCCAGAAGAAGGTCGCCGGGTCCAGCGTGGTTCGCGGAAAGAGCGGTTGGTACGCCTGCAAGATCTACTGGTAAACCGGGGTCTGCCGGCAGGCACGGTGTCGCATCGATCGGCCGAGCCGCTCCGTGAGACTAACAAGCGGCGGGTGTTAGGCTGAACTAATATGCGAGTGGCAATAGACGCCTTATGTATCGGGCACTAATGAGCCAACTCAGTTAAGCAAAGCAGGCGGAGGGCGGCACGGCGCCCTCCGCCCTTTTAAATCGTCAGCCGCGATCTGCGAACGTCGCTCTGTGAATATCGATGTTCGCGCGGCCCGTGCGAGACTTGGCGCGGGAATCGCCGGATTTGGCCGGGCTTATCCGTGAACATCCGTGTTCATTCGTGGCCTCCTGCGTGCGCGCGTCGCTCAGTTGATGGACGACCGAGGGCCGGGAAGATCCGTCTGGACGAAGAAGTCGGCGAAGTCGGCGACGGTCTCGGCGGTCCCCTCCATGTCGTATTCATCGGAGATCAGGCTGCCGATGAAGGCCTGCATTGCGCGGGCGCCCTCGGTGGTGGAATGGTGCGTGGCAATCTCGCTGGCGAAGTTCAGCAGGTGATAGATGCGGCAACGTGCGGGCAGGACCCGTTGGCGCTTGCTGCTGATCGCTTCCAGGTTCGCCAGTCCGTAGAGTTCGTTGAGGTTGCCCGTCAGGCGGTAGAAGTCGCGGATCAGCGTCTCGCTGGTAACGTCTTTTCGCTCAGCGACTTTGATCAGCAGTTTGTAAAGCTGCATGCATTCACGCACGGAAGCCCACGAAGATTGCGCGCTTTCAAATCGCTGGCGAAGGGCTGCATAGCCTTCGCCGTTGTCGTACGTTTCCAGCGCCCGGCCGATGCAGTGGCCGATATCGCGGCCCAGGCTGACGTCGCTGCGGAAGGCACGCGTGTAGCCGATCATGCCGTTCGAGCAGATCTGGCGCAGCATCGACACGTAGATCTTCGGGTGGCTGAATCCGTCCACCGGCGTTTCGAGTATGAAGCGATGATGGAATCGGTCGCCGCCGATCTCGAGCGGTTGATCGCCGACGCGCGGCCTGTGCGTGGTGGTAATGATGCCCGCGGCGTATTGCGGATCATGACCGCCATGGCGCGTGGCAATATCGAGGATCTCGCCATAGCGGATCACGGCGCGGTTCGGGTGGCTCACGGCCAGGAGAAGCGAGGGACCGTCCGTACGACGTTCCAGGCAGTAACGCAACAGATCATCCGCGGCACGCTCCGAGATGCGTTGAAATACTTCCGAAGGCTCGAAGTACCGAAATACGCTGTCGGAAATACCGAACCGCACAAAGAAAGACTTCCAGAACCGCGCAGTCGGCACCACTCGCTCCCCGTTAACCGTGACAGCAGTGATCTTCAGCTTGCCGGACTTCCCATGCCGTTCTCCCGCGGCACGAAGATCGCGGACCTTGGTGAAGCCGTAGTCGAATCTATTGCTCATGCGTACAACCCCCCCCGTCTCGAAGTGACGATCAGAACTTATCCTTCCGTGTGCCAGGTCGTGGGCCGTTGGCGGAAAGCGGCAACCAGACGCGGCAGTTCTACTTTTGAGCGAGCGAGCATCTGGCGAGTCCGGTCGCTCACCGCATTCATCGCGCGATTGACGCTCAGGCTGCGCCATTGGTCGTCCGTCCAGACGTACTGCTCATCCGCTGCGGCCGTTTTGAGAAACGGATGCCGCGTGTTCTTGCATTGCACGATCTGTTTCCACGGCAGGTCCGGATGCTTGCGGAAAACGCGTCCGCCCATCTGAATCGTGCAGCCTCGACCGGACGGCCGACAGAAAACCGTCTTCAGCGACGGACAGTCAAACCCCTCGGTGAGAATCAACATGTTGATCAGGACCTGAACGCGGCCTGCCGAAAACTCGGCAAGCTGTCGCTCCCGGTCCGTGCTGGCCGTCACGACCTCCGTCGGAATGCCCGCGGCGCGCAGAATCCCGCAGCATTCATCGCACTGGTCGCGCCTATGGAAGAAGACCAGCGACTTGCCCCAGCGATCTGGATCGCGAATCAGAAAGTCCGCGACCGTGCGCGGCGAATAGTCCGGAATCGTGTAGTGATGGTACCGGCTCAGGTACCCATCCTGAATCAACTGGTGGATGCCCGCATCGCGGATCACCTTGTCAAAGCAGAGCTTGATGCGGTCGGTGCGAAAAGGCGTGGCGGTCAACCCGAGCACTTTCGCAGGGCGCATCGAGCAGTGAAGATTGGCCATGCTCATCGCCGCGTCGTGTTGGGCCTCGTCCACGACGAGCATGTCCACTGCGGGCGGGTGCTTGTCGAACATCGACAGGGTCACCATATCCACATTGAACCCCCAGCGCCGATTTTCCTCCTCGGCCTGAGTCAGCAGATTGCGCCGCATGGCCACCCAGCCGACCGAGCAGCCGAACTCGCGCTGCATCCGGCGGGCAACAGCCAGCCCCATCACGGTTTTGCCGCTGCCCGTCGGGCTCTCGATCATTACGGAATGAGCCGATGGTTCGGGCCTCCCCTCGCGGTCGCGGTAAGTGCCGCAGAACATATGAACGGCTTTGGAGAGTATCCGCAACTGATAGGGGCGGGGTTCGACGGACGTATCGTCGAGAAGTCCGGACAGGAGCGGTTCGTTTTCGTAATCTGCGATGCCGTGGCATTCCGCATTGGCCCCCGCCACCTCGCGCGACTCGTCGCCCGACTCGGAGCGGAGAGAGTTTTGCACATCCATGCTGAGAATCCTCCGTGTGTGCAGTTACCCGCGGCCGAGATCAATCCCCGGCGATCCGTTGCGGGCTGGAAATACTAGGCCGGTCCAGTGTCGGTACAAGCCCCTCGACCGATGGAGAGACGGCGCTCGCTCACGGGGCACTCGCTGTAACTTGATAGCGGGCTGCCGGTATTGAAATCGCCAGAAACGAGGTGGCCGCGCCGACTCACGAAAAGTGCTCCGACCGTTTCCGCGCGCAAGTCGAGGAAGCCAGTGAAGTCTGCAAAAGTGTCCAGTTCACTTCGCGGACCGATGCGATCCCATTTGGAGGTTAATTGCCGCGTCGCGTCGTATTGGCTGCGGCGAATGGGCGGTCTGCGGGCAAGAGGGAGGGAGAGGTTGGAGGGCAGAGTCGGGAGGCCGGACGAAGGCAGCAATCCATCCGGCCAGATCACTCGCGGATGTATCGACTTGGAGGGAGGGTGGATTTCGTCGAGCGTTGATTGGTGCGAAGAGCCCTCCCCTCAGGCTCGCTCCTCGCCTTCGACCCTCCCGCAATGCGGGCGGGTGGAGAATTAATACCGCCTGGCATTTTCGTTACTTTCTTCGACCCTCCCACAATTCAACCACTCGGGCTCTTTGCTTGCTTCAC
>CAIPEB010000563.1 GCA_903863885.1 uncultured Planctomycetaceae bacterium | reverse complement strand
TCCATTTCGTCCATAAGATCAACGGCGTCGTCACGAGCGAGGCCACGGACGAAGATTCGGCTCGCCGCGAAAGGGGAATCATCGCGCTTCAGGTGCATGCGGGTCCTCCGATGCAGGTGCAGTTCCGCAATATCTGCCTGAAGAGACTGGACGGTCCGAAATCGGAATCGACTTCGGCCGCAGCAAAGAAGAAGGTGGTGTTCATCGCGGGAAAGCCCAGCCACGGCTTTGCGGATCACGAGCACAACGCCGGTTGCCTGTTGCTGGCCAAATTGCTTGAGAAAGCCATGCCGAACTTCGAGACCAAGGTGTACTTGAGCGGTTGGCCGGACGACCCGAAAGCCCTGGATGGCGCTGATGCCGTCGTAATGTTCTCGGATGGCGGGGGAGGGCACATGGCGATCCCGCACCTGGAACAACTTGACTCGTTGGCCAAGAAGGGAGTCGGCATTGCGTGTCTGCATTACGCCGTCGAAGTGCCGAAGGGTGACGCGGGCAATCGTTTCCTTGACTGGATCGGCGGCTATTTCGAGTCCGATTGGTCGGTGAACCCGTTCTGGACACCCGCATTCGAAAAAATCCCGGAACACCCGGTCAGCCGCGGTGTGAAGCCGTTCAAGGCCGAGGACGAATGGTACTACCACATGCGGTTTCGGGAAAACATGGAAGGCGTGACGCCGATTCTGTCGGCTCTTCCGCCGGCGGATACGCTGAAGCGTCCGGATGGACCGCACGAAAACAACCCGCACGTGCGTGCCGCGGTTCTGGAGCGCAAGGAACCGCAGCATGTGGCGTGGGTTGCTGAACGGAAAGACGGCGGACGCGGTTTCGGGTTTACCGGCGGGCATCCGCATTGGAACTGGGGCAAGCCGGATTTCCGCAAAGTCGTGCTCAACGGCATCGTCTGGGTTGCCAAGGGCGAAGTGCCGGCCGGCGGAGTGACGGCAACGGTCACCATGGAAGACCTTGACAAGAACCTCGATCCGAAAGGCGGCAGCCGGAAGATCGACCGCGAGGAGATTCGCAAGAAATACGGCGTGGAATGACGATCGGCGAGGTGGCTGCGTGACGCTATTGCCTGAAGCGGTGCTGAGTCGGTTCGAGCGGATTATGGACTGCGCGCAACAGACTTCGCTCCGGGAACCCACGGCCGTCACCCTCGCCACCGCGGGGCTGGATGGAAGGCCTTCCGCGCGGATCGTGCTGATGCGGGGCTTCGATTCGCGCGGCTTTGTCTTCTTCACCAACAGCCTCAGCCGCAAGGGACGGCAGATTGCCGAAAATCCTCATGCGGCACTCTGCTTTCATTGGGATGAACTTGCCGAACAAGTCCGTGTCGAGGGGGCCGTGACGGAGGTCGGCGATGACGAGTCGGATCGCTACTGGTCGGGCAGGTCGAGAGAGAGTCAGATCGGCGCATGGGCATCGCTCCAGTCCGAGACGCTGGATCGCCGCGAAACGCTCGAAGGACGCGTGCGGGATTTCACCGATCTGTATCAAGGGAAGCAGGTGCCGCGGCCGACCCATTGGCACGGCTATCGTGTCATTCCAGACCGGATCGAATTCTGGAAAGATGGCGCGGCGAGATTGCATGAAAGGGTCCTGTACACGTTGAAGGACGCGGCGTGGCATGAAACGCTGCTTTATCCGTAAGCATCCGTGCGCGTCGCGGTGAAGACACGACGCGGTTTCGAATTGAAAAACGGCTGGCATGGATCCGTCCGAGTCAAGGCCGGCCGTTCTGTCAAAGAGATCGATACAAGTCGGACATTGTTGAACTTTCTGCTGCGGGGAGATGAGATTATGGAACGTCGGCAATTTCTGTTTTCGTGTGGGGCCGCTGCGGCCGCGATGACTCTTGGCGCCAAGCGGGCGCTTGCGGAAGAAAGAAGACCTCGCGTGCTTTACTTCACGCGCAGCGTGGGATTTGAACACAGCCCTGTGAAACGAAACGGCACGGAACTGTCGTTTTCGGAAAAGCTCCTGACCGAATGGGGGCGCGAGGCAAACGTCGATGTCGTCTGCTCCAAAGACGGCAGTATTTTCGACGGCGATCTGGATCAATTCGATGTTTTCGCCTTCTACACATGCGGCGATCTGACCAAGCCGGACATGTACAACAATCCGCCGATGACCAGAGAGGGCAAGCAGAAGTTCCTCGATGCAATCGCGGGCGGCAAGGGATACGTGGGGTTTCACTCGGCCACCGATACGTTCCACAGCAAGGGAGCGAGCAACGAGAATCAGACGGAACTCGATCCGTACATCGCCATGGTCGGCGGCGAGTTCATCGTTCATGGTCGCCAGCAGGATGCCGCCGTAAAGGTCGCCTGTCCCAAGTTCCCCGGCGTTGAGCCCATGGGTGAGTCGTCGAAGTTCATGGAAGAGTGGTATGCCTTGAAGAACTTCGCCAAGGACATGCACGTGATCCTGGTTCAGGAAACTGAAGGCATGGTGGATAAGTGCTACCAGCGTCCGCCGTTCCCCTGCACCTGGGCGCGAATGCACGGCAAAGGACGCGTCTTCTACACATCCTTCGGCCACCGCGAAGACATCTGGACGAATCCGAAAGTGAAAAGCCTGATTCTCGGCGGATTCGCCTGGGCCTTCGGTCACGCTGATGCGAATGTGGCGCCGAATCTCAACGAAGCCGCTCCGAAGTCGGATGTGCTTCCGAAGGGATGATTGATAATCCGAATGCCGCACCGCAACCCTAGGTCTCGATGCGCGCTGAATTGCAACTCTGCTCCGGGGCTGATGTGATCGGCCCCGGAGTCTCTCTTGGATCAAGCCGCGGAGTCGGCACGGCGAGGCATCGACACGCACGACGAGAATGCGATGCCGGATGCCGGATTTCAGCAAACATCAGTCCGTCAACAGCTATTGCGGATTTGAAATGAAAAGTGGCGAAACACAGAACGGCTCGAGGTCGGATCAGGCCACAAACCCGACGGCCGGACCTTTCTTTGATCTGAGTCATGCGGTGAAGCAGTGCTGCAACAGCTACGACATGTTTCGCGACATGGTCGGCTTCTATTTTGACGAAGCGATCAGCCTTGTAACGCAAATCAAGACGGCACTCGCAGAGAAGGATGGCGAGCGGTTGGGCGGAACTGCTCACGAGCTTAAAGGCACAATTCTGTACCTCGGTGCGCCGCAGGTCGCAGCCACGCTGAAGAAACTCGAAGATGCACGCCGCGATCTGCCGTGGGACGAGGCGTCATTACTGGTTGAGCAATTGACCGGTGAACTTGCCGAGTTGGAGCAGAAACTCGCCCCGCACCGAAAAACGCGTGGCTGAGGCTGGCACCTGGGGCTTCGCCGGTGGTGCCGTCCGGTTTCGGTCGAACGGGTTCTGTCGAAATAGGCCTTCGCGAACTCCGCAAGTCCGTGGTTCATGCTCTGCCCCGGTTGTGAGAGGCCGCAGGTGGCGCGGATTGACTCCGACCAGGAACCTCCGCGCATTTCATTACCGACTAGCCACCCGCGCGGATCGCAAGTCACCGGCCGCACCGGAGCGTTTGATCGAATTAGAGTCCGTTTCTTGCCGCGCGCGCCCTGTTAAGGCTGCATTGGTCTCCTGCACGGAACACCCATATTTTTCTGAGCTGTTTCCGGGAGATCCGAATCATGGCTACTACCACTGCGGTCAGTTCGACGACTGCGACCTCTGTCGGGCAGAACCTTGAAAAGGCTTTTCAACGCTGGATTGACGCGATGGAAATGGAGTCGAAATACGTAATTGCCTTGGGCGATTACAAGAAGAATCAGGCGCTCGGCACGCTGCGGGAGGCCGTTGCCGCCGGGCAGATTGCCAAGGCCAGGCACGCCGCGACCGTGGTCAGGGAACTGGAAAATGCCATGCTCGGCGTCAAACGGCACCGGCGCAGAGTCACCAATCGAATCCGGACGATCGAGTTCAAGGCCGCCGATGTGAGTCTGGTGCGTCATGGCGAGAACCTGTCTCCCGATCTGCTCGGCCGCATGTGGGCGGGACTTGCTTTCTTCTCCCGACTTGCCCCGCAGGAGGTCATCAACAAACTGTCCACCACGCCAATCGCGAAAGACGCGCGGGACGGGGCGAATTACTGCCTGATTCGGGAGCCGTCGGTTCCGTGCAGCAGCGTTCCGGAAACGGTCAACTCAATGGCGGGACTGCTGACGTGGATGCAGACCAACCGAGTCATGCCGCGACGCGGCAAACCGGCATTTGCGCAGGTCACCGCCGCTTTTTCCCAGGTGGCGGCCGGAGCCGAGGGGTACGCAAGGCCGCTTGAAGCGTCGCTGCGCGAGATGGAACAGGGCGTCCTGGACGCGTGGAAGCCAATGATGCTTGCGATCCTGGCGGATGACGATGTCTCGAAAGCGATAATCAAAGCCTCGCTGGACGACAAGTGACGGACGAATGTTGGAGCAGCGGGAACTGAGACACGCTTCGAGCATCCACAGGAAGGCCAAGCGAAAGGTCGACGCTCGGGTACGGGCGGTCTTGGCGGGCCCCTTGAGCGTCGATTCGCCAAGGGGCCCGTCTTGCCATGTACGTCCACAGTTTGCCGGGCCGCTCAGGCCGGGCCCGGGCTGTGGAGCGTCTTTCACTTTGCAGGCGAACCCGTGTCTGTCACGGTTCAGCGATCTGATCTGTTGCGATCGGTGACGCTGTCGTTCGAGAAGCTCATGAACCAGTCGCTTGAGGCTCCTCCGAACAAAGTGTCGCGGGCGCCGTCGTCCAGGACGGTTTCGCCCAGCTTGAGTTTGATGCTCTTGCCGGAACCAATACCGCCGGTCAGATTCTGCATGCGTGTTGCCAAGGGCCGGGACGATGTCCATTCGGTCATGACGGCCAGCAGGGCCGTCTGATCGGTGTCGTATGCAGTCGTGCCGCCGATCAGAATGTCTTCGCGATTCGAGCCCTTAAGACGATCCTGACCGTTGCCGCCGATGAGCAGGCTGCGGTTCGATCCCGCACTCAGTTCGTCGTCGCCGTCGCCGCCAACAAGGATGTTGCGGCCGCCGTTGCCCGACAATTTATCGTTCCCGTCCCCGCCGAGGAGGACGTCGTCGCCGTTGCCGCCTTTCAGCACGTCGTCGCCGGATCCGCCATTGATGATCACGGGGATCTTGAGCGAGTTGCTCACAACCGCAACGTCGTCGCCGTCAAAAAGGTCCATTTCGATCCGCTTGACACTCCTCAGGCTGAACGCAAGTCCGGGATTCTGGCTGTTGTCATCGTCGTCATCGTCATCGTCATCCGAGGAACTATTGTTCAGGAAGCTGGCAGCAACCCAGACCTGATTGCGGCCTCGGAGTTCGACGGAAACCTCATCACTGTCGGCGGACCCCGTGATTTTCAGCACACCGCCAACGAGGCTGACGCCCGGCTGATTCGTCGGATCGGTATCGTCGTTGTTGATAGTGCCGGTTGCGTTGGCCGAGGAAATCGTCGCACCGACAGGGTCGGACAGCGTGACGGTGAACCCTTCGTTGGATTCGACAGTCGTGTCGCCATTGACGTTGATCGTGATCTCCTTCGATGTCTCGTTCGCCGCGAAGGAGATGGAACCGCCGGGCAACGAGCCGCCCGCAAAATCGGATGCGTCCGCCGCGCTGCTGCCGCTTCCATTCACTGCGTAGCTTACGCTCGAGGTGCCGGTCGTGTCACCGCTGCGCACCACGGTAAATGTGAACGCGGTCGAGCCCGAGTTGCCTTCCGCCTTCGCTCCGGTCGTCGCTGTGATTGCCAGCACGGGAGGCGGGGCGGAGTCGTCGTTGTTGATGGTGCCGGTTGCCGTGGCCGTCGCGATCGCCGCACCTGAGGGACTCGAAAGCGTGACGGTGAACCCTTCGTCGGACTCGACGGTCGTGTCGCCGTTAACGCTGATCGTGATTACCTTCGAGGTCTCATTCGCGGCAAACGTGACCGTGCCGCCGGGCAGCACGCCGCCTGTGAAATCGGTCGCGTTGGCGGCGCCGCCTCCGCTTCCCGCAACCGCGTAGTTCACGCTCGAGATGCCAGTCGTGTCGCCGCTGCGCGTGATCGTGAACGTGAACGCGGCGGATCCTGAGTTTCCTTCGGCTTTCGCCGCATCCGTGGCGGCGATCGCCAGCGCGGGAACCGCGCCCGTGTCGTCGTTGTTGATCGCGCCGGTTGCCGTGGCCGTCGTGATCGTCGCGCTGACCGGACTTGAAATCGTGACGGTAAACGCTTCGTCGGATTCGACGGACGTATCGCCGTTGATGTTGACCGTGACCGTCTTCGAGGTCTCGTTTGCGGCGAAGGCGACCGTGCCGCTGGGCAGTGCGCCGCCGGCGAAATCCGTTGCATCAGCCGGGTTGGCGCCGCTGCCCGTGATCGCGTAGTTCACGCCGGACGTGCCCGTTGTGTCTCCGCTGCGCGTCACGGTAAACGTGAACGCGGTAGACCCCGAGTTGCCTTCTGCCTTCACGGCGTCGGTTGCGGCGATCGCCAGTGCGGGGAGCGGGGCCGTGTCGTCGTTGTTGACGGTGCCGGTTGCCGTGGCCGTCGTGATCGTCGCACCGACCGGACTTGAAATCGTGACAGTAAATCCTTCGTTTGACTCGACGGTCGTGTCGCCGTTGACGTTGATTGTGATCACTTTCGAGCTCTCGTTCGCAGCGAACGAGACGGTGCCGCTGGGCAGGACGCTGCCGGCAAAGTCGGTCGCGTTGGCCACATTGGCGCCGCTGCCCGTGACCGCGTAGTTTACGCTGGATGTGCCCGTCGTGCCTCCGCTTCGCGTCACGGTAAACGTGAACGCGGTGGATCCCGAATTTCCTTCGGATTTCACGGCGTCGGTGGCTGCTATCGCCAGTGTCGGCGCGGGTGCCGAGTCGTCATTGTTGATGGTGCCGGTTGCCGTGGCCGTCGTGATCGTCGCGCTGATCGGACTTGAAAGCGTGACGGTGAATCCTTCGTTTGATTCGACGGTCGTATCGCCGTTGACGTTGATCGTGACCACCTTCGAGGTTTCGTTCGCGGCAAAGGAGACGGTGCCGCTGGGCAGGACGCTGCCGGCAAAGTCGGTCGCGTTGGCCATACTGGCACCGCTTCCCGTGACCGCGTAGTTCACGCTGGATGTGCCCGTCGTGGTGCCGGTTCTGGTCACCGTGAACGTGAACGCAGTGGATCCCGAATTTCCTTCGGATTTCACGGCGTCGGTGGCTGCAACGGCCAGCGAAGGAGAGGCCGGGGGGGTATAGTCAATGGTAAGCGTGGGACGGCGTGCAGCGTTGGTGGACTCGCGGGAATCAAACATCTTTCCCGATTCCTGAGTCTCGTCGCCCTTGAGGACCCAGCCGAAATTCGCCGAGGGAGTGTTCAGCCAGGTCTGGACATCGGCCGTCATCTGCGCGGTCGAACCCCATGTATAAGACCTTCCGCCCGTGCTCACGGTCTGGGCTGAACTGACGGTCGGCGAGAAATCGCCACCGAGGGTGGCCCAGGATTGGGTGTTGTAGAAACTGTACCTCCACGTGGCATCGCCCGTCTTGGCACTTGTGTATGGAGGCATCCATCCTGGAGATGAGGCGCCTTCGCCCCAATCGGCCAGCACCTTGTGAAGTTCAACGCTCGGCGTCGACCCGGAGTTGTAACCGTCATTGCACCACAGCGTCAGCGAAACGCTGTTGATCGTGGAGCCAGCCGGAATACTGCCCGCCACGTCGAAGGCGAGCAAACTCCGCATCAGCGTGGAACTGTAATGGTCCAGGCCCACAAGAACGCTGTCGCTTTTGCCGGCGCTCACGTTGTTGTTTGCCTGGAACATCGTATTGTCCTTCGTGGGATTCAGCGATACGACGGCCAGCAACCTGCGGCTCTCAAGCGATTCCAACCCGAGCGCTCTACGGGCTCGTGGAGATCGCCGCCTGGTCGCCCGCGAGCGACCTTCGGAATTCCCGAACAGTTTTGTGGCAGCTTCTCCAATTCGTCGTCGAAGGCTTGGGCGGCGGGCCGACATGGACTAGGTTCCCCTGGTAAGTGAACGAATGCGCAGAGACAATTCCTAGCGCGTTTGTCAGTTAAACGTGAATCCAGCACCAAAGCGCGCCCAAAATCCAACAAGATCCGCATAGCGGGTGCCGTGATAGTTAAATACTACTATATGCGAATACATCCAACGGGTGGTTCTTGTGGCAGATGCAGCGTGTAAGTGCCACCCAATGCCGGTATCGAGGCGTGGATTTCATTTGAAGTGCGTTGCGCAGGCGGACGTTTGTGGCACTGGTATTAAGGGGCTTGGCACCACGGAGTCATTCGGTGTAAAGTTGGTATAGAATTTGCTGGCGGTGCTCGGAGTCTTTTCTTGCCACGGCTGCAGTCTCGTCTTGATTGTGGTTCATACTGCGAAAGTGAGTGTCATGCGACGTTGGCTTCGACGGAAAACGAGTGCGTCTCAACTGCGCAAACGCATTAGTGTCAGGGTGTTGCGTTTTGACCAACTGGAGGATCGCCGACTGCTCAGCGCCGACTGGCTCGAATACGATGGCGATGATAGCGACGGCCACGACGACGATTATGCTGATGAATCAAAACCGACCGAACGGGTCGTTTTGCAACAGCGATCAGTCGTACGCGCAGCTGATGATTCGGGGGCTGACGACGATGCGTTCGGCAAGTCGCCGGACCACGAGTACGAGCACAAGTACGAGTACGAACACGAGCGCGAAGAAGAGAGCGAGAACGAAGACGACGACTCGCAAACAACCACGAGCGCAGGTGGGGCCGGTTGGAGTAGTGACACCGCAGCGGCCTTTGAGTCGGATTCTTTGGATATCGACGGCGGTGACGACTCCCTTGGCGCTCTGACCGCAAACGACTTGCTGCGAGCCATCTACTCGAACTCGCCGTCGTCCGCGGCTGATTCTCGGAACGTGTTTGATGCGATTGACTCGCAGGACTTGCTCGGGGTGGGTAATGTCGCAAGACCCGGGAGCGGATCCCTGCCGATCTCAAGCGGTTCGAACCTTGGCAGTCAGAGCAACAGCGGACTTGTTGCCGCAAGCGACTCAAACGGCCTTGCGTCCAATTCATCGCCGACTGCGCATTCCACCCCGAAGTCTTCCAGTGAGGGGAGCATAACGACACCGGGCAATTCAGAAGCGGATGGGGATGAATCGGGAACCTCGGTGCGAGCCGCCAACGGCACATCAACGAACGCTTTGCCTTCCGAAACGACGGATGAGCCGGGAGGCGGCGCAGAGACGGACTCCGGCGAGTCGGACCCGCAGGCACCATCTTCGGTCGCGTCGGATAGCTCCGATGTGGAAGCCGCGAAGTTGACGGGGGCGGAAAATGACCAGCCGCCGGTTGAAGGGCTCGAAGCGGATGCCGCGGTTGAGGCCTCGGCATTGGCGAATACGGGATCGCACGCTTCGCCGCCGGAGTTGAAATCACGCGATTCGTCGCATGCTGATGCGTCTCAAGCCGGTCTCGGAGCTGGAGCGGAAGGCGGAACAACCGCGACAGGTGCGGATTCCTCGACTCGAACAGGTGTTTCACCCAGGCCAACCAATGGCTTGGCGGTGCCGAGCAGCGACACGGCGGATGGAGCCGCTCCGGCGTCTCCGTCAACTGTCGACAACTCCGGTGAAGGGCAACTTTTCACAGCCCTTTCGGGAGATCTTAAAGCCCTCGAGACAACTCTGAAGAACCTGTTTGCCGGCCGAGTCGATAATCGGGGTGAGCTGATCGATTGGATCGCGAATCTCGATGCGTTCGACTGGACGATCGTTGCGGCGATCGCTCTGCTTACGGTTGATGCGGCACGCCGAAAACGGCATCCGTCGCTCGAGAACAGAGCATTCCCATTCGATGGGCAGGATGAACTGCTGCGGCTGTTTCCGGAGTTCTTTGGGATTCGAGCTGCCCTCTGACGATGACAAACGACTCGTTGGACGATCTGCTGGACAGACTGACTCAAGCCGACCCGAGCGCGGCGGAAGAGATCTACCGCGCCTACGAACCGTACCTGCGCATGGTGGTGCGGCGACAATTGACGGCTACCATGCGTGCGAGGTTTGATTCGGCGGATGTAGTGCAATCCGTATGGGCCGATCTGGTAACTGGTTTCCGCGAGAGGCAGTGGCATTTCCGCGATGCCGACCATCTGCGCGCTTTCCTGGTCCGGGTAACGCGTAATCGATTCATCGATCGTTTGCGGCAGCAGGCCGCCGCGGATGATCGCGAAATGAGGTCTCTGGCGGAGGGGGCGGAAGCGGTTGCCGAGCCGCATGGATCGCGCCCCAGCCAGTATGCGGCGGCAGACGAGCTGTGGACGCAGATTACTGAGGATTGTCCGCCCGAGCACCGCAAGATCCTCGAATTGAAGCGATCGGGCCATTCGCTCGATGAGATAGCCCAGGAGACGGGGTTGCACAAGAGCAGCATCCGCCGAATCCTGTACAAGCTTGCGCGGCGTTGGGGTGTTGATCCGAACAGCGAAAACAGTCGACCACGCGGCGTTTCATGACAGCCAGTTCACAGCGGCGGCCTGATCCGGGCGAACCGAGTCGCGACAGCGAGCGCATCGAGCCGCATCGTATTCCGGATTCCGGCGACGTTTCGGAGAACCCGTCCGGCGGCGGGCTGGTGCGTGAATTTGCTGACGAGTGGAAGAGCGGCAAGTGGCTGTCGGTCGAAGAGTTTCTTGACGCACACCGGCAGGCGGCCGCGGATTCCGAAACGGCCGTGCAGTTGATCTACGAAGAGTTCTGTCTGCGACAGGAGGAGGGCGAAGTCGTCGATCCGGCGGAAATCGTAGAGCGGTTTCCGCAATATGAGTCGCAGTTGCGGCTTGTTCTGGACTGCGACAACGTGTTGCGGTCGATCGATCGCGACCCCGTATTTCCCGTGGCGGGCGAGCAACTCGGAGAATTTCGCCTGCTGGACGAGCTGGGACGCGGAGCCGAGGGACGCGTCTTCCTGGCGACGCAACCGTCGCTCTCGGATCGACCGGTTGTCTTGAAGATCGGGCCATGCAAGGGGCATGAGCATCTGTCGCTGGCGCGATTGCAGCATGCGGCAATTGTCCCGCTGTACCTTGCACACGACGACTCGCAGCGTGATTTGCGACTGCTCTGCATGCCGTATCTGGGGGGCTGCAGTCTATCCAGGATCATGGAGGCAATTTGCAGGGTCCCGGTCGACCAGCGTTCAGGGCAGGACTTCGTCGATGCCTTGCGACAGGCTCGGGCCGCGTCGCCCATCAAGATCAGCATGAAGGGGCCGGCTCTGCAGTTTCTCTCGCGCGCCAGCTACGTTCAGGCTGTCTGCTGGATCGGCGCATGCCTTGCAGACGCTCTGCATTACTCGCACGAGCGCGGGTTGGCGCACCTGGACGTGAAACCACCCAACGTGCTTCTGGCGGGTGACGGTCAGCCTATGTTGCTCGACTTCCACCTTGCGCATGAAATCTCGGATGCAGCTGAGAGTGCGATTGGCGGAATCGGAGGAACGCCGGGCTACATGTCTCCCGAGCAGCAGGCCGCGATGGCTGCGATCGAGGCCGGAGTTCCGATACCAACCGCGATCGACGGCCGTTCCGACCTTTATTCACTGGGATTGGTGCTCCACGAACTGCTCGAATTGCCACGACCGGATGCCGGCAAGCGTTGCGAAGAAGGGCCAAGGTCCGCGCGCGGCCTGTCTATTCCGCCTCGGCTTGCCCGCGTGCTCCGAAAATGCACGGCCAGACATCCCGATGAACGATACTCCGATGCGGGTGCGCTCTCGCTGGCTCTGCGCAGTTGCCTTGTTGAAAACACCGGCGAACAGGCCGTCAGTCGGTATGGAGTGGCCGGGCAATGGTTCGGTCGCATGCAGCGACGAGGCGTGCTTCTTGCGATGGCCGCGTTGCTGCTGGTTGTTGCCGTTGGCTTTTT
>CAIPEB010000562.1 GCA_903863885.1 uncultured Planctomycetaceae bacterium | reverse complement strand
CGGGAAACGTCTTGTACGTGCATGTTGTGGTGATGCGGATCATGCGGGACTTTGACGAGGTGATGGCCGCGGGAGCCCCCACGGCTGGCGCAGGGAAATCCTGTCCGGCAGCCGGTGCTACTCCGGCCGTCCGCCGTGCTCCCGCGGCTTTTTCCAGCGACTGTTGACGAGTTGACAGCGTTTTTGGTAGAGGGTATGCAATCCAGGCGGTACTTTGCTCGGGTGCAACCGTAGTTATGCCGTTTCGACTGTTGACGCATCTGCCAGAAATCCGCTACAATCCCGGCCGTCGCAATGACGCGACCACGGCCTGCAGCGACGCGGGCACCACCGATTACGAGGGGTGCTATGCGTCCATCTACCAACTCACGCCGCCTGCCAGCGATTGCCGGGGACCGACCCAACCGCGACTATCTCCGAATCGCGTTCTACCGCCTGCCGCTGCTGACGGCGTTTTTCTTCATTTGTTCGGCACTGCAGGCCCAGGTGCCGAAAGCGATCATCACAGGCCCGCGTGAGTCTCGACCGGGTGCCCTAGTCGTACTCGACGCGTCCGAGTCTCAGGGCACAGGGAGGCTGTGGCTGCTGGCTGTCTCGCCGGAGGAAACGAGCTTTCTGCCGGTTGAGTCGGGCTTGAAGTGCATTTTCGCCAGCCCAACGCCCGGCCGCTATGTGTTCGTGCTCGTCGTCAGCGGCACGAACGCCAACGGCGGCGCCGCGGCGGACATGGCGACGCACGCTGTCACGCTGGCCGGGGCCACGCCGCCGACACCGCCCGACCCGCCGACAGATCCGACGGACCCTACCAAGCCGCCGCCGAGCCTCAAGGCGACAGCGGCGGTGTACGTCTGGGAGAAGGACCAAGCACAGGTACCACGCGGCGTAGCCCAAGCGCTGCAAGCCATCAACGCGGGTGGTTCAGTCGTCGCAACTGAGTTTGAGAGGGACACGGTAAACGGCACGGGACAGACGCCGGCTCAGTATCGGGCCGCACTGGACGCGGCGATCAAAGTTGGCATCCCGTGCCTCGTTGTGCTGGCCGGCGACCGGGTGATTCGGACGGTGAAGGCGCCCACGACGGTCGATCAGGTACAGGAGGCAGTGAAGTGAAGCTGTACCGAACTATCGTTGCCGATCCGCCGTGGCAGTTAGCCATCGGAGAAAAACGAACGGCACGAGGCCCGGTGAAGCCGGGAAAGTGGAATGATCCGAAACAGGACAACGTGAGAATTCAGGCGTTGCAGTATCCCCAGATGACAGTTGACCAGATCTCGCAATTGAAAGTTCCAGCGGAGCGGGACGCCCACTTGTATTTGTGGACCATCAACAAGTACGTCGAGGACGCCTACGGCGTGATGCGTTCCTGGGGCTTCCGGCCGGTGACCCTGTTGACGTGGGCAAAAGCACCGATGGGCCTGGGGCTCGG
The DNA here is from genome assembly GCA_903863885.1 of uncultured Planctomycetaceae bacterium. Lineage (GTDB taxonomy): Bacteria > Planctomycetota > Planctomycetia > Pirellulales > Pirellulaceae > CAIPEB01. The sequence goes on along the minus strand of CAIPEB010000562.1, from coordinate 455 downwards.
CGGGATGTTCGTGAATACGGCGGAGTTCGTCTTGTTCGGCCGCCGTGGAAGCCTGGCCGCGTTGCGGCGGGTAGACCGCACGTGGTGGACGTGGAAGCGGGGCCGGCATAGCCAGAAGCCGGAAGCGTTCCAGGACATCGTTGAAACAGTGTCTCCGGGGCCGTACCTGGAGATGTTTGCACGCCGCAGACGTCCCGGCTGGGATGTCTGGGGCAACGAAGTGGAAAGCGACATTCAGTTGGAGGCGTGCGCGTGATCGACCCCAAACTGATCGACATCGACTTCATTGAGCACGACGGCTACCCGGAGCACTTGGCCGCCGAAGACACGCCGGACGTTCTGCGGTGTGCCGCGGCCGATGTTGGGGTGACGATCGTTTCGATGCCGAGCCACTGGGCGATTCCGCGGAAAGATTGGGTGGAGATCCAGAAGCTCGGAGAGCGGAACCGCACGCG
>CAIPEB010000561.1 GCA_903863885.1 uncultured Planctomycetaceae bacterium | reverse complement strand
CCGGCGGATCCCCCAAGCCGCATTCGAGCGGTAATTGAAACTGAACTGGGCCAGCCGATCGCGGATATGTTCGCCCAGTTCTCAGACGAAGCGCTCGCGTCCGCATCGATCGGCCAGGTCCATGCGGCCGAACTCCACGACGGAAGACCTGTGGTTGTTAAAGTGCAGCATGATGGAATCGATTCGAAGGTGCGCGAGGACCTCGACGTGCTCACGGGATTGGCGCAGCTTGCCGAGCGGATTCCGGAATTCGCGCCCTATCGACCAGCGGCCACCGTGGCCGAAATGGCTCGAACGCTGCGCCGTGAACTGGATTTTGGCCGCGAAGAACGCAACCTACTGCAATTCGCTTCGCAGTTTGCAGACAACCCGCATGTGCGAGTGCCGCAACCGATCACGGAACTGTGTACGCCGCGGGTCTTGACCATGGATCGCCTGGAAGGAATCGCGGTATCCAATCCGGCCCAACTGCTCGCGGCTGGAGTGGATCTCGCCGAGATGGCCCGACGCGGCGCCGAACTCTACATGGAAATGATCTTCACGCACGGCTTCTACCACGCCGATCCTCATCCCGGCAACATCGTCGTAATCGGACAGGAGGTCATTGGGTTGCTCGATTTCGGCATGGTCGGCCGCATCGAGGAACGGTTGCGAGAAGATATCGAGGAGATGCTGCTGGCGATCGTAAATCAGGATGTGCCAATCCTAACCCACCTCATCAAGAAAGTGGGCATGGTCCCGGCAGGCCTCGATGAAAGCGCGCTGGGCGTAGACGTCGCAGACTTCGTCAGCCACTATTCAAATCAGCCGCTGGATCGATTCGATCTGGGCGGCGCCCTGAACGACATGATCGAGATCATGCACCGCCATCGTATTTTCCTGCCACCGCAGGTGGGCATGCTGATCAAGGCGCTGATCACGCTCGAGGGAACCGGACAACTGCTGAATCCCAAGTTCAGCCTGATGGAAGTCATGCAACCTTACCATCGCAAGATGGTGATGCGCAGACTCTCGCCTGTCCGCCAATTCCGCAAGATGCGGCGACTCTACTTCGAGGTTGAACAGCTCGCCGAGACTCTCCCGCGTCGAATGGGAGAAATCCTCGAACAGATCCAATCGGGAAAATTCGACGTGCACCTGAACCATCGCGGACTTGGTCCGTCCGTCAATCGACTCGTGCTGGCGATGATGGCAAGTTCGCTGTTCCTTGGGTCTTCATTGATGCTGAGTCGCGAACTCCCCCCCCTTTTGTTCCCCGAGCGGACATTTCTCGGTCTGCATCGTCTCTCAATCCTCGGCCTGAGCGGATGTTCACTCGCGATCCTCGTCGGCCTGCGATTGCTGCTGGCAATCGGCAAATCAGGACACTTGGATCGAAAAGAATAGATATCCGTCAGACGCTGACCGCCGTTCCCGATTGCGCGATAGTCGTAACCGACTGTTCGCCTCCATCGACTCGGTCAGACAGCCATTCCTGAATGACGGCCTCGATGCGCTGATTCAATTCGTCCAATTGCGCAATTACCTCGTCCTGACGGGAATCCAATTCGTCGATCAGAGTTCGCTTTTCCAGCAGGGAACTGGTCATGGCCAAACCGGGGGGGATCGGTGGGAGGAATCGGCATGGTGCGACTGTGAGGTTGGAATCGGCCCAACCGCCGGCCGCCGTTGACCCTTCCCCCAGGTTCCGCTTTATTCCGGTCGGATAAGATATTCCGGTGGGCGAAAATACTCGGTGACGAATGCACGACTTGTTGGCGATAAACACTTCTAGACAAGTGCAGTCGCGGTAGTATAGACTACGCCGTTCACCCTGATCGGGGTGGGCGACCGGGCAGCAGTGAGTCATTTTCAGTTGTCAGGAGGAAGAATGGTTCGACTCGTCGTACGCGACCGCGAATCGATTCAAGAGGCGGTTCGCCGCTTCCGCAAACTGGTAGAACGAAGCGGCATTAAGAAAGAAATGCGGCGTCGAGAGTATTACGAAAAGCCGAGCGAGATCAAGCGTCGCGCCCGCCTCCGTGCGGAACGACGTGCCCGCCGCTCCCGCTTCCTTGCGGGAAGCTGATTGCACCGCCGGATTCTCTCCTTCCTCTCCCAGCGAATGGTTCAGGTGCTGATGGTGCGCCCATGCGTTGCCATGCAATTGCATCCCAGCGCTGTTCAGTGTTTTCGCTCCAGTTTCGGTTTGCGATTCAGTCGATCGCACTCCGTGTCTTCTGGAGCGTACCAATTGCGAATTCCAGCGATTCGGCGGCCGGCATATAATTGAGTAGGTCGGCGTTCGAGGTTTCGATTTCCGACTCGAAACCTGGGCTACGAACATGGCTGCGAGAAATCTGCTGATCAGCTGCGGTCTGGCTGCCGCGGGCGTCCTTGCTGCCGGGATGGGACTGCTGGGCATGCGAAATGCATCCAAAACGGCCCCGGGTGGCACGAATGACCCACCGCCGTCGTCTCGGGAACCCGAACCGTCTGCGGCGGAACGCACCAGACACGCATCCGCGGTTGTTCCACACGGCGAAGAAGATGCCGGACTGGCACGTTTGCGGCACGAGATGGTCGAAACGCAGATCAGAGCCCGTGGGATTGAGGACGAAAATGTCCTGCGAGCGATGCAACGCGTGCGTCGGCACGAGTTTGTGAGCAGCCAACTTGCCTTTTCAGCCTATGATGACTGCCCACAGCGGATCACGCACGGCCAGACTATCTCGCAGCCCTACATCGTGGCATTCATGACGGAACTGGCACGCGTCGATTCCCGATCGAAAGTTCTCGACGTTGGCACCGGATCGGGTTACCAAGCTGCCATCCTGGGTGAAATCTGCGCCCGCGTCTACAGCATGGAGATCATCCAAGAGCTGGCCGACGAAGCCACCAGACTCCTTGCACGACTCGGCTACGACCACGTGCAGGTGCGCTGCGGAGACGGGTATCGCGGATGGCCGGAAGAGGCCCCCTTCGACGCAATTATTGTCGCTGCAGCACCCGACCACATACCGCCAAGCCTCATCGAACAATTGGCTGCGGGGGGCCGGTTGATCATCCCGGTCGGCGACTACGCTCAGGACCTCTGGGTGATCGAAAAGCAGGGCGACGGCAAAGTCAAGCGATGGAAAGTCGCCCCGGTTGCGTTCGTCCCGATGACGGGCGAAGCCCGCCGGCACGGCTCCCCGTGAATCCCCAACCATCCGTGTGGTAGGATTCCACAGTGGACCCCTGTGTCCTCCATTACGCAGCGCCGAACGCTCGGAGCGTGCCGAATAATGCCGACCATTGCTGAAGCTTTGCAGATGGGGTGGCGCCGCCATCAGTCCGGAGATATCGCGGCGGCGGAGAACGTTTACCGACAGGTGCTGCAACAGGCACCGAATGACGCCAATGCATGGTGCTTCCTCGGCATCGCTTGTCACGATCAATCGCGATACGCCGAGGCAATGCACGCTTACGAAACGGCGATCCGTATCCAGCCCAATTTTCCGGTGGCTCTCAACAACTCGGCGAACACCCTTAAGCAGATGGGGCGGTTCGACGAAGCAATCGCCCGCTGCCAAGAGGCCCTGCGCTACAAACCCGACTACAGTACGGCATACAACAACCTGGGCGTCACGCTGGTCGCCATGGGACGACTTGAAGAAGCTTCCCGCACCTTTGAGAAAGCCCTGCAACTGATGCCTAATGACGTGGTTGCCCGCACCAACCTGGGGGCCGCGCTCGTCAGGCTGGGCCGGTACGACGAAGGCACCGACCGATCGCGGGAAGCTCTTCGCATCAATCCGACCTACGCAGAGGCTCACAAGAATCAGGCGATAGTCTGGCTCTTGCTCGGCGACTTTGAACGCGGCTGGCCTGAGTATGAATGGCGATGGAAGTGCCCGGGTTCGCAGCTCCCCTCGTATGCCCACCCGCTCTGGGACGGCTCCTCCCTGTATGGAAAAACCATCCTGCTATTCAGCGAGCAGGGACTCGGCGATACGATTCAGTTCGTGCGCTATGCGGCAGTGCTTCGCCAGCAGGGAGCGCGCACAGCGGTTGCATGCCCCAAGCCGCTCATGCAACTGCTGAAATCCTGCCCTGGCATTGACGAGCTTCTGGAACAGAACTCCGAAACCACCTCCTATGATGTGGCGGCACCGCTGCTCAGCGTCCCTGGGCTTCTCCAAACGCGACGGGAGACGATTCCGGCGTCCGTCCCCTACCTTTCAGCCGACGCCGGACTTGTCAGACACTGGGGGGAACGCCTCCAGGCGATCCCGGGCTTTCGCGTCGGAGTCGCATGGCAGGGCAGCGCCAAGTACCATGCCGACCGTGAGCGATCGTTCCCGCTCAACGCACTCGCCCCGGTGGCGGCCGTTCCGGGGGTACGCCTGATCAGCCTGCAAAAAGGATTCGGCGCCGAGCAGATAGGCTCGCTCCGAAACGAGTTTGAAGTCATCGACCTGGGCGACAATCTGGACACGTCCAGCGGCCCGTTCATGGATACCGCTGCGATCATCGCAAACCTGGATCTGGTGATCACCGCGGATACGAGTATCGGGCACCTGGCTGGCGCAATGGCCAAACCGGTTTGGCTTGCCCTGTCCCTTTCACCCGACTGGCGCTGGCTGCTCAATTGCGACGACAGCCCATGGTACCCTACGGTCCGGCTGTTCCGGCAAAGAACGCTCGGAAAATGGAGCGATGTCTTTGAGCGGATGGCTGCGGAACTGCGGGGCAGAACCGAACGTATTGCATCCTCGCCAAGCGACACCGCCGCAGCCCCTGACAGTTCAATTGCGTTTAACCGCCTCACGCAAACGCGTCACGGGGAAATGCTCGTCAATCGCCACGACATCTACATCGGACGGTCGCTGGAAGTTTACGGCGAATTTTCCGAGGGCGAGATCGCCCTTCTGCTGACCTTGCTGTCCGCCGGCGACTGCATCATCGACGTGGGAGCTAACATCGGCGCTCACACTATCCCGTTCGCTCAGGCGGTGGGAGCCGGCGGCACGGTCCACGCAATGGAACCGCAGCGCATCGTGTTCCAGTCGCTCTGCGCGAATGTCGCACTCAATAACCTGACAAACGTTCACTGCTACCAGGCCGCCGCTGGCAGCAAAGCGGGCGAGATCATTGTGCCCGAGTTGGACTATTCCAAACCAAACAATTTCGGCGGACTGGAACTCGGTGGTCACCGGAACGGCGAATCCGTCCCGGTCATCACGATTGACTCGCTGCAGCTGCCCAACTGCCGCCTTATCAAGATCGATGTGGAAGGAATGGAACAGGAGGTGTTGCAGGGCGCCCGAGACACCATCTCGCGCTGCCGCCCCCTGCTTTATGTGGAAAACGATCGAGCGAACCGCTCTCGGCCGTTGATCGAATTTCTCATGGGCATGGGCTATGACCTGTACTGGCACACACCGCCGCTGTTCAATCCCGACAACTTCCGCGGCAGGAAGGACAACATTTTCGGGAACGTCATTTCCGCAAATGTCCTTTGCATACCGCCGGCCCTCAACGTCGCACTGCCCGAACTGCAACCGATTTGTTCCGCGGACAGCGATTGGCGGAAACGTTGACCCCCGCCTCCGTCCGCCCGCACAGAGCCCGTTTCTCGATACAACTCGATTGAGCCACTTTGCATGAATCCTCCCCGTGTACTCATGGCGGAAATCTCAGCCGGTGAATTGCTCGACAAGATCGCCATCCTTGAGATCAAACAGAGGCGGATTCCGGATGCCGCCAAGCAGCAGAACATCCGCAGGGAACTCGAGTCGCTGTCGGCCGTTCGCGCTCGCGCGCTCCCCTCAACCCCTGCGCTCGACGCGCACTTCGCCGAACTGATCCGAGTGAACGAAATCCTGTGGAACACCGAGGACGAAATCAGGGACTGCGAGCGACGCAAGGATTTCGGTTCGCGTTTCGTCCAACTTGCGCGTGCCGTTTACCACACCAACGACCAACGATCGGCGATCAAGCGGGCCGTTAACGAACTGGCAGGCTCTCGACTGGTGGAGGAAAAGTCCTATGCCTCGTACGATGCTTGCTGAAGCACCGAGATGGCCCTCTCGCTTTCCCGCCTGAATGCAACCCGAACCGGCCGGAGTCTTCGCCTACGGCCTGCGCAATCGGATCTCCAGGGCGGAGACGATCTGCATCCATTGCTCTCATTCGGGCATCACGCCGCGGGTCTCGTCCCATTGACGTACGGCCTCGATCCAGATCCTCAAATCGTTGTGGAACACGGACGCGAGGTTCCCGCGGACCAGTTGGAAGTGAAACGCTGACGCTCCTTCATTAGGCTGTAAATCCGCTTCCTCGGCACTCGTGAATCGGCGGTTCGGATCGGGCGCGATTAACCGCCGGCAGAAAGTCATCAGCACATCGCTCTGGCGCACCTCTTCAGGGAAAATCTCCTCAAGACGGCGGGGCAAAGTGCGTTTGATCTCCAGCAATTCGCGTTCATCCGTCGCGTTGCCGAAGACAGACCGGCCGGCAAGCAACTCCACAAGAACATATCCGAGACTCGCCAGGTCGCTCTGCGGAGTGCAGATCTTCTGTTCGATGACTTCCGGTGCCGCGTAGGCCAGCGTGAAGTTCAACTGCTGCGGCCGGTTGTTGCGCTCAAACGCCGACCCCATGTCGATGATCTTCGCAGTGCCCGACCGCTTGAGCATGATGTTCGACGGCTTTATGTCGCCATGCACGATATCGGCCCGGTGCAATTCGGCGAGCGCCGAGAGACAATCTCGAATGACATCGACCGCAACGCCGGCCTTCAGGCGAGGCTGGTCCGGACCGTCGGTAACAATGACACGGTTGATATACTCCCAACGGCGGTTGCTGACCTGATTTCGCAAGCCGGCCAACAGACTGGAGACGAGCAGCCTCCGCAGGTCGTACCCGTCAATGAACTCCATGATGACCATACGGATGCCATCGCGCTGAAGAAATGCCTGCACGTCGAGCAGATTCTCGTGATGAATCTGTGCGACTCGCGACGAGATGTGGGCAATGCGGCGCATGGCCAGTTCGTAGTCGCCGGAATTGCGGAACCGCTCGGGCGAGAAGATCTTAATCGCCACGGGAAACGCAAAGTCGTCGTAGCCGCGAATCTCGCTCAGATAGACAACCCCCTGCCCTCCCGCGCCCAGTCTTCGCTTCCATCGGAACTCGGACGCCCACTTCACGCGTTTCTCGGAGAGGATCGTGTCGTAGCGAAGAAGCAGTTCTCGATTCTCGAATCCGTGCTCCCCTCGAGCCCCTGAAGTACCGGCCTCGTGCTGCGTGGTGACTGATACACGCAGGCCGCCGGTTTCCTGTAACTGGCCGAATACAATCCGCTCGCCGACATTGGACGGCACGCCTTCCAGCGCTTGACGGTCTTCTTCCGTCAAGTCGTCATCGGCATTCCCCAACTCGACTGGGCCCAGCTCCGGCTCATGGCTTCCCAAACGGTAGGCAGCGACGAGCAACGGATCAATGTCGGATCCAATGGAATCCGATTCTCCGTCTCGGCGGTCGGCTGCTTCGGGATTCACAGATCGTACCCTTTGCGTTTCAAGTCTTCACGGATCTTCACTCGCCCCGCGTACAAAGCGCCGCTCACGGATTTCTTTGTCACGGGAGATTCCGCATCATCGCTTTCTTCGTTTGCCAACTCGTCATCACCCAGCGCCACCCACTTCTGCACCTCCTCGGTCAGATACTCCAGACTCTCGGAACTTGGATAGTGCTCGACATACACCCGCCAGACCAGCTTCTGCCGAGAAGGAAGTCGCTCTATCGCCGCGCAAATCAGCTCCACAACCTCGCGGCGCTGCAAGGCGTCAAGCGATTGCCATCGCTCGCGCAATTGCGGCTCGCGGAAGTTCTTCATCAGTAAGTCGATCGGGTGGTGCCAGGTTGCATTGCGGCGGATTCGATCCTGCCCGCGACGCACTGCGAGCGTCCGCAGCAGACCCGCCAGTGCACCCTCTCGCCGGAACGTCCCGTAACAGGTCATGCGGTAAAGGTCGACCAGCGAGTCCTGCCAGACATCGGCCAGATCCTCGGAAGACAAACCCCGGAACGCTCTGCGCAGAACACCGCCGATCTTGTAACGGTAATTCTGGTCGATCCAGTCGATCGCTTTCGCTACGGACTTGGCGTCCCCGCAAAGCAATCCCTTGATCTGATCGTCGTCACTCGAAAGCGAAGAGCACACGTTCCGCCACTCCCCCCATACTGTTCACTCGCGGGCAAGCCTCAGATTTCCCTTTGCTTTTTTTTCGATTCTCGAGATTTTTCTTCGGGCAATCCGACGGCGGCCGCGAGTACCCATGTGAGCGACGAGTGCAGGACCGGAACGCCGCATCCGTGCTAAGGGCAAATCCGCCCATCAGCACAAGGGGCCGGCACATCTGCACGCTCCCCGCGAAAAAGACGCGGGGACTCCGAACCGCTGTATTCTCAACTTGCCGCACGGTTTAGGGAAGAGCCGCATGCCCGCCCCAATGGCGTGCTGACCTGATGGACGCGTGCCTCCCCCCCACTGTTCGGCGACGACCTCAAAGAAGGGGGATCCGAAATGTCGCAGTCGATGTTATGGAAAAAGCAGGAAACACGAGTCGCTTCCAAAGCGCCGCGCCAACCCGCTGGAGGAACCGACAACTCCCCCGCCGACCGCCCGAATAACGCGGACCGCCAGCTGGATTGGGAACAGCTCGCGAGCCAATTCAGCTTTCTCACTCCAGGCTGTACATTCTCGACCCTGCAGGTGACGAATCAACGAGACGCTATCCGCACGCTCCTGCAGGCAATTGCCGACGCCGGAGCCATCCAGACAGCCGACCTCGACAGCCTCACGGAGACGATTCTACGCCGCGAAGAACTGGGCAGCACGGGAATCGGCGAGGGAATCGCCTTGCCTCACACCAAACACCACTCCGTGGACCGGATCGTCGGCGCCATGGGGTACATCGCGAAAGGCATCGACTTCAACAGCATTGACGATCAACCCGTTCACCTGGTCATCCTGCTGATCTCACCGGTCAACGCCAATCGAGAACATCTGCTCGCGCTGGAAACCGTGGCGAGACAACTGTACGAGGGCAAGTGGCGGCATTGGCAGTCACCGTCCTGATCCGCTCATTTGACGAACAGTTCCGAGACCGGCACGATTTCGATCTGATCGGGACTGACCTTCAAGGGAAAGACGCTGATTTCCTTGTCCTCGGCGAGAACCGAATCGGGTTTTGGGGTCGCGTACTTGATCGGGCTCGGACTGTCGTTGACCAGCGCATCACGCAATGCGGACGCATTGCTGGTGACAAAGACAATCTGCAGGTTTTCATGCTGCAGGTACTTCTTGACCGCTGCGTTGACGTCCTCCCGTTTTACAGTCCCCATGGCTTGACGGAACAGTTCGAGGTGACTCCCCGCGATTCCGTAGAATCGATCATCCAGGGCATACCCGAGCCGTTCGATCGTCGTGGGCGCATAATGGAGCACATAATTGCGCAGGAACTTCCGGGTCAGTTCGAAATCCTCCTCCGATAACCCCTGATCGACGAGACGGGAATACTCACGCAACGCCGCACGCAACGCAAAGTGGCGAGCCTCGTTGGGCACCGGTCTGACCCAGATTTCGAACAGTTGCTGCCGCCGGCAGACGTTTTGCGGAGGCTTGGTGCGCGATCCGCCATTCGGATAGTGCTCGATGTAGGAATAGTCTCCGTAATTCAGGCCCCGCTGGTCGCGGATGACCTGAAACAACCGGCCGTTCTGGTTGCGATGCTCGCCCAGCCAGGAGTTGGCCACAGCCAGCGAATACCATTCAGGATTGCTGCGCAGGATACTGATCGGAGCACCGATGCTGATTGCGGTCGCCGCCGTGGGTTTCTCCACGATCGTAACCCGCAGACCGTGGATCTCCCTGGGCTGCGGGGCAGGCACTGCCGGCGGACGCCCGGCGGGCAGCTTTCGCAGATCCTCTTGTATCTTCATCCGCAGCGGTTCATCGTAGCCTCCGCCCAGACCGACGATTGCATTATCCCGCGTGTAGTTCGTTCGGTAGAAACCTCGAATATCGTCAAGAGTGATCGACTTGATGCTCTCGACCGTTCCGATCGACAGGTGTCCGTAGGGCGTTCCCGCAAAGACCTTGTTGTACAGCACCGCTTTGCCGAGTTCTTCGTCACTCGCAAAACGAAGCGTGTTCTCGAGATAACTGAGCACGTCGTTCTTGAGCCGATCCAGGTCCTCCTGACGGAACGCCGGTGACAGAATGGCCTCGGCCAGCAGTTCGTGATACGCCCCCAGGTTATCGCGGTGCGTTCGACCGCTGATCACGGTCATCTCCACGCCGGTCGATGCCGAATAGCTCGCAGCCATCGGATAGAGCAAATTCAGAATCTGGTCATAGGAGTGCTTCTCGGTGGCTCCTTCGGTAATCATCGCCGAAGTCAACGCCGCCAGCCCTTCCTTGCCCGGCGGGTCGTTCTGCGACCCGACCTGAAACCAGATCTTGAAGCTGACGCCGGGATCGCTGGGGACCGGCAGCAGCACTTCACCGGATGCAGACTCGCTCCCCCAGGCCGGAACCGCGCAGAACAATAGCGACAAAACAGCCGAAACTCGAAGCATATGGGTCATGAGTTGTTTCCCTTCAGCACGATGACGGTACGCCTTTCCGGAATGAAGTACTTGCGGGCGGCACGCACGATATCCGCGGGTTCCACCCGGTCCATTGCCCGGTAGTACTTGTCAACAGCCTCGACCCCGCCCGTAATTGCGATCAGCCGCGCAAGTTCCTCGGCGACTGCCTTCGGAGAATCGAGCCCCATAAGAAACGCGTATCGGTAACGACTCTTGAGTTGCTCCAGACGCTGTTTGTCGGGCGGCTCGGACTGATACTTCCGCAATGTCTCCTCGATCTGCTGCTGAACCGCAACCAGATCCTTTTCGTCGCGCACCATCGATACGATGTCAAACAGCGGCGGATCGCGATTCAACGGCGTAAACGCGCCGATCATCTGGACTTTCTGCTCGTTGAGGACGAGTTTGCGATATATCTCACTCGTTTCGCCGAACGCCAGATCCCCCAGCAGCACCGCCGCAACGAAATCCGGATTTTCGGTGTCGAAAGCGTCCCCCTTGTAGGACATTTGCAGCAGCGGAAGCGTCCTTCCGGGATAGTCAACGCTCCCCCGGCGCTCGCCGCGCTGAGGCGGTTCGGGCTGCACCTTCGGCGCCTCGTACCCTGGCTTCCAATCACCATAGTATTTCTTCACGAGAGCAAAGACCGTATCAGGCTTCACATCTCCTGCTATAAACAGAATCACGTTATCCGGCCTATAGAACCTCCGGAAGAATTCCAGGCTATACTGATAAGCCTTGGGCATCGCTTTGATGTCCGCCTCGAAGCCGATGGTCGTGTGCTTGTATGTGTGGACGTCGAAGGCGATGTCGTGCAGCTTTTCCTCCAGCAGCGAGAACGGGCTGGTGATGCTCTTTCGATACTCGCCATACACTGCGCCGGCCTCGGTCTGAAACGCCTGTTCGCCGTAGCTCAAATTCTGAAAACGGTCGCTTTCAATTTCGACCACGCGTTCCAGATCTTCCGCAGCCATCGTCATGTGGTAGGCCGTGTAGTCGTCCGTCGTGTAAGCATTGCTGTCGGCCCCCATGGAAGTTACCGCGTCGTCGTACACGTCCTGCGGGTACTTCTTCGTGCCGCGGAACATCATGTGCTCGAAGAAGTGGGCGAAGCCGGACCGACCGGGCTCCACCTCGTCCCGACTTCCGGTCCGCACGATAGACCAGTACGTAGCCACTCCGGGACTGTCCAGCGGCACAACGATGACCTTGAGGCCGTTGGGGAATGACTGCTGATATACCTTGTAAGGAAAAATGCTCTCCGACTTCGCTTCCGCCCGCGTCTCGGCAGCCAATCTGCCGGCCAGAAGCGAGATACCGACGATCGAAAGCCCCCACAGCACACGGCACCAGCCAGCCCGATGGTAATGCATAATCGCACATTCCCGCACTTTTGTAGGAAGTTGCCTCTCGCGGCCCACGATTCTAGAGAGTCGGCCCAGGCCACGCCACCCGGCGAGTCACGGGCCCCCTCATCCCGCGGAATGCCCGTCACGCGGAACAGTCCGGCACGTTCTACCGTGCGATCAGCACGACGGTCGAACGCGCCGGAACCGTCACGGGGCGTCGCGGAGCCAAGTGCGGCTCCGTGCCCGGTTCGTAGAAGTCGAACGGAGGTTTGTTGGCCGTATTGGCAACAAGCCGCCACCGCTGCTGCGACGGCGGATCGGGCAACTGAAAATCCAGCGGCTCCCAGTACATATTGAACGCGATGTAAATCGTCTCTTCCACGCCCTCCGCCCTGCGATGGAGCATCACGGCCAGCGTCAGACTGCAGGGGGCCCAGTCCGGTTGCCAGGCTTTCGTTCCGTGCCAGCTGACTTCCAACAGTTCGCCGCTTCGGCCGCGGTAGCCGGGGAAGGCGGCCTGACGCAGCACCGCGTGCTCCCGGCGAAAAGCGATGAGCAACCGGCAGAACCGCCACAGAGCCGCATTCGTCTTGACCAGCGACCAGTCGAGCCAGGTCCGCGGCCCGTCGTGACAATAAGCGTTGTTGTTGCCCGACTGCGTACGTCCCAGTTCATCCCCCATCATGAGCATCGGCACGCCCTGACTGCAGAACAGCATGATCAGCGCGTTGCGCGTCTGCCGGTTGCGAAGCGCCAAGACGGCCGGATCGTCCGTGGCCCCTTCGACACCGCAATTCCAGGAGTAATTCTCGTTGATTCCGTCCCTGTTTGCCTCGCCGTTGGCCTCGTTGTGCTTGCCGTTGTAGCTGACCAGGTCAGCCAGCGTAAACCCGTCGTGGCACGTCACGAAATTGATGGAGGCGGTAGGCCCCCGCGTCGCATATAGATCCGGCGAGCCAACCAGACGATTCGAAAATTCGCGGACCTGGCCGCCGTCCCCTTTCAGGAACCGCCGGACGCAGTCGCGGAATTTTCCGTTCCATTCGGCCCAGCGGCCGTAGGCCGGAAACGTGCCGACCTGGTACAGACCGCCCGCATCCCACGCCTCGGCAATCAGTTTGGTATTGGCCAGCACAGGGTCCATCGCCATGGCTTCGACCAGGGGCGGGTTCGGCAAAGGCGTGCCTTGAGCGTCCCGACCCAGAATGCTCGCGAGATCAAACCGAAAACCGTCGATGTGATACGCTTCCACCCAATAACGCAGGCAGTTCAGCACAAAGTCGCGGACCACCGGATGATTGCAGTTCAATGTGTTCCCGCAACCGCTGAAGTTATAGTACCGGCCGTCCGGCTTCAGCATGTAATAAACACGGTTGTCCAGTCCACGGAACGAAATCGTCCGGCCGCGATCATCTCCCTCCGCCGTGTGATTGAATACCACGTCGAGAATGACCTCGATGCCGTTTCGGTGCAGGTCCTTGACAGTGGCTTTGAACTCGTCGGCCTGCATGGCCGCGCCGGCAGTCGCCGCGTACGAGGCCTTTGGCGCGTAAAAACCAACCGTGCTGTAGCCCCAATAATTCTTCAGACGCTCGCCGCTTGCCGGATCGACGTGGTCGTTTTCCAGTTCGTCGAACTCGAAGATGGGCATCAACTCGACACAATTGATTCCCAGTTCCTTCAAATAGGGAATCTTCTCGCGCAGGCCCGCGAAGGTCCCCGGGTGCTTCACGCGCGACGTCGCGCTGCGAGTGAAGCCGCGCACGTGCATTTCGTAGATCACGAGGTCCTGGATCGGCAATTCGAGCGGCCGGTCTCCTTCCCAGTCGAAATCCTCGGGAACCATGCGGGCCCGGTAAACGCAGCCTCCCGACGCGTCGCTCGCTTCGCCCCACCTTTCGCGTCCGCTCACGCAGCGGGCGGTCGGGTCGAGCAATATCTGCGAACGGTCGAACCGATGGCCCTCCTCGGGGCTCGAAGGCCCGTCCATCCGGAAGCCATACTCGAGGTTTTCGGCTTCCAAGTCGAACACGGTCATCGCAAACACGTCGCCGAGGCGGAATTCACGGGGAAACGGAATCTCCGCGCGAGGCTTCTGCGATCCCGAATCGTAAAGAAGGAGCGTACACGCAGTCGCGTGCTTCGAGTAAACCGAAAAATTGACGCCGCGCGGAACCTCCGTGGCCCCGAACGGGAGCAGAAACCCCGGCCGCAACGCGAATTCACCGTGGGAATGCGTCGGATAACTGTCGATCCGGGGTAGACCTGCATGAGGCAGGAGCGGGCGAGGCGGCAACTGGTGGCCGCGAAATAGCGGCGAAAAACCGGCGGCTTCCGCAATATCCATCAGTTCCGCCGGTACGCCGCGCGGACGCACCTCGCCGCCTAATGCCGTCACCGTCCGAAACAGCACCAGGAGCGCTCTCAGCCCCATGGCCGAGAGGTGCGTCAACTGCGACAAGTCGACTATGATCGGAGTGCGGGACTGGGCGAGTTTGAGAATCTCTTCGTACGTTTCCGCCGGAAGAGAACCGCTCAACTCGCCCGCCAGGTGAATCACCGGCTCCGAGCCGCTACCGCCGATTTGCGCATTCACAGGATCGGTTACTCCCCGTCGACGTGGATCTTCACGTTGCGGAAATAGATCGGAGCGCCGGCGTGCTTGCCCTGCAGACCGATTCGCCCCTCCGTCTTCAACTCCGCCGCCGGCTTGCTTAACCAGGCCGGGATCTCGGAACCGTCAGGGTTCGTTTTTGCCGAAGTCCATTTCGTCATGTCCATCTGAGTGACCGTCTCTCCGTTCAGCATGACACAGATCGACCTTCCCTTGCAGGTGATCGTAAACCGGTTCCATTCGCCCGGCTTCTTCACCAGACTCTTGGTCGGGGCCAAACGGCCGAAGATAGCGCCGCACTGCCAGGTGCGAGGAGACTTGGCCCACTTCTCTGCGAAATCGTCTGCAATCTGGATCTCGATCGAGTTGGGAATCCAGTCTTTGACGTCGCTGGCATAAACGATCACGCCGCTGTTCGTTCCCGTGTCGGTCTTGAATTCGAGGTCCAGCGTGAAATTCGAGTACGGCTTGCGAGTCCAGATACACTGGTCCTCACTTGCCGTCATCACTCCGTCTTTCACTGTCCAGACGCCGGCCGGAAAATCGGCATCCGACAGATCAGCGGCAAAAAGGCTCTTCCACTGGCTGGAATCCGGGTGCTTCGCGGTATCCGCGCCGAATACAGAAACACTGCAGACCAGCAACAAGAACACTGCGAACACGCTCGTTTTCATGGAATGCATCCTCTGCGGTCACCGATAACAAGCCGCACGCCGGTCCGCGCGTCGTCGTGCAGCGCACGATTGGCGAGTGTAATCGGTGCAAGACGTCGTTTCAAACGACCGCCAGCGATCTGTTCGCCGGGAATCAAACGTCGCCAGCGTAGATGGAACGACCGCCATCGACGGTCAGACAATCGCCCGTCACGAAATCGTTCTCGACCAAATATAGCACGGCCTGCGCGACGTTGTCGGGACGGCCTTCCCGAGCAACCAGCGTCCCTCGGACAATGGCCTGCCTTTCGTCCCTGGAAACCTGACTGGGAATCATTGCAGGGCCGGAATGCACGCAGTTCACCCGCACCCGCGGATTGCGAGTCCCAAGTTCGACGGCAAGGCTGCGGGTGAGCGCCGGGATCGCCCCCTTGGAGGGAAAGTACGCAGCGTAGTCGCGATAAGGGCGGCGAATTGCCCAGTCCCCGATGGTCACTATGCAACCGCCTTCCGGTTGCCCAACCATCAACAGCCCGGCATGCTGACAGCAAAGAAACGTGCTCAGCGTATTGGCTTCAAAGTGCTGCTGGACATCGCTGGCGGTCGTCTCTTCGAGTCGTTTCGGCCGCCAGATCGATGCGCACGTAACAAGCACGTCCAGACGTCCCCATTGGCCAACCGCCGTCGCAATGAGGCGTTTCACATCCGCCTCGACCGTCAGATCCGCCTGCACCGCGATTGCGGGAATGCCCAGTTGCTCGAATCTCGCCGTACTCTCACGAGCCTCGTTGCCCGAGGTAAGATAATGCAAAACGATGCGAAACCCCCGCCGGCCCAGAGCATCGGCAATCGAAGCCCCAATCCTGTGTTTTCCACTTCCGGTAACCAGCGCGACCTTTGACTGGGACATGGGCAATTCTCGCCGGTTCGCTCACATTCCGTAAGGGAAACTCTTGTAATCGGCGACACCACTTGCTCGAACGGCCCGCAGCGCTCGGCTGTATTCAATCAAAATCCGCAACGAATACTCGATACGTTTCCGAATGGCCTCATCCGCGTCGCTCGCCGGCGCTGCTCCGTGCAGCATGGTGCCAACGTTCCGAACGATGACATGATCGGGAATGTAGCACAGCCTCGTGTTCTTGTAGCTGCTCGTTCTCAGTTCATTGACCGGATACGAACCGCCCAAGCCCGCAGACACCCCGACGATCAGCCCCGGCTTGTGGGCCAGCAGATCGCCGCTACACAGCAGGAAGAAGTTCTTCAGTCCGGCCGGCACCATCCCAGACCACTCGGGCGAAACAACCACGAATCCGTCCGAGGAGGCCAGTTGCGCCGCAACCGGCTTCCAGCGGTCTTTCCACTGCGGATCCCCTGCCCACACCCCCTCGTCCCATAAAGGCAGCGGATTGTTGGCGAGAGAAAACACGTAGCGATCCTGAATGCCCAGGGACTGCAATTGCGAGTCGATAAACCGGGCGACACGAGTGGACTCCGACTCGCGACGATGGCTGCCTGCGATGATCGTGATTTTCATGTTCAGTCCGTTTTTGGAAAGGACGCAAACCGACGGAGCTGGCCTTCAGCGACGATGCCATTATTTGCTGCGCGTCGCTGCTGGACAGTCCTGGATGATGATTCCCTTCGGAATTGGCGGTGGCAAATGCGGACCGCCGCGATTGCCCACGCGAACATGGCGGCAGACGTTTTTCAATCCTGCCGATCGACCGCTAGGTTCGCCACAACTGGACCGGCTGCAATCTGAGTGTTATAGTCGAGGTGCAGATGCCGATCTTTCTCGAACAGCCGGATCGGAAATGACCGCCCCGCCCCGAAAAACCAATTGGCCCCAGAGGCACGAATACGACACAAACCGCTGACAGCCAACGACTTCGGAGGGTAGGCGAATGGCTAGCGGCCTCATTGGAAATGAGGTGCCCCGTAAGGGGTTGCGGGTTCGAGTCCCGTGCCCTCCGCTTGGTAAGAAACACGGCTCGTAAGTGCTGGCTTCCCAGTCACTTGCGAGCCGGCTTCTTTTTCTTGCCCCCCACTTGTCCCTGATTTGTCCCGCCCGAAAACCGCCCTTCTTCCGGTCATGGCTGCGGATCCGACATGGGGCGGGCCCAGGAGCGTACTCACCAAACCAACGGCAATCGCCATTGTCCCTGCCAACCTGAACATGATCAAACCTCCGTATCGCCAGCATCGGCCGCCGGCTTGCCGGTCCCGAACGGGACCTGTTCCATGAAACGCTGAGATTCTTCTGCCGACAGTCGGTAGTAGGCCCCGCCCGCCGATCGATCAGGGCTGTGACCCTGCCAGGCATCAACGACCTCGCGGGGAATTCCCGCGTTGATGCAAATGATCTTGAATGCGTGACGCAACGAGTGAATCGTGAACCCGCCGTCGCGCCCCGTTGGCAGGCCCAACTTCTTGAGGATGCCCAAAAAGTATTCGTTCAGCCGTTTCGTATTAATGTGGTGGCTGCCGTCTGGATACTTCGGCGTTGCCGGACCGGTGAAGAACCAGGACCGCGCATGCTTGGCCTGTCGCTGCAGAAACGGCCGCAACCGTGGATGGATGGGAACGTCGCGGCACTCGCCGGTCTTCGTTTCGTAGCCCTCGCGGCTTTCGATGTGCAACCAGTTGCCGCGGAGGTCCACGTCCTCCGCCCGAAGGTGCTGACTTTCTCCAGAGCGCATGCCGGTGAACGCCAAGACTGCGAGGATCGGTCGGCGGCGTTCGTCGGCAGCAACCAAGATGGCGTTGATCTGTTCCAGGGTCGGGCCGCCGCGCCGCGGAGGTTTGGGCCGTCGGAACTTGACCTCCGCCAGCGGGTTCTCGGCGATCAACTTCCGCTGGCGGCACCAACCCAGGAACCCCTTCAACAAGACGCCTTCGTGATGCATGGACTTCGGACCGACTAACGGCTTGCGGTGAGCTCGGAACTTGTCGATCAGCCGCATGTCCACGTCGGCCAACCGTTCGACGTTCCCGAGTTCACTGAAGCTCGCGAAGTTGAGCAGAATTCCGCGATACTTTTTTCGCGTCTTTGGTCGTCGCTTCTCCGTCTCCAAGTAGTCGAGAAATTCGTCGGCGGCTTGGCGAATTGTCATCGGCGCCGGATTTGCAGCCGACATTGTTTCGCTCAGCGTGCCGTTGGTAATCTCGAGCTCAAGTTCGACCGCGCGCTGGCGTGCGACCCTGAGATTGCTGGTCCGCAATGAGCGACGGCAGTGTTTGCCGTTGTGATGAAAGTCGGCCGTGTAGGTTCCCTTCTTTCCGCGTTTGAAGATCGTGGTGAACTGGCCTACGGGGATTCGTGTTTGTTCGTCATTCATGATGTCCACTCCGGGCCATTGAAAAGAATGTCGATGACGCGGTCGCGCCACACGAGGATGTGCTTGCCGCGCTTGCGAAACGCGCCATCCAGGCGTCCTTTCGCGATCCACTCGTAAATGGTCTTGACGCTGATGTGCGTCAACTCGGCGACTTGCTCAGCCGTGAGGATCGGCGGAAGTTGCGTCCCTAAGCCCTCAGCGAATGCCTGGGCGATTTCCGTTTGCGACAGCTTCCGCTTACGAGTGGTCACGATGCTCTTCCGACCGACGAGGCAATATCACGCCAACGATCGGATCGTCGCAGATCTCAAGAATGAGTTCGCGGGGCGCAAGAACGGAGAACTGCGCCCCAGGTATTTAAGGGGGGAGCCAGATGTGCTGCCGGGGATACCGGAGGAGATGGAGGCGACGACCGGCGACTAACGTGTGAGGCCACTCACACGGGGCCGCAGCCAAGCGACCGTTTGGCGTTGGCCGCGTTTGCAGGCCGAGATGCCCTTTCGCAGCCGGACCGCGTTTTCCACTCCACAGCCGAGCTTGCCAGCTATTGCCGTCAACACCGCTCCAACCAAGCCCCTGCTACGACCCGGCATATCGTAGCGTGACCGGATCGTCCTCTCGATGTGCTCCACTTCGAGGAGTTGTCCGTACACGTCATGGTGCGGCAAGCCGGCAACCGCAGTAGGGAGCCCGCTACCCTGGGCAAGGTAGACTTGCTGCCGCTGGATTTCCAGCAGCAATCCGTCGCTACCGAGCAGTGGGTAGTGAATGGGCAGCACGATGTGCAGTCCATGTTTTGGCATCGAGGGCGAATTCGCGGGAACGTCTGCTGGGATCAACGGTCCTTGCGGATCCGGAAGATCCCACGTCACCATTTGCGTAAGGCCCCAGTGGTCAAGAAACGCGTCGAGTTGCTCCTGGAACTGCACTGCGGTTGACGTTGCTGGCCGCGATCCGGGCGGCCTCTCGGGCAGTGACACCGATCGCTGAAGCGGGAAACTCAACCGGTTGCTGAGCGGCAACGCGCCCCACTCCTTCGCCAACTGGTCTCTCGCCGCCAGGAAATCAGGGTCGGTCACCAGCCAGCCCACGTAACCCTTAAGACGCTGTCGCGTCTCGTCGGCGTGGGTGACGAGTCCTTCTACACACGCGGCTTGTTGGGCCGACCAGCCGCAATCCATCATTGCAGCCCGCGATGGCGGAGGGAGCGGTGGCTGCAAGTACGGGAACTGAACCGGATTCCCATTCCAGATTCCAACGGCGCTGGATTGCTTGCACAAGTCAGCCAGAGCGAGTTCAAACTCTCGGTCTGATTCGCCGAGGAACGCGGGTTTGCGCGACGATTGCTTAGCGAGACTCTCGATGGCTGGTCGCGTAAGGCAATACGTCGGTCCATGCGAGCGTAACCGTCCTGCGTGGAGTTCGGTAAACTCTCGGATCTTGCTGTACATGCTGTGAAAACTGCCGGCGACGGCTCGTTGTACTACATAAGTCTTTGGTGATGCTAGCATTGAGGCAACCTGGCGAGACTGGACTTCTTGATGGACCGCGCGAATTATCTGAGCGTGGAGGTCCGCGTGGGTGTTGCGGG
>CAIPEB010000560.1 GCA_903863885.1 uncultured Planctomycetaceae bacterium | reverse complement strand
TTGCCGCCGAGCCAGTCGCTTGCCTCCGCGATACCAGATATTCTCACCCAAACCGCCGCTTCGTCGCCTCCGAGGACCACAACCGCCCGCCCACTTGCCCCCCTCCGGGCCACTACTGTCCGTCTACAACGCAATCGGCTCACGACGAATCAGCGCGTGGCACGAGTGCGGTGGCGTTTACGGCAAAACAGGTATCGCGTCAGTGACCTTGCGTGCGCAATTCTCGTGGTCGCGATTGAGCACGGCGGATCAGTACCAGAGGTTTGCCATTACTGCGCCCGGCACATTTCACCGCCATGATGAAACTCTGCAATTCAGGGAAACACACCGGACGCGGCAGTATCGCGCTGCGGAAACTGAAATGCGTACAGTTTCGTGGCGCGCATGGTGACCTTCATGCGAACCGGCCTGCCGGCCAGTTGTGACAGGTCAGTCTGACCTTTCCAGGATACCGGGTACCGGATGTAATTGCCGTTGACAAGATCGCAGTCGGCCAGCGAGAAGCCTTCCAGCGAATGGCCCTCGGCATCCTGCAGCTCGACGCGCAGCGAGCCGCCCCCTCCGGTATCGACATTCAGTTCCAGCCGCGTGCCGGCGAAGACCAGCGGCGGCGTAGTGAACTCGCCCGGTTCGAAGCCGGTGTCCACCGAGACGAAACCATCCAGCCGCAGCACCGCGCGCATCACGGAGCCGAGCGCCTCCTTCTCGGCCAACGAGTAGTCGCCATGTGTAAATGGCTGTGCGCTGTAGTAGATCCACACCTCGTTGTCCCGATAGACCAGGTTGCTGCCGCCGCAAACGTAAGTCATGCCGCAATCCCAGGACCCGTCGGGCCCGCGGGGAATAAACGGCCTGCCGCGGTCCGGACGATTCCAATGAATGCCGTCGCGGCTGGTGATCAGTTGAGCCTCAATATTGCCGTCGTTTCCGGGGCTGCGCGTGCCGCCCCGGCCGCGACGCAGCGACGCCTCGCGGTGGAAGTGATAGTAGGCGGCTGGAAAGCCGAAGTAGATGCCCGGGGCCGGTCTGTAAGCGTTTACGCCTCCGCAATAATAATCCATGCCGTTAAAGAGGGCTTTGTCGAGATAACGGACGTCCTCTTCGTCGGCGTGGAAGACTCGCGTCGCGGCTCCCCAATCCCGCGGATCGTCGAACTCGCAGCGTCCAACCGCACGCCCGTTGCCGGGGACGCGAACCCAGCCCACGTATCGCCCGATGCGGTTGTCAAAGAACGCGGCAATCGTCGTGTCCGCTTGAGGGTAGGAAGACTTCTCGTACGCTTTCCAGTGCAAGCCGTCGGCGGAAACCGCCATGGTGGTGCCGGTCGCGCTCGCGAGGCTGCCGGAGACCATCTTGTAGCGTTCCTCCGCCGGGCACTTCGGGTTCGTGTCGACAAACACGTTGCCCGGCTCGTGCGACGGGTTCTGTTTCGGCGGCCAAACGATATTTGTGTCCGAGCGTCCCTCAAAAGGAATGATTCCGAGTTTCGGCTTTTCAAAATGAATGCCGTCCCTGGAAACGGCGCAACAAAGCCAGCGGCTGCGGTCGCCGGGGCTGGGTGCAATGGCGTCGTAGTAGATTCGTATTTCCCCGTTGTCGTCGACCACCGAGTTACCCGCGGAAATGCGGTTCGCCTCCCACGGATTGTCCTTGTCGGCCGTAAGCACCGGTTGATGATCCTTGACCGGTTGGTTCATCACCCGTGCGACGCCCCGTTTGTCGGCAAAGAACAGTTCGTCGATGAACAGCTGTTTCTCGCCACCGATCTGGATCGGCGCCGGCTTGTCTTCGGCCAACAAAGGCAAACAGAACAGTGCCGTCGCGGAAATGACGAAGACGCGCCCGCTCCACATCGCTTGCTCCTTGTGAAGTTAAACAGCCTGAGACCCTCGCGCGGCACACTCAGGGCCGTCAGCAGTTCGGGAGGGAGGGTGGGCATTTTCGTATTCTGACTTCGGCACAACGAGGTGATTTCGAGCCGTCCCAATGCCTCGCATGACCTTCGAACAAAACGCCGAACGAGGTACACTTCCTGCGCCCCGTTGCCGGCAAGCAGCCGCGTCCCGAAAGCACTGGCCACGCAGTTCAACGAAACGCCGGAGTCGGATTGCCGTCCGCGCGCATGATCAAGAGTCTCAGGTCCTGCTCCTTGATCTTATCGCGGGGCAGAAACTGCGCGGCGCCGTCGCACATGAGGGCAAAGAAGCCGTCCGGATACCAACCGCCAAGCTTCGGCACCGGCTGTTCGGAGCCAAAGGGAATGTCTTCGGGCTTGGTCCAGGGCGTCGCCTGCTTTGACTCGACGGCCATTAACGTGTTTGAGGTGCCGTCGAGAATATTCGCGAATTGA
Organism: uncultured Planctomycetaceae bacterium; assembly: GCA_903863885.1. Classification (GTDB taxonomy): domain Bacteria; phylum Planctomycetota; class Planctomycetia; order Pirellulales; family Pirellulaceae; genus CAIPEB01. The sequence continues at coordinate 4,215 of CAIPEB010000560.1, read as the reverse complement.
GCGGCCCGGTCTTTGGGAAAGGCCGTGTCGGGCCCCACCAGCACAAAGTACGAGGCGTTCTTCGAGTCGCGACCGTCCAACGGACAGTGGTAGACGTCCGGCATCGCCGCCAGCACCCGCCTGTTATTCTCACTGTCCCACGGCTCGTCCTGGCGATACTGATCGTACAGTGCGTATTGCTCCAGGAAGGGAAGCAGGCTTACGCGCCAACTGTGGGGTATGCCCTTCGGCCCCGGTTGCACCGCCGCCGGAAAACTCTTGTAGGTGTCATGGTAGTTGTGCATCGCCAGTCCGATCTGTTTCAGATTGTTCAGACTCCGTGAACGGCTGCCGGCTTGACGCACCGCCACGGCTGCCGAGGGGACGGCCTTGGTCAAGGACCGGGTCGTCGCCTCGTCCAAACGGGTGACGACCCCGACGTTCGCATCCTGCCGCACGATCTGCGACTTCTCCAGGATCTCGTCCACCAAATCGACGCTCTGCAGCAGGCCCGACGCCGGACCTTCGTCGCGGAGCGTCAATTCATCACGCCCCGCTGACAGGGCGTTTCGGACGATCGCCACCGCCGCAAGCAACGCCGATTGAACCATGCGCGCCTCGTCATCGTTGGCGCATTGGCACTCGATGCGCAAAGCGATCTCCTTGGACACTCGCAGGTCCGCCAGGACGTAGTCAGAACGTTGCCACAGCGGCGAGATCTGCCAGAACGTGGACATCGGCATCCCACGGCTCAGACTCTCGACATCGAAGGCGCGCAGCAACGAAGTGTTGACGACCGCGGCGACATCCTGCCCGGCCACCGTCTTCCAGCGGGCGGCCCACTTGGTCGTCCCGGCCCCCACAGTACCTGCCAGAATGCAGCGGCGCATCGCTGTCTCATCCGAGGAACACACGACCGTCTGGTCGTCCGGTTGAAAGTAGCAAATCCGAGAGTCCTGGCGGAAATACGCTTGGCCCGCGAACTCGAGCCGTTCGGGGCTCGGACCGAGGCGCGCGACGAGCTTCCCCGCGACTTCGGACGAGTTCGTCCTCACGATCATCGCGGCGCGAGGTTCGCGGCCCAGGTTGGCAAGCACCACTCCCGTGACTTGCGCCACCTCCGCAGGCCGGATGTCGAGATCCAATTGCTGACCGCCCATCTGGTCGAGCGCCTCCCGCACCGGCGCCAGAGCGTCCCGGCGCAGAAGCGTCGCCGGCCTCACTGCAACGACCAGCACCGCGTCGCGAGGGACGTAGGCCAGGTCCAAGGCCGCTTGACCGTCTGCCGGCGGAGCAACATCCTCCTGGCCGGGAATCTCCGTGCCGAGAATGTCGGACATCGCGATCGCCAGAACGAACAGATACATCGCCCAACATGGCGAACGTCGCGCGGGGCAGAACAAGCGACGGCCCATAATGCACCTCCTTGGACGGGTAAGGCGAGAAGAACTTGAGTTCAAATTAGAGTCGCGATTGTCGCGGGGAGTCAACCGGCGGACTGCGGCAAAACCTCCGAGTTGAAATGCGAGCACCTCGAGAACAACCGGTCTACGGCAAGTACACTCCGGCCGCTATTCAGGGCGGTCTTCCAGCACGGAAGCATCGCTGTGATCGAGCGTTTCCACAGAAGGCCGAAAAAGACTCTGCGGCGAATGGCGATCCCCGAGAAAATCATGCCGACTTTTATCGGGAGGGCCGCGTCTCCTCCGATTGTTACAACGAGCTCCGTCCTCACGAAATTGCGGCCGGCACGGCCACCCCTACACCCGAAATGGTGAGCCGTGCCGCTTGCGTCTGGAACGGCAGTGGTGTACGCCTACCGTCACCTATCCATGATGACGTTGCAGTTTGGCAGGGCGGACTTCAGCGAGGAGATACCAGCTGCAGTCGCCTTGGTGCCGGTCAAAATCAGCTCACGCAAGTTCTCGAGGTCGTGCAGTGAAACAAGGCCCTGGTCGGTGATGCCGCTTCCAGCCAGCGACAGCTTGCGAATTTGTTTCAACTCGGCGAGTTGGTTGGCGAACACATCCGTCAGCGTCGAACAGGCCAGCCCCAATTCAGTGAGCTCGGGAAGTTCTTTCAGGTGACTCAGCCCGTTGCCTCTGATCGGACTGCCATCGAGGATCAGGCGGCGCAGGCTCTTCGCGTCTTGGAGGTGGGCCAGCGCCGCGTCGGTCATCTGCGTGTTCGCAAGCGTTAATTCGGCCAAGCTGAGGAATGCCTTCGATTGTTCCGCGTCATTACCTGCATCAGCCAACCCCGAACCATTGATCGCACACCCATCAAGCACGAGTCGCTTAAGTCCCGGGATGAATCTGAGATGAGCCAACCCGACGTCCGTGACCTGCGTTTGAGGGAAAGACAAATTTGTTAAGCTTGGAAGTGCCTTCAACGACATCATGTGCGAGTCACCCATCAACGTTCCGGGAAAGTCCAGAACTTCCAGATCGTCGAATTTGGGATCAGAGAGTGCCATCAGCGGTGGCCACAACTCGTTCGGGTAGAAATCGGGGCGCTGAACGTTGGTCAAGTGAACTTGTACAAGTTGATAATCCTCGACTGGCAGATCGGCCATCTTTGTGACGGAACGAAGATCGGGTTGATCTGCGAGTCGAATCTGAACTGTTCCTCCCAAATTGAGCACGGTTGCAGCGGCGATTCGGTTGGGCTCGGACCACTCGATCCTCGCATTTGGAAAGACTTGCTTCAAATTCGCCATTCCTTTGGCGGTGATTCGTGTGTTCCGGAGATCCATCGTGTCGAGGCCCGCGATCTGGACGAGTTTCTCGAGAGCCCCGTCGTTCACTCGGGTGGATTCGAGCCCCAAATCCCTGAGACTGTGGAGTCCCGCAACGTAGGCCATTCCCGAGTTGCCGACACTCGTATTGTGCAGCCAAAGGACCGAGAGCTTTGTCATTCTCTGGAGTTGCACTAAGCCTGCGTCACTCACTTTAGTTTCCCTCAGAGAGAGGACACTCAGGTTTGTTAATCCCTGGATGTGCGTCAGCCCCTGATCGCCGATGGCAGTGCCACCCAGTAATAATGTACTGAGGGCGGTCAGGGCCATTAGCGGCTCCATTCCGGCATCCGTCAGCGGGGTGGAAGACAAATCCAGATGGAGGAGCTTGTCGAGCTTTTTGAGGTGTACCAGACCTGAACCGTTCACCCGCGTCTGTTGCAGTACCAGCGATGCAAGATTTGAGAGTCCCTGAAGGTACTCCAGTCCCGCATCGTCCACCTGTGTTTCAAGAAGAGTGAGAGCCTTAAGTTTGGCTAAGCCCTTTAAGTGAATCAGTCCAGTACCCGTCACGCTTGTATGGTTCAGGTTCAGCGCCGTGAGCTTTTTCAGACCTTGGATGTGCTCCAGGCCCGCATCGGTGATTTTCGTTCCGTCCAGATTGAGGTCGGTGAGGTCGACCATGTTCTTCAGATGCGCCAGCCCGGCGTCACTCAACGGACTTCCACGCAGGTCGAGAGTTCTCAGGTGCTCAAGTCCCCGGATATGCCCCAACCCGACGTCCCCCACCCGTGTCTGGTAGAGCAGGAGCATCGTGAGTTCTTTCATCCCTTTGAGGCATGACATTCCTTTATCAGTCACCCCGTGCGTTTCAATAAGATTCAACTCCCTGAGATCCGTCAGTCCTTCGAGATGTCTCAAACCGGCATCACCGATCAAAAAACAGTTCTGCAGACTGAGCGACTGCAACTTGGTCATCCCGCGAAGATGCGACAATCCGGCGTCGGTGATTTGCGTATCACTCAAGTTAAGATCTTTGAGATTCGTCAGGTTCCTCAGGTGCTCAAGTCCGCTGTCTGTAACGCCTTTGCATCCAGCCGAAAGGACCGTAAGGCTCGTTAGTCCTTGAATGTGTGCAAGTCCGGAATCGGTGACGGGCGTCTGACTGACGTTGAGTATTTGAAGGCCGGTAAGTCCTTTGAGATTCGCCAATCCAGCGTCGCTCAGTCGCGAATTTCCGAGCAGATGGATGTGAATGACCTGAAATGGGCCTGCTGGCAAGCCCTGTACGGTGCCGATGCTTGCCGAGTCGGTTCCCGCGACTCGGACCCGGAGTCCACCTCCGATTGACAGCACCCATTCGGCCGCGCGGCGGTCTAGGCCTAGAACCAGCGAAGGCCTTGTGAAGTTTCTTCGCTGAATCACAAAAAAACTCGAAAACCATCGGCTTTTCCAGGGGTTTCATGGGGTAACTAGAAACCAATGAACCCTGAACAAGG
>CAIPEB010000559.1 GCA_903863885.1 uncultured Planctomycetaceae bacterium | reverse complement strand
GCAGTTCATTTGATCCGCAAGATCCACGAACTTGCTCCGTGGCTCAAGCAGATCGTCTATCTCGTCGGTTGGCAGTACGAAGGGCACGATACGGGTTATCCGGCCACGGACCGGTTCAACCAGCGACTTGGCGGATTGGATGGCCTGCGCCGAGCGGCCGAAGCGGCTGCCAAGTACAACGCCGTGTTGAGTTATCACGACAACTTCGACGACGCCTACCGGACCAGCCCGCAATGGGACGAGAACTTCATTGCTCGAAATGCCGAGGGCGGTTTGCAGCTGGGTGGCGTCTGGGCCGGCGGACAATCGTACATCCTCGCGTTCAACAAATACTCGCAGAAGGCCGGCGTTGAGCGGGTGCGACGAACCGTCAGCCAGATGCCCGTGCGAGACTCCTATCACATCGACGTGCTGAGCGCCGTGCCCATGCGGCGCGATTATCATCCGCAGTTTCCCGAGAGCACGAGCGACAGCCTGGCGGGCAAATGTGCTATCGTCCGGGAGTTCAATCGCCTTGGCGTCGACGTCACTTCCGAAGGATTCACGGCGCCGTTTGTCGGCGTCATTGGGCATTCGTGGCATCTCTGGCGCAACGAGGATCCGCTGTTCGCCGGCGACGAGCCGATCCCGTTCATTCCGATGATCTACCACGGCGGACCGACGACGTACGGTCGCGGCAACCCGAACGCCGAGTATGCCAGCGACAGTGCGCTCTACGGCGCCTCATACTCGACCGACCTCTCGAAGAACGTTGATGTGCACGAAATCGCCGAACCGATCTATCTCGTCGTCGCACCCTGGACGTGTCTTCGCGAGCGAAAGATCGAGGGTTTTCAGCGGCAAGGCGATGTAAGTCGTGTCACGTACGCCGAGGACACGTTCGTCGAGGTGAATCGGGCGACCCGGCAATGCAAGGTTGTGGTGGACGGCGCCACTCTGCTTGAGGATGGGTTGGTCGTGGTGCGGAAAGCCGACCTCTTGGCAATTTATGCTCAGACTGCGCGCCGCGCGCAGGTCGAACTGCCGTTGCCACTGCGCGACATGCCATTGGTGATCACTAACGCGTGTACCGGCGAGGACATCACAGCCCGGTCTCAATCGGCCGGCGGTGCGGTCACGATCGACCTGCCTGCCCGGGAACCCGTTGTGATTCGTGCGCCGCGAAAACAGGAATAATGCGAAGGCTCGAGCAACGTGGAGAACAGGCACTCACAGAGGCACGGAGTCCACCGATGAACGCGGACGAAGCGGTCTCTACGGTTTGCTTTCCAGCGGGTCTTTCGCGCCGGACTCGACGAATCGCGCAAAGCCCCAAAGGGCGTGATCGAACGAATAGCCGTTGCCTCCGTTCAGGACTCGCAGGGTCAGTTCCTTGGCCTGGTTCAGATCTACCGAAATATCGTGCGTTTGCCTGGGCAGCATCACGGGACTCTCGGCGACTTTGGCGCCGTCGATCAGAACCTGGAATTGCACGCTCCCCTGGCTTCCCAGGTCGTCGAGTCCGACGGTTGCCTTGAACGCAGCGTAATTCTTGCCTGAGATATCGAAGACGATGTCGGCCGGTGTCTGGTCATTGAATGCGTGCGTCCAGAGTCCTTTCGGGATGGGCTTGCCGTTGATCGCCAGCCCGTGTCCGTTGAGGTTGGTGTCGCGGTGCACGGTGTTTTCGGCGCCTGCGGTTTCTTTTGTCCACTTCAAGTCCGATGCGAACGCGATGCCTTTCAGCGGGCTTTCGGGCGTAGTGAAGCTATCCGCACCGCCGGCGTTGGTCTTGATGCCGCCCGTTGCGATTGCTTCGACTTTCCAGTACAGCTTGCGGGCAGGCGGAAGGCCGGAGACGGTGATCGAATTCGTCGGCGCAATTTCCATGGCCAGTGTGCCGGTAAAATCCGGCGTGTCACTAACGGACACACGGTAGACCTGTGCATTTTCGCTGGGAGTCCACGAAAGATCGGCGTTCAAGGTGAACAGGCCGCCCTGCGGCAGCGCCGAATTCAGTTTGAACTCGCCGGGCTCGACCCTGTCCTCGGGCCTGATCGTGGAGATTTCCCGGACGAAGACGATATCGCTGCTGAAGCGTTGGGGCAGGTTGATCTCCAGGCCGCGGTGCATGAGTTCTTCGCCGCTCGCTTCGTGCGGAACGACGGAACCGTCTTCGCACGAGATCCAATACTTCGCCTTTGCATCCAGCCCGCGCAGCTTGATTTGCTGTTTGCTTTCCCGGCATTCGGGCCTGAACACGATGATTGCGCCCTGCTTGGCCTTCGGGTCAAAATACTCAATGCCGTCCCATCGCTTGTCGTCGGGCCGCGGCAGGATGTGATACAGATCAGCCGTTCTGACAAGCGGCCGGATCTTCGACTTGTACGTCTGTACCGCCCGTTTGATAAGCTGCTTTTGCGAATCGCTCCAGGCGGCGCCGCCGTTTCCGCCGTTGGGCGAATCGGGGTGCCAATAGGGCGCGCCGAGCGACGCCGAACGGAATTCGTAGACCGAACCGGATGCCTGCCATTCGGCCCACGAGCCGGACAGTGTCGAGAGTTGCATCGGGTGCATCGCGTACGAACTGTCCCAGAACGCGCGGCGCGCGTCGATCGGATAGTAACGGTCCTGATCCTGGATCCTGACCGCCCGCTTCATGATGCCGTAGTCCTTGATGCGTCCGCCGCCGGAGCAGTTTTCGTAGCAGAAATTCGGTACGTTCGCGTACAGCCAGTCAACCACTTCGTAGTAGCCTTTGGTCTGCCAGTAGCCGAGATCCTCGGCATAGTGCGCGCGGCTGCTGGGACCGGATTCTCCCGTCTGCAGCACGTTTCCCGCCGTGCCGTCCGAGCGGTAATAGTCGATTTTGAACTGGTCGAACATGTACTTCGCATCGTCCTTGCGATGTTGAATTCCCTCCGCCGTGGTCATCGGGGAATTGCAGTTCCAATACAGCCCGAAACGCATTCCGTGCTCGTGTGCGTATTGGCAGGCGGCGAGCATTCCCTTCGGCCAGAACTGCGAGTGGCCGACGATCGGGTGCGGCTGATGCGTGGTGTCGCCATTCCACCACCCGACATCGATGACGACATCTTCAAAACCGAGCGGCG
>CAIPEB010000558.1 GCA_903863885.1 uncultured Planctomycetaceae bacterium | reverse complement strand
GTTCAAGCCTGGCAAGGAGATGGAAGAAAAGGTCCGACAACTGGAAGCTCAACGCCAGGCTGCGGCGCAGGCCGCACTGGGAGGTGCCGCCGGACCGATCCCGCATTCAACCATTCCTTATGAAAGTCCAGCGTTCGACACTGCGAGCGAGAGCGAAGAAAACATAGAAGACTTGGACTGAGTTGTTCGGGGAGGGCGGCAGGAAACGCCCGTGTACGAACACCTTACACAACACCATTCGCGATACGACATTCGTCGAAAGCCGACTACTTTGTGCTGAACTGACGGCCAGACGGGTCCAGCATGGAACCTATGGCTGTATCGGCGGGGCACATACTTTCACGGAGGAGAGTTAAGAATGCGTCGGATTCTGTGCGCACTGGTGCTGGGCATGACGCTCAGTACGGGCGTAGGCTGCATCATTCCGGCATACTCCGCCCTGCCGAACCGTCGAGCCGAAGAGTTGATCTACACCTCGGAAAATCTCCGGGCCATCCTCGACGAGTGGCAGCGGTTCTGGTTCCTTGATATGCCGGACCACATGACTCCGCAGCGTGTCCACGGCGGTGTAATCTAGCGCGGTTCATGCCGGAAGTGTTCAATCCTCCGCGTTCCCCTCGCGTTCATGCGAGGGGAACCGGTCGGAGTTGAGTGCCTCGGCAGCGCGGAAGTACCACCTACGCTGTCACGGATAGGCTGACGGATCTCGCCGTCTTCGCGCGTTTCCATTTTGGGGTCGTGCGTTGCGAGTCGATCGCCCGGCCTTTCATCACCCGCAACTCCTCCGTGTCGGTGATGTTGCGCTGGCGGCCGAAACGGCGGGTAATTGGCCGAATGAGGCACTCACTTGCCCGAATCGGCACACGGCATCCATCCACTGCCCTCGGCAGACTGGACCGCACCCGACGCGCGAAACCTCGTCGGTCATTGTCCGCGACGATGGTGACAGCTAGATTGAGCCGTTTTACGAAGATCGGGACCCCCAGCCGCCCGCTTCGGCGGATTCCAGGTTTGCCTGGCGAGTCGAATCGGCCTTTTCGCGGCCGGCGCGTCAGCTCTGATTGCCCGGATCGGCTTGCCGAGATCCGATTGCACAGATCTGAATGCCGGGGAAGTCACGCGACTGAGCGCAGGCGTTGTTGATCCATGAGTGACACGGTGACGGTTTCCCCTTCCAGCGTCGACTTGCGGGTGCAATTGGGCCGTCTGCACCTGGCCAACCCGATCCTCGTTGCCTCGGGCACGTTCGGCTATGCCCGCGAGATGGAGCACCTCGTGGACCTCGGCCGTCTTGGAGGCATTCTACCCAAGACCATCACCATGGCGGCACGACCGGGGAATCCGCCGTGGCGGACCGTCGAGGCGTCGGCCGGACTATTGAATTCCATCGGGCTCGACAATGACGGCCTGGAGGCATTCATCGAGCACCATCTGCCGTACCTGGCGGGCCTGCCGACGGCGATCATCGTCAGCATTGCCGGCCGCACGGTGGACGAGTTCGTGGCGATGGCTGCCCGACTTGACCGCGAAGCGGGCATTGCCGGACTCGAGTTGAACATCTCGTGTCCCAACGTGAGCGGCGGTGTGGACTTCGGCACCGACGCCGGACTGTGCGGACAGCTGGTGCGCAATGTGCTTTCGGCGTGCCGCATCCCGGTGATCGCCAAGCTCACCCCGAATGTGACGCGTATCGCCGATATCGCGATCGCCGCATCGGAGGCCGGCGCGGATGCAATCTCGCTGATCAATACGGTGCAGGGCATGGCAGTCGACTGGAGGAAGCGGAAGCCCATCCTCGGCAACGTGCTCGGAGGGCTGAGTGGACCGGCCATCAAACCGATTGCGTTGCGCTGCGTGCATCAGGTCAGGCAGGCCGTCAGGACGCCGCTGATCGGTATCGGCGGGATTGCCACGATTGACGACGTGATGGAGTTTTTCGTGGCGGGCGCGTCGGCCGTTCAGATCGGCACGGCAAACTACTATGACCCGACGGTGAGCATGAAGCTGCTCGACCGTTTGCCCGCCGCTCTGTCCGAGGCCGGCGCCGCGTCGGTGGCGGAACTGACCGGGACGCTCCAACTTCCGGCTCGACCATCCGCCGATCTTCCATCCAAGCCGTCCGGCACTTGACCGGACTCGATTCAAGCCTGTTTCCTCTTTGCCAACTGGTACGTATTTCCATGCGAGTATTATCGGGCATTCAGCCGACCGGCCGTTTTCACTGGGGCAATTACTTTGGTGCCATCCGGCAGTACATTGCGCTGCAGCAGGAAGACGAAGCGTACTACTTCATCGCGAATCTCCATGCGCTGACCACGGTGCGCGACCCCGGACAACTTCGACGCAACACGCTGGACGCCGCCATGGACCTTCTGGCCCTCGGGCTCGACCCCCAGCGTGCAACGCTGTTTGTGCAGTCCGATGTGCCTGAGGTCTCCGAGTTGATGTGGCTGCTGATGACCGGCACGCCGATGGGATTGCTCGAACGGTGCCACGCCTTCAAGGAGAAGAAGGCGCGCGGGTTGTCGGCGGATGCGGGACTCTTTTCGTACCCCGTGCTGATGGCCGCGGACATTCTTGCCTACGACGCGAATTGGGTCCCCGTGGGCGAAGACCAGATTCAGCACATCGAGGTCTGCCGGGATCTGGCGGTCAGCTTCAATCACTCGTTCGGCGAGACGTTCGTGCTGCCGCAGGCCAAGGTGCTGGCCGCCTCGGGCAAGGTGCCCGGCACGGACGGCGAGAAGATGTCCAAGAGTTACAATAACACGATCGAGATTTTCGAGGACGTCAAATCGATGCGCAAGAAGATCATGCGCATCGTCACCGATTCGCGGGCAATGGAAGAACCGAAGGACCCGGCGCTGGATCACCTTTATCAGCTTTATTCGCTGTTTGCCGAACCGGCGGCGTGCGAGGAGATGGCCGCGCTCTATCGACGCGGCGGATTCGGCTATGGCCAGATCAAGAAGGCCCTGGCCGACGTCGCAGAGACCTATTTTGCGGAAGCCCGCGCTCGCCGCGAGCATTTCGCATCCAACCCGGACCTGGTCGCTCAGATCCTGGCCGATGGCGCCTGCCGGGCCCGCGCAAAGGCCGGCGCAGTCCTGGCTCGAGCGCAGCGCGCATGCGGCGTCAAATAATCGCCGGCAGGGAGGGCCACCGAGATGCACGTGATCGGAATCGGAACGGACATCGTCGAGTGCCTGCGGATCGCGCAGATGATCGAGCGGCACGGCGAGTTGTTCATCACACGCGTCTTTACGCAGCACGAGTTCGAGTACTGCAGTTCTCGCAAGGCGGCGACGCAGCACTATGCCGGCCGCTGGGCCGCGAAAGAGGCGATCCTCAAAGCGCTGGGCACCGGGTGGGTGAAGGGCATCGGGTGGCGGGACATCGAAGTGCGAAATGACGCGGCGGGCAAGCCGCGTGTGGCGCTGGGCGGAGGAGCCCGCGATCTCTGCGAACGGCTGGGTGTGGCGGCCATTGACGTGAGCATCTCGCATTGCCGCTCGCACGCGATGGCCTTCGCTATTGCTCAAGGCAAAGCGTCCCCCCAGAACCATGAACGCGGAGCCGGCGATGGAACTGCCGACGAACGCGACCAGCCGGACGAAGACGAATAGGTCATTCGCCCCGGGTGACGGGCCTCCTAGTCCTCGGCGTCTTCGCTCTTGGCTGCCTTTTTCGCCTTCTTTCCTTTGGCCGGAGCCGCCTTTTTGCGTGGCGGCGCTTTCTTGGCCGGACTTTCGGCAGCCTTCTTTCGCCCGCGCTTGGGAGCGCCTCCTTTTTCGGCCCGTTCAGCGAGCAGTTTCAGCGACTCTTCGAACGTGAGCGCCTCGGCGGCAGTTCCCTTGGGCAGCGAAGCGTTTGTCTGGCCGTCGGTCACATACGGTCCGTAACGGCCCGCCAGCAGCTTGATCGGCTCGCCGGTGACGGGCGAAACCTCGAAGACCTTCAGCGGCTCGCGCGGCGCATTGCGCCCGCGGCCGCCCGTGCGCGGCTGAGCGAGCAATTCGAGCGCCTTCTCCAACGTCACATCCAGCGGTGACAAGTCGGCAGGCAGCGAGCGAGTCTCGTCGCCGCATTTGATATACGGACCGAAGCGACCGTTGTGCACCACCACCGGCTCGCCCCCCTGCGGATGCAGGCCCAGCGTCTTCGGGATTGACAGCAGCTTGAGGGCCACTTCCAGCGTGACGCTCGAGGGATCCATACCCTTGAGCAGCGAGGCGTTCTTCGGCTTCTCGTCGCCGTCGCCGGAGCCCAGCTGCACGTAGGGTCCGAACCGTCCGACCTTCAGGAAAACGGGCTTGTTTGTTTCAGGACAGTGGCCGAGAGGCTCTTCGTCGCGACTGCCCTGTTCCAGCAGTTCAATTGCCTTGGACAGCGTCAATTCATCCGGAGCCAGGTCGATCGGAACGCTGGCCTTGCGTTCCCCCTGCTCGAGAAACGGACCGTACTTGCCGACCCGCAGCACGATTTCTTCCTGGCCTTCCGGCTTGCCGATCTCGAAACGGCTCATCAGTCTCGGATCGATTTCCCTGGTCTTTTCCGCGACCTGCGACTTCAAACCGGGCCTGCCGTTGCCGAAATAGAACTCACGCAGGTACTTGGCGGATTCCGCCTCGCGGCGACTGATCGCGTCGAGATCATCTTCCATCTGCGCCGTGAACTGATAATCCACCAGCGAACCAAAGTGCTCTTCGAGCAGCCGCGTCACGGCGAAGGCGATCCACGTCGGCACCAGGGCGGTCCCTTTGCGGAACACGTATTCGCGAGCCTGGATCGTCTCGATGATCGACGCGTAGGTGCTTGGGCGACCAATCCCGCGTTCCTCCAAGCGACGCGTCAGCGAGGCTTCGGTATAGCGTGCAGGCGGCTGTGTCGTGTGGTCTTTCGCATCGAGCCTGAGGCAGTCCACCGATTGGCCCTGCTCGAGCGCGGGGAGCAGCGTTTCCTTGTCCGCCAATTCGGCGATCGGGTTGTCTGACCCTTCGACGTAAGCCCGCAGGAAACCCGCAAAATCGATGGTCTTTCCGCTGACGCGGAACACCGCGCCGTCGCCTTCGATCGTAATCGTCGTCCGATGACCGCGGGCGTCTTCCATCTGGCTGGCAATCGTCCGCTTCCAGATCAACTCGAAGAGGCGGTACTCGTCGGTGTTGAGTTCCGACCGCAAGGCCTCCGGCAATTCGAACGGGTGCCCGGCCGGGCGAATCGCCTCGTGGGCTTCCTGGGCGTTTTTGACTTTGGAGGTGTAAAGCCTCGGCTGCTGCGGCAGATACTCCGGCCCGTAGGTGGTCCGCACCAGGTCCCGGGCCGCATCGACGGCGACCTTGGCCAGCGTCGTCGAATCGGTACGCATGTAGGTGATATGCCCGTTTTCGTACAGGCTCTGGGCCGCGTTCATCGTGCGGCGCGCCGTGAACCCCAGTTTGCGGTTGGCCTCCTGCTGCAGCGTGCTCGTCGTGAACGGCGCAGACGGCACTTCGCGGTAGGGCTTGCTCTCGATCGAAGTCACACGAAAACGGGCCCCACGCAATCGTGCCGCCAGATTCGTCGCGCCTTCATGGTCGAGCTGCAGAAAACTGCCGTCTTTCAGCTTGCCGGTGGCTGAGTCGAAGTCTTTACCCGTGGGGATCTTGCGGCCGTCAACCGAGACCAGATCAGCCTGAAATTCTTCGCCGGCCTCCGTCGCGAACCGGGCGATCAGGTCCCAGTAGGTCGCCGAGCGAAATGCCATGCGCTCTCGCTCCCGCTCGACGATCAAACGAACCGCCACGCTCTGCACCCGACCGGCCGATAGGCCTCTCCCCACTTTCTTCCAGAGAAGCTGTGAAACGTCGTAGCCGTAAAGGCGGTCCAGAATCCGGCGGGCCTCCTGAGCACGCACCAGCGCTTCGTCCACCTCGCGAGGATGGGCCAGAGCCTCTCCGATGGCTTCCTTGGTGATTTCGTGAAACACCAGACGCCGAACGGGCACTTTGGGCTTGAGCACCTCGCACAGGTGCCAGCTGATCGCCTCCCCTTCGCGGTCCTCGTCCGTTGCCAGATACAGGTCCTTGGCCTGCCGCAGCGCCTCCCGGAGTTTGGCGACTTTCTGCCGGTTGCCAGGCGGTATGACGTAGATGGGCTGGAAGCCCTCGTTCACATTAACGCCCAGGTACGCCCATTCCTCCTTCCGATACTGATCAGGCACCTCTTTGGCACCCTGGGGAAGATCGCGAATATGGCCGACGCTGGCCTCTACGGCAAAGTCGCTCCCCAGGAACTTGCCGATGGTACGGGCCTTGGCCGGCGATTCGACGATCACCAGCGACTTCAGGTCGGATCCAGCAGATTTCTTCGCCATGGTTCAATTATGCGCTTCAGTATGGGTCGAATTGGTTTTGCGTCGAAGCGGAAAGGAAATTCCTATTATTCCTGAGCGGAAATCGGCAAGCCCAGCCATCACCGAACGGTCCAGAATTCGAAACCGACGTGCCGGAAAGGTCCCCCAACCGCACCGTTCGGAGTGGCCGACGTCCCTTTTGGGATTGAATTTACGTCGACGGAGCCTACAATCTGCAGGTCCAACAGCGTGCCTTCTCCCGGAAACTGCTTAATACGGGACACAAGGCTCTGTCAAGCCGTGTTCAAGGTTTCGGCCCCCGCTACGGAGTGAAGTTCGATGGCCAGTCCGCTGTCAATATTTCGCAAGTACCAATACGCCATGATGGTGTTTTTCGGCGTGATGCTGATGTTCGCGTTCGTTATTGCCCCCCCCATCTTGGATTATCAGCGGGTGCGTAGCGAGAGTGCGGCCAACGCGGTGGTCGTATCCTGGAACGGCGGATCGTTGCGCGAAGACGGAATGCGCAGCATTATCCTCTCTCGAAACATGACCAACATGTTCCTGGAGAATCTGCTACAGAAATCTTCGCTCAAAGGCGGCACGCCGCGAGTTCCCCGAGTTCTTTCTTCATCCACCGAAGAGGACGTGCTGCGTACGAACCTGCTGGCCGAGCGAGCCGAAAAACTGGGGATGCGAGTCAGCGACGAGGCCATTCTTCAGTACCTTGATCAGCTTTCTGCCGAGCTGTTGTCGCGCGGCGAAATCGGGGAGGTTTTCCAGCAATCGCTCGGCGGCCGCATGAGCGAAGCCCAGATGTTCAACGTGCTGCGAACCGAGCTTCTCGCTCAGAACTATATGATTATGGTCCAGCCCAGCCTGTTTCTGGCTCGAGGCGAGGCGGTGACCCCATACACGGCGTGGCAGTACTTCGAACGACTGCGCCGCCGCGTCAAGGCTGAGCTGATTCCGCTGGAAGTCTCCAAATTCAAATCGCAGGTGAAAGCCGAACCGACACAGCAGCAGATCCAGACACTGTACGACGAAGCCAAGGATCGATATCCGGACCCGACGAGTCCGGAACCGGGCTTCAAAGTGCGGCGAAGAATCGAGTTCGGATACGTCCGCGGCGATTTCGCAGCCTTTGAAAAGCAGGAGATGGATGCTGCGAGAAAATCGGTCACGGACGACGAGATCAAGAAGCATTACGAAACCAACAAGCAGCGTTACACCGTTCAACCGGCGGCACCGCCGGCTACCGTAACGCCGGCGGCGGCACCTGCCGCGCCTGCGCCGGAGGCAAAGCCCGCCGTACCGGCTCCAGCGGAAGCAAAGCCGGCGGAACCGGCACCCGCCGCAGCGGCTCCAGCGCCGGAAATGAAACCGGCGGAACCAACCGCTCCGGCTCCAGCTCCGACTCCGGCACCTGCACCCGAAGCGAAGCCGGCTGAGCCAGCACCGGCACCGGAAACGAAACCGGCCGAACCGGCTCCGGCTCCGGCACCAGCACCCGAAGCGAAACCGGCTGAGCCAGCACCCGCTCCGGCACCGGAAGCTCCGAAACCGCAGAGCTCGACACTCACCGGGCATTCCGATGTGGTGTTCACGAGTTACATAGAGGAAGCTCCGCCGAAGGTTGATGCTCCGGCGAATGCGCCGCCAGTTCCAGCCGCAGCACCCGAGGCCAAACCGGCGGAACCGGCTCCAGCGCCGGCACCTGCTCCGGAAGCCAAACCGGCTGAGCCAGCTCCTGCGCCGGCAGTTCCGGCACCCGAAGCGAAGCCGGCTGAACCGGCAGCTCCGGCTCCAGCTCCAGCTCCAGCACCAGCACCGCCGGCGAAGCCTGCTCCGGAAATACGGCCTCTTGACGAGAAACTCATGGCTGAAATCCGCGAAGAGCTGGCGATCAGCAAAGCTCGCAAGGCGGCTCAGGACCGCCTGGAAAAGGCGATTTCCGAAATCAAGAGGGAAGTCGAGATCTATGGTCGCGAGTCCCGCCGGTCGGACGCCGCCAATTTGAAACCGCTGGACTTGGAGAGCTTTGCCAGCCAGCGAGGTCTGACAGTCGGCAAGACGCGGATGGTTGACGCCTTGGAGGTTCAGGAATACGAGCTGGGCAAGTCGTTCGAACAAGCCCAGTTTTCCTGGCCGCCGCAGCAGGTGCCTTTTGCCGCCATTGCGTTCCGCGACGGCGAGGCGCTGTACCGTCCCGCACAGATTCGAGGCGAATCTCGCGACGTCTACTTCGTGTACTGGAAGGTGCGTGAAAAAGAAGCGTACGTTCCGGCACTCAAGGATATTCGCGACAAGGTGATCGACACCTGGAAACAGCAGGAAGCCTTCAAGGTCGCCAAGACCGAAGCCGAGCAACTTGCCGGCCAGGCCAAGTCGTCGGCCAAACCGCTGAAAGAGATCATTGCCGGCAAGGCCGACTTGAAGGTAACCGAAACCAACGAGTTCAGCTGGCTCTCGACCGGATTCACTCCCGCAGGCATGGGAATGCCGGGCTTGAGTTCCGTGGAAGGCGTCACCGACGCCGGCGAAGATTTCATGCGTGCGGTTTTCGCGCTGAAACTCAGTGAGTCCGGCGTGGCCGTCAACGAGCCGAAGTCCTTCGTGTACGTCGTGCGGATCATCAGCGATGCACCGAGCGACGAGGAATTGAAGAAGCAGTTCCTCGAATCCGGCGGGTCGTTCGAGATCCAGCAAATCGCTTCGATGGAAGGCCAGCGCCGCCTGCGCGACTGGTACCTGGATTTGACGAAGCAGATGGGCGTAAGCTGGAAACGGCCTGCAGAATCGCAGCAGCAACTCCGCTAGGCCGTTTGTGTTGCGGGTTTAAGCACGACCGTGGCCAACGGCGGCAGCGTGACGCGCAGCGACCATTTCCGACCGTGCGCCGGAACTTGTTCCGCCGTCAGGCCCGGGTGGTTGCCGACGTTGCTTCCTGCGTAGTAGCGGGAATCGGTGTTGAGAATCTCCTGGTACCAGCCTGCTCGCGGAGCGCCGATTCGATAACCGTGACGGACCACCGGTGTGAAGTTACAGCACACCATGACGAAATCATCCGGCTCGTCCGATTTGCGCACGTAGCTCAGGATGCTGTCTTCCCGGTTGCTGCAGTCGATCCATTCGAAACCGCGCCCGTCCGTGTCGAAACGGTGCAGCGCGGGTTCGCGGCGATAGAGCGAGTTCAGGTCGGCGACCAGCCGCTGGATGCCTCGGTGGGTCTCCCACTGCAGCAGATCCCATTGCAGTTCGCGGTCGCAGTTCCACTCAGTCCACTGGCCGAAATCGCTGCCCATGAAGAGCAGTTTCTTGCCCGGGTGCGTCCAGAGGTAGCTGTACAGAATGCGGAGGTTGGCGAACTTCTGCCACAGGTCGCCCGGCATCTGCTCCAGCAGCGACCGTTTGCCATGGACTACTTCGTCGTGAGAGAACGGCAGCACGAAATTCTCGGAGAATGCGTAGATCAGGCTGAACGTGAGTTCGTTGTGGTGGAACCGGCGGAAGACCGGATCGCGGCGCATGTAGCGCAGCGTGTCGTTCATCCATCCCATGTTCCACTTCATCGTGAATCCCAACCCGCCGGTTTCCGTGGGACGCGAGACTCCGGCCCAGGCCGTTGATTCTTCAGCGATCATCAGCACGCCGGGGAATTCCGCGTGGGCGCGCCGGTTGATGTCCTGGATCAGCGAGATGGCGGGCAGATTTTCCCGTCCGCCGTGCTCGTTCGGCACCCATTCGCCCGGCTTGCGGCTGTAATCGAGGTACAGCATCGAAGCCACGGCGTCTGTGCGCAGGCCGTCGATGTGGTACTTGTCGAGCCAGAACAGCGCGTTGGCCATGAGGTAATTGCGGACTTCGTTCCGCGAGTAATTGAAGATCATGGTGCCCCAGTCGGGATGTTCACCCTGACGCGGATCTTCATGTTCGTACAGAGCCGTTCCGTCGAATCGGCGCAGCCCGTGCGCATCCTTCGGAAAGTGTGCCGGCACCCAATCCACGATTACGCCGATGCCGTTCTGATGGCAGTAATCCACAAAGTACATGAAATCGGCCGGCGATCCGTAGCGACTCGTGGCCGCGAAATAGCCGACCGTCTGATATCCCCAGCTTCCCGTGTAGGGGTGCTCGCTGATCGGCATGAGTTCGACGTGCGTGTAGCCCATCGCGTGGCAGTACTTCACCAGTTCATGCGCCAGATCGCGGTAGTTGAGCCACCCGTGCCTCCGGTCCGCCTGGCGGCGCCAGCTCCCGAGGTGTACCTCATACACCGAGATAGGCTGTTCCAGCGGCCGGGAGCGGCGGCGTTTCTCCATCCACTGGCCGTCATTCCACGCATACGCATTGAGATCGGCGACGATGGACGCGGTTTCCGGGGGCAGTTCCGCGGCGAACCCGAACGGGTCGGCCTTGTCGATCACGGCCCCGCAGCCCGTCTTCAAACGCAACTTGTAGATTTCGCCGGCTTCCAGTCCCGGCACGAACAACTCCCAGATGCCCGTATGGCCGAACCGCCGCAGGGCGTGCCGACGGCCATCCCACTGGTTGAAGTTGCCGACCACGGAGACGGCGACCGCATTCGGAGCCCACACGCTGAAGTTGACGCCGGCCACGCCGGATACGGTGCGGATCTGGGCGCCCAGCCGTTCGTAGGCACGGGTATGGGTACCCTCGCCAAGCAGGTAACGGTCGTAGTCACTTAACAGCGATGGAAACGAATACGGATCGTAGAGGGTGTGGACATCTCCGCGTTCATCCAGCACGCGCAGCTGATAGCCCTGGGGCGTCTCGCCGTTGGTCGCGGGACAGATGGCCTCGTACAGGCCGGAGGGATGGATACGCCGCATCGGACGCGGCGTACCGTGCCGCGGATCCAGCAGCCAGACCTGACGCGTGTTGGGCAGATAGGCCCGCACTGCCACCGCTCGACGGCCGTCCTGGGTGATCACATGCGGTCCCAACACCTCGAAGGGATTGCTGTGGCGTCCTTCCACCAAAGCGCCAATGCTGTCCAACGACACGTTCGTACGCACGCTTCACTCCTCGCAGTCTGATATCGGTGGTCGAGAACCTGGCGTTCCCGACGATGTCGGCAGAACAAAGGTCAGATCGAGTGCAGGCAAGACGGATCTGGGCAACTTGCAGGTAACACGGAAGGCGCAAACACGTATCGACGGCACAAAGCGGGGCGTTTCTTTAACCGTCGAATTCCCAGCCGAAGCACCGGTTGGAGCAGACTCCTTTCTGGCCAGTTCGCAACAGCGATCAGTCGGCACACAGGCGATTGGCAGCAAACGGGCTCGGCCGCCGGAACACGGACGCGGCACTGACGCGTCCCCAGAAACCGGCCCATGCGTCCCGCCAGGATCTCGCCGCGCGAGGCTCCGCAGCCGGCTCGGGCACGGCTTCCACCACGGGCCGGCTGGTCTCGGGCACCTGCGGATGATCCGCGTCGATGCGCCAAGTCCGGCATTGCACGCGGTGGATCTGCAGGGCACGATCCAGACGCCGCCAGAGGTCGGCGTTCCGCACAGGCGTCATCCGACCGAACGACTCCCACTGCCAGCCATCTTCCCGCCATTGCGGCAGTCCGAATCGCATCCCGCGCCGCACATAGCTGCTCGACGTGATTAACGTCACTCGCGAGGGCTGGTCCAGCGCCTCCAGGCCGCGCACCACGGCCAGCAATTCCAGACGCTGGCCCGCAACCTGATCCTCTCGTTCTGCCACCTGAATTCGCTTCTTGCCGTCCATCGACTCCAACACGAATTCCCATCGGCCGCGCCGGTCCGCACCGGCACCGCGGTCGCGGCGTAGCGGGTCATCGGGCCGTTTCGTGGTCGAGAACAGCAGGTAATGCGGAGTCGGCACACTCATGGCAGGCATGCTTGGCAACGCAAGGGATGGCGATGCTTACCGCGGAGGGATACAATTCGTCACGCGAGGCCAAGGTTCTTGAGACCCGTGCCAGGTACCCGTCTCGGCCGGTCCATTCGACTCGTCCCGCACAACCTGCTGCGGGACGGCGAAATCGCCACCGAAGCGGTAGCAAGGTCGCCCTTGACCGCGTGGTTTTTACTTATCGGCAGTCACAACGCATTTTCACCAGCTTATCTGGAATTCCAGGCGATGATTCCGGCAAGTGAACTGCGCATTGCCATTGCTTACATGATGGCCATGCGACTGGCGGTGCGGTTTTGGTTGACGAACGATCCGGAATTGCCGCCGATGGCCCGGTTGATGGCGGGTCGGCGTGTCACTCCGGCATTTCTGTTCGTCCAACTGTTGTTTTCAGTTTCGTTGCTGGTGTATGCGGCAGTACCCGATCTTTTTGGCGGCGGACAACTTGCGATGCCGGCGGTCGCCTCCTGGATCTGCATCGCACTGTCCACAGCGGGTATTGTGCTCGCGGGTTGGGCCTGGCGGGCGATCGCCTTTGCCCGACAGGCCGACGACTTCAGCCTGGAACGACTGGCCGTACCTCGAGGGCCGTACCGCAGCATCCGTTATCCATTTGAGGCAGCGGACATCTTCTTCTACGGTTGCCTGGCAATATCGACCGGCAATGTCTGGGTCATTCTGATTTGGGCCGGTGCGGTCCTCGTCGAGCGTGCCCGGGTCATTCGTCAACTGGAGGCAGCGCGGCGTCTGGCGGGCGGCAAGTCCTACGAGGTCTATGCCGATTCGACGGGCATCCTGTTTCCCCCGATCGTCGGCGAGGAAGAGCGGCAGTACACGGTACCCAAACGTTTCGGGATGGCGGCGATTGTCGCGTTGTTTACGGCGCTCGGTGTGCTGTTCGCCATTCTGCGGTACTGGCAGGCATCGCCCGCCGTGTATCTGTTTGTTTCTTCCGAAGTCGTCGCGATCTGTCTGGCCCAGATCATTTTCGGGTCGGCGCCTCGAGGCGTGTCGATTCTGACGGGCGCACTCCTCCTGCCGTTCTGGGTATTTGCAGCGATGAAGATCGAGGGCCAGGGACGCCCGGAATGGATGTCACCGACGGCCCTATACGCCATCTTCGGTTTCCTATTTGCGTTCGGCGGCCTGCTGGGATACTGCATCGGCGCTTTGGCAGCCGGTTTCTTCCTGGTCATGGACATGATCGAAGCGGCATGGATCGGGACGGCCGACGTCGCAGGCCCGTCGCTTTCGGTTTCCGGGGGGAGGCCGCAGATCGGCACGGATGGGCGGGGATAGGCACACAAGGCGATTTACTCGCGGACGTCAGACTCGAAACTCCGGACTTCTATCAGGCATGTGAACATGGCCATGAAGAAAATCTTGATGCTGGTCGGCGACTTTGTGGAAGACTACGAAGTCATGGTTCCCTTTCAGATGCTGCTGATGGTCGGCCACAAGGTGCATGCCGTGTGCCCTGGGAAGAAGGCGGGGGAAACAGTGGCCACAGCGATCCACGACTTTGAAGGCGAGCAGACTTACAGCGAGAAACGCGGACACAATTTCCAGGTGAACGCCAACTTTGATCTGCTCGAAGAGCGCAGCTACGACGCGCTGGTCCTGCCCGGCGGAAGGGCCCCCGAGTACCTGCGGCTGAACAAGCGCGTCCTGGAAATCGTCCGTCACTTCGCCAGCGCGGGCAAGCCGATTGCGGCAGTGTGCCACGGGGCACAGATACTCACCGCCGCCGGCGTCATGGAAGGCCGTTCCTGCAGCGCCTACCCGGCCGTCCGCCCCGAAATCGAACGGTGCGGCGGCCGCTACATCGAGGCCAGCTCGACCTTCGACAACGCGTTCGTGGACGGCAATCTGGTAACGGCCCCGGCGTGGCCCGCTCACCCCGCCTGGATCAGGTCGTTCCTCCAATTGCTCGGCACGACCATTCAGCTGTAAAGCCGCAGCCGAGTCCGGAGTAAGGCAATCATCGTGCCTGCATCCGTTTACCGGTTGCCGTCCCGGCATGCTCGCGCCGACACGCGCACACCGCGCGCCGTTGCGGGAGTTTCCGGTGCGGGCCGGATCCCGCCGAGGCGCGCGGTGTGGGATACGCTGCGACGAACGGCCAAGGCGAGTTACGAGCCAGTAAGTAGTCCGAAACGCATGGTCCGCCCGCAGCAATCTGACTTGCCGCGCGGGCGCCAGAGCGAGTCGGACAAACTGGGCATGCTGCCTGTGGCACTGGGCATGCTGCCTGAGACACCGGTCTAGTGCGTCCTAGGCGACCATGCGCAGTTCGGCGGGGCGGGCTTTCACGCCGTCGATGAATTCCTCAAAAATGCGCAGATCCAGCGCCGATGCGGATTCTGCTTCCGGATGGAATTGGGTGCCGAGAGCCAGCCAGTCCTCGATCTCGGACTCGATGGCTTCGATCACGCCGTCGGGGCAGCGGGCGGTGACCACAAAGCCCGGGGCGACTTCATCGACCGCCATGTGATGCAGGCTGTTGACGCGGATTTCACCATCGCCATAGACGCGTTCCATCAGCGAACCCGGCACGACGGACAAACCGTGGCGGTGCGCCGGATCCTGCAGATCCTTGTGCGGCAGAGCGGTGGGAAGATCCTCGGGAATGTGGAGAAACAAGTTGCCGCCCATGGTGACGTTCAGCAACTGCATGCCCACGCCGACGCCGAACACCGGAAGACGCCGATCGGCGATCAGTCGCATCAGCGTTCGGTCAAACACTTCACGGCGAGTCTCGAGCGTCCGCACGGACGGGTGCAGCATGAAACCGTCGCGTCGAGGATCGAGGTCCGCGCCTCCCACCAGCACAAAGCCCTGCAATTGGTCGAGGATGGCTCCAAGATCGTGTTCACTTTCCAGCGGGGGCACGACAACCGGAATTCCGCCCGCTTTCGTAATGCAGTCGTAATAGCCGGCGCAGACGTACGAGAAAGCCGGGGCATCCTTCTTCGCGGAACGATAGTCAGCATTCACTCCAATCAGCGGCTTGCTCTGCATGAGAAAATCCCTTTCCGACAGCTTTGTGTCCAAAATTCCCTGACACGATTTCGGAGGCGCACTCGAGCGAATGTCGCAGGAAAAGGATTCGAGATGAGGGTCGTCCGCATGCCGAACTGAATGTCAGCCTGTCGTCACGATCCATCCAAGAAAGCTTCTGGGCCGATGGCTGATTCTTGGTCGTCCCTGACGAAAGGCGTTCTAGCGGCGTGGCGACCGCCAACCTTGGCACCCGTCCTGGGTACAACGCCGGAGATGATGTCCCTACCTCACTGGCCTCCAGACAAGTCCACCGTTTCCGAGCGAATACGGGCGGAAACGACGTTGGGCCCAAGTGTACGGTCCAAGGGGTTGTGTGCAACCGAATCACAACATTTTGGACTTCCCCACCGATGCATTCCCAACATCTTGCGCATCCACCCCACACTGCTAGCAACGCAAGCATTGACAGCACAAGCCTTTCGGTCGAGCGGACAGCGAGGCTTTACGCCTGCTCCCGCGCTGTATATCTTTAACCGGCGGGGAATTGCGAGAAACGAGAAAACCCCCGCGCCAATCGGGCCCGGAATCGCCGTCGGCCAGTGAACGCCGCTCGGAAAACGAGACTTAATATCCGCGAGAAACAGGAACCGCGGGAAAGGGATTCCTCAAGCAACGAAGTCCTCGAGCAACGGCGCGCCGCATGACGATGGCGCTGGCCATGCCCGACCGATCATCGGCCTTGGAAACATAACTCTTCCCGCCTGGCAAAGCCGCTTTCATGCATTACCGCAACGTCTGTCTTGAAGCGTTCGGATATACGTTACCGCAAGAGGTTGTCACTTCGCAGGAAATTGAACGTCGCCTCGAACCGTTGTACCAGCGTCTGAGACTGCCGGAGGGACGCCTGGAGCTGATGACGGGGATTCGCGAGCGCCGCCTGTGGAATCCGGGCGTCATGCCCGGCGACGTGAGCATCGAAAGCGGCGAGAAAGCGATTGCCGCGGCGGGAATCGATCGGCGGTATATCGGCGCGTTGATTCACGCCTCAGTCTGCCGCGACTATCTCGAGCCGGCCACCGCCTGCCGGGTTCACCACGCACTCAATCTGCCGCGGCAGTGTGTCGTCTACGATCTGTCAAACGCCTGCCTGGGACTGCTGAACGGAGCCGTCCAGATCGCGAACATGATCGAGCTGGGACAGATCCGCGCCGGGCTGGTCGTGGGCACGGAAGGCAGCCGTCAGCTGGTCGAAACCACGATCGAATCGCTGAACCGCGACCTGTCGCTGACTCGACAGCAGATCAAACTGGCCGTCGCCTCTTTGACCATCGGATCCGGCAGCTGTGCAATCCTGCTGACCGATCGCGAATTGAGTCAGACCGACAACCGCCTGATTGCCGCCACGATCCGCACGGACACCCGGCACCATGCGTTGTGCCACAGCGGGCGCGACGAGGCAGTCGGTTCCGGGATGCAACCGCTGATGCAGACGGATTCCGAGCGTCTCATGCAGGAGGGAATTGCCACCGGAGTCGAGACCTTCCGGGATTTCCTCGCGGAAACCGGCTGGACGGGAGAAAGCCTGCACAAGACATTCCTGCATCAGGTCGGCGCGACGCACCGCAAGCTGATGCTGGAGTCGCTCGGCCTCGATCCGCAGCGGGATTTCTCGACGCTGGAATGGCTCGGCAATACGGGGTCGGTGGCACTGCCGATCACAATGGCATGCGGACTCGAAAGCGGATTCGTGAAAACGGGTGATCACGTGGGCATGCTCGGGATCGGATCGGGTATCAATTGCCTGATGCTGGCCGCAAAATGGCGGCATTCGCTGGTCTGTTCCAGCCTTGATCGCTCCGTGGACCACCCCGCCCGGCGTCCGGCCGCAGCCTCCACCTGCTGAGCCGGGGAGTGAATAGTCCGGAGTCTCGAATTTGGAGTTCAGAGGGAAAGCCGCCACGAACTGGCACGGATGAGGCACGGATCATTCCGGATGATTCGTCATGCAATCGAACTCCGCCGCGCACCGATCGCCACGCTGGCTCTCTCCGAAAGGCCTGCTGTTCCGATTTGCGGCCGTTCTGCTGGGCATTTCACCTTTGCTGTTGGCCGAAATCGGCTTGCGGGCGTTCGACTTCGGAAGGCTCAACGAGATTGAAGACCCTTACGTCGGTTTTTCGTCCGTCCGTCCGCTGTTTGTGCTCAATGGTGCGAGTCAGCGTTACGAGATCGCTCCCTCGCGGCTGGCGCTCTTTTACCCGGACTCGTTCCCAGCGGAGAAAGATAAGGGCGAATTCCGGGTATTCTGCCTGGGCGGCTCGACAGTCCAGGGAAGTCCCTACACGATTGAAACGTCCTTCACGACGTGGCTCGAATTGTCGCTGCGGGCCGCCGACCCATCGCGGAACTGGCGAGTCGTGAATTGCGGCGGGCTATCGTATGCCAGTTATCGGCTGGTGCCGATTCTGAACGAGGTCCTCGCACACGAAGCCGACTTGATCATCGTCTACACAGGACAGAATGAATTCCTCGAGGATCGCAGCTACAACGAGGTCAAACGGATTTCTCCGCTGGTCGCTCGAGTACATGCGGCGTGCTCCAACTGGCGCTGCTATAACCTCTGCCGGCTCGCCTGGATCCACTCTTGCCGCCGGATTTCGCCGTCGGCCGCCGGCAATCGCACCATCATGCCGGCAGATGTGGACGCCTGGCTGGACCACCCAGGCGGACTGAACGCCTACCACAGCAATGATGACTGGCGGCGCGGCGTGGTGGAACATTACGGGCGTAACCTCCAACGAATGGTCGATTGCAGCCTTCAAGCGGGCGTACCGCTGGTGTTCTGCAACCCCGTCTGCAATCTCAAGGATTGCCCGCCCTTCAAGAGCGAGCCAAGCGGCGAATTGAGCGTTGAAAACCGCATGCGGTTGGATAAGAAGTGGAGCGAAGCCAGAAACCTGACCAACGACCGGCTTGCCCGTCGCGCACAACTCGTGCGCGAAGTGCTAGCAATCGACGACCGCTTCGCGGCGGCCCACTTCCTGCTTGGCCGCTGCCATCTCGATGAAGGGCGCATCGCGGAAGCAAAAAACGAATTCGTGCGAGCCAAGGACGAAGATATCTGCCCCTTGCGGATGATCGAACCGATGTACGAGGTACTGGCCCAAGTCGCCCGCCGAAACAGGGTGCCGCTGGTCGACGTCCGCGCCTTGATCGAGGACCGCACTCCTGATCACATCCCAGGGCAGGAATGGCTGATGGACCACGTGCATCCGACGATCAGCGGTCACCAGCTCATCGCCGAATCGCTTTTCCATCAGATGGATCAAATGGGCCTCGTGCACGCGAGTCCGGAATGGCAGCAGCAGCGGGATGCTGCCTTCCGTGAACACTTGGCTAAACTCGACACGCCCTACTTTCTCCGCGCGAAAGAACGCCTCGACGGCCAACGCCGATGGACAGAGGGCCGCGCGTTCAAGCAGCACACGCCGGACCGGTAGGAAAATTCCCCAGCTAACCGGTCACTTTTGTCGACGGCCCGAACAAGGGACGCTGCCTCGGCCCATTGGCGCGACCGCGTCACGACGGCGGCATGTCCAGCAGGATTTCGCCTCGCCGCAGCGCTGCGAGAAAATGCTGATTACTCTCCAAGAGGTCGTTTCTTGCAACGAGTTCTTCGAGTGTCATCCAGCCGACGGAGGCAACTTCGTCGGGGTTCGGGCGGAAGATGAATTCGGCCGGCATCTCCACGTGCCACCATGCCAGCGGCACGCCCCAGGGCGTCACGCTGCGCCACAGCCTGCAAATCGGCCGGACGTCGACTCCGACTTCCTCCCGCATCTCGCGAATGACGGCCCGCTCCTCGCATTCGTTCTCGGCAATTCCTCCCCCGGGGAAGCAATACTTACCGGGCGCGACAACGAACTCAGAACGGCGGATCACAAGAAAACAGGATTGCCGAACCGCGACCGCTACGACGCCGCGCCGCCCTGCCGTACCGCTGTTCATCCGAGCCCCCGTACCCCGCTCATTGAACCAACCAATGCCCCGACGACCACGACCAGCAGTCTAAGCGAAAGGGCCAAACGTCTCATCCCGTCGTCCAGATAGCCTGGGGGGCTTTTGACGACGAGTTCAAGTTCACTGCGGCCTCGGACGATTCGTCCACGAATTGCCCGAGTGAAAAAGGTCAGCACGAGTGAAAGAGGCCGGCATCCGACGAATTGCCCTCCGACATTCCCCGCATCCGGCCTCCTGTCGCCCCCTGCGGAACCGGACTTCCCGCCCAACCCGATAGTCTTACCCTGTCAAGCTGGGGCAACTGTACCGGAGGAAGCTGTGCTTCTGAAGGGACTGAATGCAGCGGACCGATGTAAAGCAGCGGATATAGGGACCGGGGCTGTCCGCGCCCCCGCCGTAGAGTCAGCAATCGCCACCCGCTCGAGCCTTTTCGACGGGTCATCATACAAATTGACGAGCCTCCAATGCGGGATCAACAGCCTATTGCCTGGCGTAGGACATTAGCGAGTGTCCTGGTTGCCGGTTTGCTCGTTACGAATATTGGTGGTACCCCCGCGATAGCGGCATCAATGCGACGGACTCCGATCGTGCAAGC
Source organism: uncultured Planctomycetaceae bacterium (assembly GCA_903863885.1). GTDB lineage: Bacteria > Planctomycetota > Planctomycetia > Pirellulales > Pirellulaceae > CAIPEB01. The sequence goes on along the minus strand of CAIPEB010000558.1, from coordinate 9,075 downwards.
CGCCGAGCAGGCTCGCAGTTCGGTTGTGAACATACACGGCCGGAAAACCGTTTCTTCGGCGAGCGAAGAGTTGGCCGCGACCGACGGAGCGCGGCAAGTGAACGGCATGGGAACCGGCGTCATCATTGATGATCGCGGCTACATCGTCACGAACTACCACGTTGTGGAAGGCGTGTCGAACATTCAAGTTACGACCGACAAAGGCAAAACGGTCATCGCTCGCCTGATCTCCAACGATGCGGTGACGGATCTGGCCATCATCAAGATCGACGTGAACGAGCCGATGAACGCGATTCGGATCGGAACCTCGAGCGACCTGATGACCGGCGAAACCGTGATTGCAATCGGCAATGCATACGGCTACGAGCACACCGTAACGACCGGGATAATCAGTGCCTTGCACCGTCCGGTGCAGGTCAATGACGAACAGAAATACTCGGACTTGATCCAGACGGACGCCAGCATCAATCCGGGCAATTCCGGCGGACCGCTGCTGAATATTGACGGCGAGATGGTGGGACTGAACGTCGCGGTGCGAGTCGGCGCTCAGGGCATCGGCTTCGCTGTTCCCGTCGATCAGGTCATGGAAGTGGCTGCGCGTCTGATTGACACGGAAGTCCAGCGGACCGTTTCGCACGGCCTCACCGGCAAGTCCGTGGTCAAATCCGACCACACCGAGTTTGTGGTGACGAGCGTTTCGGAGGGTGGGGCCGCTGCATCGATCGGCCTGGAGGCCGGAGACGTGGTGGTGTCGGTGGGTTCGACCCAGGTCCGGCGCACCCTGGACTTCGAGCGGGCATTGCTCGGCCGGCGCCCGGGAGAGGAATTGGAGCTTGAGGTGCGCCGAGCCAGCGACCCGCTGCAGATGCGACTCGTGCTGGCTCCCCCTCGCACGGACCAGCCCGCGTTGACGGACCGAACGTGGCAGCTGCTTGGCCTGAAGCTGGCTCCGATCTCGGACAAGACGTTCCGCCGACTCACCAGCCAATACCGCGGCGGCCTGAGAGTGCTCGCCGTTCGCCCGGACAGCCCCGCTGCCTTCCAGGGCATTCGATACGGCGACATTCTGGTCGGCATGCACAAGTGGGAAACGATCTCGCTGGACAACGTGTCCTACATTCTGGACAGCGACGAGTTCCGCCAGTCCCAGCCGATCAAGTTCTACATTCTCCGCGGAAACGAGACATTGTACGGACACATGCAGGTCTCGATGCAGTGACCGGCCGCTTGCCTTTCGTCCGCATGACGGGCGACGTTGCTTGAAACGCGGCGCCGCTCGTGAATAATGCTTCGCTGGCGGGTTCGCCGAATCCCGAGTTGCGTGAGCCGACGGCCTTTTTCGCTTCCGGCCACGCCTTCCGTCCCGCAAAGAACCGGGGACGGATTCGGCCCGGCGCAGCCGCTCGACATCATGCGTTCGCTCACTGAAAACCGGCCGGCTTTTTTGCAGCGGGGACGAAAGGCGATGGAGTCCGAGTTTCTGGCTTGGCTTCAGCACCGAGTGCTCAGAACGCCGATCGCTCCGCTCGGCCTTCAGGATGACGCAGCGCTGTTGCGATTGCGCGAACCCGACGGCACCGTCGTAACCACCGACATGCTGATGGACGGAACCGATTTTCGCCTCGGAGAAATCGACCCCCGCCGGGCCGGCCGCAAAGCGCTGGCGGTGAACCTGAGCGATCTGGCAGCGATGGCGGCCAAGCCACTGGCCGCTCTGGTGTCGCTTGCTCTGCCTCGCGCCGGAGGCCGGGCGCTCGCCGAGTCGCTCTACGAAGGCATGCTTCCGCTGGCCGCTGAACTCGACGTGGCGATTGTGGGAGGCGACACCAACAGCTGGGACGGTCCGCTGGTGATCTCGGTGACGGCGATCGGGGAAGTTGGGGCCCGGGGACCGCTGTTGCGCAGCGGCGGTCAAATCGGTGACTGGATCCTCGTGACGGGTGAGTTCGGCGGGAGCATTCTCGGCAGGCACCTGGACTTTGCTCCCCGAGTGCGCGAGTCACTGCGTCTGCATGAGGCGTATGAACTGCACGCCGGGATGGATATCAGCGACGGCCTCACACTCGACCTGTCCCGCATGGCACGGGCAAGCAATTGCGGAGCCGTTCTCGACCTGAGTCAGATCCCCGTATCGGCGGCAGCCGTGCGTCTGGCGGAACGAAGCCGCGACGGGCTCACGCATCTGGACCACGCGCTGGGAGACGGCGAGGACTTCGAGTTGCTGCTGGCCGTTCCGCCCGCCGAAGCCCGGCGAATCCTGCGCGATCAACCCCTCGTTGTTCCGATCACGGCGATCGGTCAGCTTGTCGCCGAGGCAGGCCTCTGGCAAACGGCCGGAGAAACAAGCCGCCTCCCCCTTTCCCCTCAAGGCTACGAACATCGGCTCGACTCATGAAACAGCTGGAATACAACGCTCACAGCCTGAACGACACGGACAACCTCGGACGTGTGCTCGCGTCCTGCCTGCCGGGCGGTACGACCGTGGCGCTCTGTGGAACGCTCGGCTCCGGGAAGACCCGGCTCGTTCAGGCCTTGGCCGCCGCGTGCGGTATCCCCGAGGGGCTCGCCCTCAGTCCCACATTTGTGCTCTGCAACGAGTACCACGGCCGCAGAACGCTGTACCACTTCGACGCATATCGCCTCAAGGATGAAGACGAGTTCCTGCAACTGGGCCCGGAGGAGTGCTTCGCCTCGCCTGCCATCACGCTCATCGAGTGGGCGGACCGCGTTGAGTCCTGCCTGCCGGATTCTCGCCTGGAAGTGCAGATCGAAGTTGTTGCTGAAACGGGCAGACGCTTTCAGCTCACGGCGCGAGGCGAGGCTCTTGAGCGGGCGCTGGATGAAGCGGCGAAACTGCTCGGCGAGCAATGCCGGCCGCTCAAAGAATGAACTTGCTGAGATCCTGATCCTCGGCGACTTCCTGCAGCCGCTGCTCGACATATGTCCCGTCGATCGTCACTGCTCCCTGCTTCATGTCCGGCGCCTCGAAGCTCAGATCCTCAAGCAATCGCTCCATGATCGTGTAGAGCCGGCGTGCGCCGATGTTCTGCGTGGACTGATTTACGCGGAACGCGAATCCCGCGAGTGCCTCGACGGCGTCGTCCGTGAATACGAGGTCAAGAGTCTCCGTCGCCAGCAGCGCCGAGTACTGCCGGGTGAGCGAGTTCTTGGGCTCTTTCAGAATGCGGATGAAATCTTCCTTCGTGAGATCCTGCAGTTCCACGCGAATCGGAAAACGGCCCTGCAGTTCGGGCATCAGGTCGCTCGGTTTCGCGCGATGGAATGCACCGGCCGCGACGAACAGCACATGATCCGTGCGCACATACCCGTAGCGAGTCTGGATCGTCGTGCCTTCGACGATCGGCAGCAGATCCCGCTGCACACCCTGCCGCGAGACATCGGCTCCGCGCGATTCGCTGGCAACCACCTTGTCGATTTCGTCGATGAAGATGATGCCGAGGTTCTCAGCCAGCTCAATCGCGGCCGCGTTGATCTTCTCGGTATCCAGCAGCGCTTCGCACTCCTGTTCGAACAGCACGCGTCGGGCTTCGGCGACGGTCAGCGTGCGGCGCGACGTGTGCTTGGGCATGAACTTCTCGAGCATGCCCTGCAGATCCATATCCATGTGCTCGAGACCGGCGCCGCTGAACACCACGGGAGCCGCTTTCTGCTCGACGGTCAACTCGACCGTCCGCTGATCCAGTTCTCCCGACACGAGCATCGCGCGGAATTTTTCCCGAGTGCGTTCGTACTGCGCGACGGCCGTATCCCCCCCCTCGGAATTCGCCTGATAGTCGACCGGCGGCGGAACGAGCAGGTCCAGCAGGCGGTCTGCCACCCGCCGCTGAGCCTCTTCCTTGACGCTGTTGCGTTCGCGCTCGCGCACCAGCCCGATCGAATTCTCGACCAGTTCGCGCACCATGCTCTCGACATCGCGGCCGTAGTAACCGACCTCGGTGTACTTCGTCGCCTCGACCTTGATGAAGGGCGCCCCGGTCAATCTCGCCAGGCGGCGGGCGATCTCGGTCTTACCGACGCCGGTCGGCCCGATCATCATGATGTTCTTCGGTGCCACCTCCTCACGCATTTCAGGTGTCAATTGCTGCCTGCGCCAGCGATTTCGCAGGGCAATCGCCACGGCCCGCTTTGCCTCGTGCTGCCCGACGATGTATCGATCCAGTTCCTGGACGATCTCGCGAGGAGTAAGCACCCGCATCGAGTCGGACGCATCCGCAGCGCCGCGCGTGGAATTCAACACTCCAGTTCCTCCACAACGATGTGCGTGTTCGTGTAGATGTCGATTCCGGCGGCGATTTCCAGCGAAGTCCGCACGATCGTGGCCGCGTCGAGCGGCGAGTGGGCCGCCAGAGCCCGCGCCGCCGCGAGGGCGTAGTTTCCGCCCGAACCGATCCCCACCATCCCGTCGCTCGGCTGGATCACATCCCCCGTGCCGCTCACCAGCAAGGTGAACTTCCGGTCTGCGACCGTCAGCAGCGCCTCGAGCCTGCGCAGCGCACGATCCGTTCGCCACTCTTTTGCCAGTTCCGTCGCGGCTCGCGGCACGTTCGCCGGATGTTCGCGGAGCTTCGCCTCAAAACGCTCCAGTAACGCGAAAGCGTCGGCGCTGCCGCCCGCAAATCCGCACAGCACGCTGCCGTCCATCAATCGGCGGATCTTCACCGCGTCAGCCTTCATGATGGCGCTGCCCAGCGTCACTTGTCCGTCGCCGCCCATCGCGACCCGGTTTTGATGCCGTACCGTCAGAATTGTGGTTGCATGGAGCTGCATGGATCCGCCAACAATCAGGATAAGATCTTCAACGCAGAGACCGTTTTCGAACCGCCGCCCCATTGTCTCGCAAAGCGTCCGAATCTGCCAGTGGCGGAGGCGGGGGACCGATAAAGGGCAGTCAATTGCCAGTTGTCGGCAGCCGGCGGTGAAGGAGGCCAACGCCGCTTCGGATGCGGCGGGCGGCTGGCCGGCATTCAGCCGCGCGAACGATCGTGGTCCTCAGCCGCACGCAGCCAGTTCCCCTCCGAACGCCAGAGGTTTCGTCCGAGTCGTCACGCAACGTGTTTCGGCACGACCAGAGGCTGCAGGTCGGCGGCCAAGACATCCGCACCCATCGCACGGCATCCCGAGCCTCCCGCTCGAACGTCCGCGGCTTTCAGCGAACCGGCAAGTCGCTTCGCGGCTGCCTGGTCCCTCGTCCAGACAATCACCCTGGATCGACAACGCTGCGCATTGAACCGTTCGACGATCGCATCCTCTGCCGATTCCGGCACGAGCGTGCAGAGCGGCCCCGCAACGTCCCAGGCCATAGCAGCCCCCGTACCGGCGTTGTCGGTAATCAGCGTCGGCTGGACAAAGAACCCGCGAGTTCCCGTTCGCTTTCCCCCGGCAGAGCAGACGGCGCCCTCGCGCATGCGGCGCTCGGTGAACTGCACGAACGCGACGGCGTCGCCTTCACAGGCCAGCGGGCCGACGTCCACGGACGGGTCGAGCGGATCGCCGACCTTCAGAGCGTTCAGTCCCTGAGACAACAGTTTGCAAAATGCCTCTTGAACCGGGCGTTCCACCAGACAGCAAGCCCCCGTCACAACCCGGCCTGCGCCTGCTCCGTGCCGGAATGACGCGATGTCGCGTGCAGCCTCCTCGAGATCCGCATCCCGAAGCACCACGTGGACCTCGCTGCCTGCCAGTTCCAGCGAAACGGGCGTGAGATTCTGCGACGCCGCCTCGCACACCTCGCGACCGGTCGCGGCACGGCCCTGGAATACGAGCGAGTCAACGAGGCAACACTTCGCCAGCGCGCGGCCCGCCCTGGCTCCTGTTCCCGGCACCACGTTCAGTACTCCATCGGGCACTCCGGCCTTCTGCGCCATTCGCACCAGCCGCAGGCAGGCAAGCGGCGCGTGCTCGGACGGCTTCAATACCGCCCCGCATCCGGCAACAACCGCCCTGGCGATGCTCCGCACAGTTGCCAATGCCGCATGGTGCGTCGGAAGCAGGAACCCGGCAACGCCGACCGGCAGAAAACACGACTGCGTATCAACGCCGATCGCGTTCAGATAGTCTGCGGCGCGGCGAAGATACTCGATTGCAGCCGGCATATCACCGCTGCGAACTTCCCGGATCGGATGCCCCGTGTCCCATGACTCCAGCGCCGACAAGTCATCGATCTCGGCTTCGATCGACTCGGCCAGCGCAGTCAGCACGGAACGGCGATCGATCCCGCGCGACCAGTCGCTTCGCGCGGCATTTCGCGCTGCCTCGGCGGCCGCCTCGATGTCGGCCGCATCTCCCGAAGCGACCTGAGCAATCACCTCTTCCGTGGCCGGGTCGATCGTGAGCAGCGTGCCGCCGCTTTGCGCCGGCGTCCACAGACCATCCACGAAACAGTCGGTCTGGTGCACTGCCGCCGGCTTTCGTGGTCTTCGTATCGCCTCCATGAGTCGCTCCCATCGATCGGATCGGAAGTCCCGTAAGCTTGAGGTCGCCAGTCCGTGAAACGCCGGCGATTACTTTTTCAACAACTTCAGCAACTGCGGAAGGCTGCGCGTATTCACGACATCGGCCTTCGTCAGACCGCCGCGTCGCGCCTGCAGAACTCCGTAACGCATGTCGTCGAATCCGGCGGGCTCGTGGGCATCGGTGCTGATGACAATCAGCACGCCCTGGCTTTTCGCCGCGGCGCAGTAAATGTCGTTCAAATCGAGCCGCTGCGGGTTGGCGTTCAGCTCGAGTATTTTGCGGTGTTGCGCTGCAGCCTTGATCACCGCATCGATGTCCACATCGTACGCTTCGCGCCGATTGATCAGCCGCCCGGTGGGGTGCGCAATGGCCGTGACATGCGGATGTTCAATGGCCTGCAGGATCCGCTCGGTAATCTGGGCACGAGACTGCCGCTGACCGTAATGGATGCTCGCATTCACCCAATCGGCCTGGGCGAGAACATCATCCGGCAGATCCATGCCCCCGCGTTCGAGAATGTCGCACTCGATTCCCTTCAGCACCCGGAAGTTGGTCAGCGTGGCGTTGAACCGGTCGATGCGGGCCCATTGCGCAAGCAGTCTTTCGGGGTTCAATCCCTGAGCCATCGACACTCGCTGAGAATGGTCGGTGATCGCGAGATAGCTCAATCCCCGCTGCTGGGCGGCCTCGGCCATTTCCCGCAGCGAACCGCGTCCGTCCGTCTCATCCGTGTGAGCGTGGAGATCGCCGCGGATGTCGCTCAACTCCACTAATTTCGGCAGCGGTCCCTGCTCGGCCCAGGCAAATTCCTGGCGCGCCTCGCGAAGCTCCGGCGGAAAAACGGGCAGATCCATCGCGCCGTAGACTTCTTCTTCGGTGGCGCCCCCGATGTACTGCTCGCCCTCGTCCGTCAAGCGAAACACGCCGTACTCGTTGATCTTCAGATTCCGCTGCCGAGCCAGGCCGCGCAGCACCACGTTGTGATCCTTCGAGCCGGTGAAGTACTGCAGCGCAGCGCCGAACGACTTCGCCTCGACCACGCGCAGGTCGATCTGCAGGCCCTCCAAAGTCCGCACCGACATTTTCGTGTCGCCGCGCGCGATCACTTCAGAGACCGAGGAAAACTTCTCGAAGTGATCCATGACCTGGTCGGATTCAGTCGAAACAACGAGCACGTCGAGATCGCCGATCGTATCCCGGCCGCGACGGTAGCTGCCCGCGAACTCCACCCGCTCCATCGCGCTGCAATCGGAAAAATGCTCGCGCAGCGACTCGACCACGAAATCGGCCTCGGCCCAGTAGATCCGCTCCTGGGCCTTTACCGCGAACTGGATATTGTCCAGTATGGCCTGCTCGGTCTTGGCGCCGAATCCCTTCAACTCCCGGACGCGTCCCGCTTCGCAGGCCGCCTGCAATTCCTCGAGCGTGGTGATCCCGAGCATGGAGTGAAGCAATGCGGCCTTTTTGGGCCCGAGTCCCGGCACCCGCAGCAGCGTCAATACGCTCGGCGGCACCGCGGCCAGAAGCTCGCTCAACTGGGGCAACTCGCCGGTCTCCACGAGCGTCTCGATCTTCGCCGCCAGGTCCTGTCCGATGCCGGGCAGGTCCGTAAGCTTGCGCTGGCCGTCGGCGAGAATGCCGGCGATCGGTTCGGTCAGGTCACGGATCAGACGCGCCGCATTGCGATAGGCCCGCACGCGGAACGGGTTGGCGCCCTGAAACTCCAGCAGGTCGGCAAGCTGGTCGAACGAATCGGCGATTTGCGTGTTTTTCATGGCGGAAGAAAGCGACTCCGTTCGGAAATGCCGCGGCAGAATCAGACGTGCAGCTCGACGATATCTTTGTCCTGCACAACGTAGTCGCCCTTCACGGTCGTGCCGTCGTGCACCAGACTGCCCCAAACCCTCGCGAACTTGAGTCCCTGGACAAAGTCCTTGTGGATCAACTCCGCGATTTCCTGCAAAGTGCCGCCGCGGCGGATCGTGAACGGCCGATCGAAATCCGGCTCCTTCTTCGTCGGCAGTTTCGTGTAGATGCGCACGACATCCAGCGATTCGTAGATCGCCTTGCGAAGCTCCTCGAGCCCCGTTCCGTGCTCCGCGGAAATCACGTATTCGGGAAAATCGTGAGAACAGAACTCGTGCAGCAACTGCAGCCGATCGCCGGCCTCGGCCAGATCGATCTTGTTCGGCACGAGAAATGTCCGGGTGTAGGAGACGCCCAGGTCCTCTTCGTCCAGATAGGACTGAGCCGACAGTCGCGTCTTGGTGGATGCGAGCTTGTCCATCACGGCCTGGACGTGCTCGATCCCGTCATCCGATCCCAAATCAGCCACCAGCAGCACGAGGTCCGCACCACGAACCAGGCCCTGCGTAATCGGGTCGAGCACATCGGGTGTGATCGGCGGTGTATCGATCAACTGCACCATCACATCTTCCCACGGCATCATGCCGGGGCACGGCTGGTGCGTGGTGAACGGATAGGGAGCCACTTCCGGCGTGGCACGCGTGAGACTCCGCAGCAGCTGGCTCTTTCCGGAATTCGGGCCGCCGATCACCACTCCGCGCCCGGCTCCCTGCCGCGGGATGCGATGGCCCGGCC
>CAIPEB010000557.1 GCA_903863885.1 uncultured Planctomycetaceae bacterium | reverse complement strand
TGCGTGGTGGAAACAGGCATGCCCATTTGCGCGGCGGCGAAGAGCACCGTGGCCGCGGTCGTCTCCGCCGCGAATCCGTGGACGGGCTGCAACTTCACCATTTTGTGGCCCATCGTCTTGATGATGCGCCAGCCGCCCGCCGCGGTTCCGGCAGCCATCGTCAACGAACAGACCACCTTGACCCACGTGTGGACCTCGAATTCGGGAGTCGATAGGAAGCCCAGTCCGAACGGCAGATTCGCCAGGTAGCCTTTGCGGGTCGCGGAGAAGAGCGCCAGTGCGATGATCCCCATCGTCTTCTGAGCGTCGTTCGTACCGTGGCTCAAGCCCATCAACGAAGCGCTGGCCAACTGCAGCCTGCCGAACGTGCGGCTGACATGGTGCGGCTTCCAGTTTCGCAGCAATACCATCAGCAGCCCCATGATGACAAAGCCGAGCACCAGACCCATCACCGGCGACACGATCATCGGCACGATCACTTTAGGTAACAGACCCTCCGCCTTGTGAGTCTGAGCGTTGATCGACCAGAAATTCACGACTGCGAAATCGTTCGCAGTCGAAGCGACCGCCGCGCCGCACAGACCGCCAATCAGCGCATGGCTGGAACTGGACGGCAACCCGAACCACCAGGTGATCAGATTCCATGCGATCGCCGACAACAGCGCAGCAGTCAGGGTATGCAGACTGACCGCATTCGTATCGACCAATCCCTTGCCGATTGTTGTCGCGACCGCGGTACCCCACATCGCGCCGATCAGATTGCAGAAAGAGGCCATCAGCACGGCTTGTCGCGGGTTCAATACGCGGGTCGAAACGACCGTTGCGATGGCGTTCGCCGTGTCGTGAAAGCCGTTGATGTACTCGAAGATCAATCCAAACAGGATGACGCACAGCACCGCGAACATTACCGGAAACTCCCAGCAATCGTCAGGAATTCTTCAACGTGATTTGCAGCACCACATTGCCCGCATCGCGGCAGCGGTCAATCACCTTCTCGAGCAATTCGTAAAGGTCACGCAGCACGATCATCTGAAGTGCTTCGTATTTTCCGCTGTACAGCTGTCTCAGCAGGTTCAGGATGATCGCGTCGGCCGCGCCTTCGTAGCTGTGCAACTTGCTGTTCAGCTCCTGGATGCTCCCCAGGTCGCCGCCGCCCCGCAGTTGGTGGACCATTTCGTACAGCGTGTCCGTGGCCTGCTTGAGCAGTTGCGTTTGGTCTTCAAATCCGTCGCGCGGCAGACTTGCCTGGGCGAACAGGAATCGCTCGGCGAATTTCTTGATGGTCTTGGGAATCCGGGAAAGCGCGTGGGAAAGCGCCTCGATATCCTCACGTTCCAGAGGCGTAATGAAGGAGTTGCAGAGCAGCGAACTGATCTGTTCAGCGATCCGCTTGTCCTTGCTGCGACGCAGCACGAATTTCTCGATTGTCCGCTCCTCCATCGGCGCTTCCAGCAGCTCGAGCAGCGCGGCCACGGACTCCCGCGCTTCCTCGGCACTGGCGACGAGCAGATCAAAAAAACGGTCTCCCTTGCTGAGAAGTCGCTGCAGCGAGAACATGAGTTCAATTCCTGGAAGGTGCCCTGGATTCCCCGGTGGAGGGGGTATCGCAGTTTCCGACAAGATGGCAGCGTATCTTGGCCCACCGGATTAATGCAAGCGGACAGGGCCTTCCTCGCACGAAACGGACAGTAATTGGCTGCCGTACCAGAGCATGCGGGGCAGGTGGAACGGCCCTTTCCAGAGGTTGCCTTTCAAACGCACCGACAGGCTCCCATCGCGGTGCAGGTACCCGAACCACTCGCCGAACTGCGGATCGGCAAAATGCCGGAAACTCCAGTCATGGACCTGCCGGTGCCACTCCGCGTAACGCGCATTGCCGGTTGCCTGCCAGGCCAGCAGCGTTGCGATGATTGCCTCGGTGTGCGGCCACCAGAATTTCATGTCGTGCCAGTACTCCTGGACCGGTTTGTCGAACAGGTCGCGGAAATAGAACAATCCGCCGAATTGCTCGTCCCAGCCTCGTTTCCACATCCAATCCACAATCGTCGTGCCGAGGCGGATCAGCTTTTCGTCGTTGCGCAATCGGCCTTCATGCAGGATGAACCACGCGGCTTCGAGGGCGTGGCCGGGATTCAGCGTGCGGCCGTCAAAGTGGTCGATGATCTTTCCATCGGGCGACACCATCTCGAGCACGGCCTCATGTTCGGCCTTCATGAAATCCCGTTCGATTTCCGCGATGCTGGAGTCGATCCACTCGGAACACGTGCGCCCGGCCACGCACCGGTCGCCCAGGTTTGCGCGGAATTCCTGAGCGATGGCAATCGTGATCATCGGGGCGACGATTCCCTTGGCTGGACGCGCGGACTCCGTCTTTGGCGGAATCAAACCGGGGGTGAACGAATATCGCACATAGCTGGCCATCGCCTGTTCCGCATCCCGCGCCGCGCGATCGTCCTGGGCCGCCCGCGCATAGGCCGCATTGGCGATGGCGGCAAAGGCCTCGCTGAAAACGTAACGCCGCATGCGCACCGGCCGGCCGTCCTGCGTCACGACAAAGTACATCTTGCCGTTTGGCGCGTGGCCGTGCCTGCGGAGGAATTCGATGCAACTGCGAGAAGCCTGCAGCCATTCCGGTGTCTGCGCCACGGTGTTGAACAGCGTCGCGAACATCCAGCCGGCACGCCCCTGGAACCAGATGCTCTTGTCCGTGTCGAGGATGGAACCGTCGCGGTCCAGGGATGTGATGATGCCGCCGAATTCGGAATCCATGGCGTGGCGGAGCCAGAACGGCATGCAGTTGTCCAGCAGGAACGAACGGTAGAAACCCGCGAATTCCGCACGCCCCGCGGCGCTTGTGATGTCGAGGCCCATGACCCACTTCAATCGAAAGGAGTTTTCACGCGGCTTTTTCGGTGTCCCGCGGACGGATCAACAGCACCAGCACAACGGAGATCAGGGCCGTGCTTGCGAACGCGCTGAAGATCACATTCAGAGGCACGTGTGCATCGCGCAGAGCGCCGAATCCCCAATCAGCGAAGCCGCCGCAACTGATGCTGACCAGATTCATGATTCCGTAGCCGGTTGCCCGCAGTTCGGGACGCACGATCTGGCAGAGGATGGGCATGTTGTTGCAGTCGAAGAAGCCCCAGCCCAGCCCGAAGAGCATGAGGAACGAGACAGCCATGCCGAGCGTTCCGGCGTTTCCGACGCCGAACATCGCAGGAATGATCAGGCTCATGCCGATCGCGCTGACGTAGATCCGTCCGCGTTGATTGCGGCGCATCCAGCGGTCGGCCAGCCATCCGCCCAGAACGGCCCCGACGATGGCGGCCGATTGCCAGTAAAGCGTTGCCGACACGCCGGCCTTTCCCTGCCCGATCTGGAACTGCTGCTTCAGGATGGCCGGCATCCAGTCGCGCACGACCCACCCGGCCAGCGCGGGCAGCGTGAAATAAAGCACCAGCAGGATGAACGACGCGTTGGTCAGCAATTCGGCGAATGATGCGCGCACCGAGTCGCGTCGCGGATCAGCGGCTTCGGCGGTCTGCGGCTTGTCACGCAAGAAGTAAACCAGCGGAAAGGCATACAGCATGCCGAAGATGCCGCACACATCGAACGCGGATCGCCAGCCCAGATCAGGGCTGTCGGCGACATAGCCGCTGAATCCGCCGACGATCACGCCGGCGTAAATCGCCATCTGGTGAAAACCGACGGCACGCGACCGAGTCGGACCCGCGTGATAGTCCGCGATCAGTGCCAACGCGGCGGGAATGTAAAACGCCTCGCTCACCCCCATCATCGACCGGGCCCAGAGCAGATCGTTGTAGGTTGTGACGTGGCCGGTCAGCCAGGTGACGAAGGACCAGACGAGAAGGCTGCCGCAGATCGTGAAACGCCGGCTGAACCGGTCCGCGATGTAACCGCCGACGGGGCTGAGAAACGCGTAGACCCATTTGAACTGGCCGAGCATCTGGCCCCAATTGGCTTCCGAGCCGATGCTCGGAATGTCGTGCATGACCGAGAACTTCATTGCGGCCAGCATCTGGCGGTCGAGGTAATTCAGCAGCGCCACGGGGCAGAGCAGCGCGACGACCAACCAGGCATATCGGAGCGTGTTCTCAGCGCTTTTGTTCATTCTGAAGAGCCTCGTCGAATCGCCATGTATTACCCGTCAGGCGGAGAAAAGAACAGGGTGGCCAATCCGTTCGCGTGCCTCTGGCTCTGCCAGTGTTCTGCATCGTCATCGGATAACAACTTGACGTGTCAGAAATTCAATCCACCGGTTCGGTTCCGTGTGCGGCCCTGCAGCACTGCCTGAGCCAGCGCCACGCGTGCGGAGTTCTCTCGCACGGCGGATGACTTCCGGCGCGGGCCGTTCATTTCGAGCCCGACACCATGAAGTACCCGATCAGGAGCCGGTTGCCGCTGCTGGTCTTGTCCCGCTCTTCCAGCACCCTGATCTTCAGGCTGTGCTTACCCGGCGCAAGGCCGCACGAGAAGATCGCGTAATGGTTGCGCGGAAAGTACGGCCCGGGAGCCGTATCGACGATCCCGTGTTTCTGGCCCTTGGGTCCGCCGAAATTCGGATCGCCCTGGGAATTCACGCCGTCGTCGATTGTCCATTCGTATTTTCCGCCGTCCGACTGCACGTTTTCGAACAGTCCGATCGCAGTGCCCTCGAACTCGAAGACGAGCGAATCGCCGGCGCGGCGGGCGTTGATCGCGCCGTCCTTGTAACGCGACAGGAGCCAGTTCTTGTCGTCGGGTTGCAGCACCTCCCAATCTCCGCTGAGCTTCGCGGCGCCCGGCGGCACCAGATGTCCCGTCGCGAATTCGTCGGTGACCAGCGGCGGAGGCAGGACCGGGGCAGGGGACGGAGCCGCGTCAATCTGCGTTTTCAAATATGCGACGATCGTATCCGCGTAGATCTTGTGCCCGAGGTCGTTGGGGTGAACCGAGTCGCTCATGAAGACCTGGCCCGGCGCTTTCCAGTCGAACTTGGGATCTCGCAGTTTCTCGTCGGTCGGCTGCGGCAGGTCGGGCCGCTTGAGCGCCTCGATCAGCGGCGGCTGCAGATCGATTTCGGGTATGCCGTAGTGGCGCGCCACCGCGGGATGGCTGCCGCGTGGGCAATTGAGATCGCGGCTCGTCGTGTAAAGAAAGACGATTTCGGGCTGCGTCGGCGAAGTCCAGAGCTGCCGTACGATGCCTTCCATCGTGGCCTTGCGAAAATCGTTCGTGGGACTTCCATCGTTGATGTTGAACTCGACGAAGACCAGGTCCGGTTTTCTTGCGATGACTTCGGTAGCGCACCGGAAAACCCCCAGGTCGCTGCCGGTGCCTCCGATGGCCGAGTTGATTTCGCGCACTTTGGCCTTGGGGAAAGCTTCCGTGAACCACCGCAGCGTCTTGACGCGGTAACCCGCCGCTTCAGTAATGCTGCCGCCGAAGTAGCAGATCGCGACTTCCTCTCCCCGCTTGAGTTTGTCAAAGACGCGGCCGAGGGTCCGTGTTGGCGGGTTGTTATCGGCCGACAGCGCTGGCGCACAAATGCAGCAGGCGATGAGCATGCCGGCAAGCAACTGGTTTCTTCGCATGCGAAACTCCCTCGGGCCTCAGGATATCCTCTTGGAACGGGCCGCTATTGTAACCGATCGATTGCCTCGTTGATGCCGGGGCGATCGCTGAGGGCTTCGACTTCGGCGCGATTACGCAAGAGGTGCCGGGCCAGCCACCGAGCAGTTGGCAGACGGTCTATGACGAACGGAGGGTTGGACAGAACCGATTCGCGTTCCAAGGCAGAGCGAAAGAATTAGTTGACCAGTTCGTTTGTGTGGCACTGGCTGTGCCAGTGATTTGGCAGGACGACGACGCGTGGGTCGGCTATCTGCAGGATTACCGCGATTACTGGACCCGGGGCGACAGCCTCGACGATTTGAGGGAGCACCTGAAGGACCTCAATGCATATTTGCCTGGCGAAGTTCGCGGTGAGCGACCGGTGCAAGTGGCTGACGTGGAAAGGTCTCCCCCTGGACTTGTGAGTGTTCGGGCTGACCGTTATGTCGCCGGAGTGGTCATCGTAGCGAATCACGAAGGCGCACGGCCGGCGGATTGATTGCAGAATTACCGCACCGTACGCATTGTCAACTCCTGCCATTGATCGATCCGCAGGGCATGGTTATCGTGCGGGCATGCGATACCGAGGCACAGTGATCCGGCCTCCCAGCGAGGCGGACAGCTATATTCTGCAGGTCACGTACGGCTGCTCGCACAACCAGTGCACTTTCTGCGGCACTTACCCTGACAAGCCGTTCGAGGTTCGGCCGATCGGGGAAGTGCTTCACGACGTGGAACTGGCCGGTCGGGTCATGCCCGAGACTCGCCGCGTGTTTCTGGCAGACGGCAATGCCCTGGTGCTTGGAACCGAGCGGCTCCTGGAGATCCTGAACGCGCTGTCGCAAGCTTTCCCGGATCTGCAGCGGGTCGGCATTTATGCCAACGCGCGTGACCTGCTCGCCAAGACACCGGATGAACTGCGGACGCTGCGCGAACATGGGCTGCGTATCGCGTACCTGGGACTCGAGAGCGGCAGCGACGTCGTGCTGGAGCGGGTCAACAAGAAGGCCACCGCCGACGAGATGATCCGATCCGTGCAGCGGGCGCAGGAAGCCGGGATCCGCGTATCCGTGATCGCGCTGCTGGGCCTGGGCGGCACCGAATTGTCGCAGGAGCACGCGGAGGCGACCGGGCGGGTGGTCAGCGCCATGGATCCGAGATACCTGTCGCTGCTCACGCTCATGCTGATTCCGGGGACTCCGCTGCACTCTCAGTACGAAAGCGGCACGTTCCAACTGCTGACCCCCGAATCGCTCTTGCGGGAGATGCGGCAGATCATCATGAATCTCGACGGGCTCTCGGGCTGCCTCTTTCGCACGAACCACGCGTCGAATTACCTGCCGCTGGCCGGGACTCTGCCGAAGGACAAGTCGAGATTGCTCGCGACGCTCGACGCGGCGCTGGCGCGGGGACGCTCGGCTCTGCGTCCCGAATCCTGGCGTGCGCTGTGAAGTCTCGATCCGGAATCCGCCGGGCTGCAACTCCCTGCCGGCCGGACTAATTGTTGACGGACGCATCGAAGCGGCGGTACACTCCAACCCAGTTGTTGCCGATGATCCATTCAAGTGGAAGGGTTCCCATGACGCAAGAATCAAACCAGAACGCTGGTTCTCACCAGTGCGATGTAGCTCGACGTGATTTTCTGAAGACCTCAGTCGCGGCCGCGGGAGCAATCGGCACGTCGCTGAGTGTCGTCGCCGCAACCACTTCGAACGCTGCGGAAGCCAAGGCAGCCGATGACGGCAAGATGAAGATCGGCATCAATCTCGAATACGTGCGCCACGGCGACAAGAGCCTGAAGTACGGGATCAAGCGAGCCGGGGAACTCGGCTACAAATGGGTGGAACCGTGCTTCCTGATGGGGCGCTGCCTGCTTTCCAACGCGGGCTATTGCCACGTGACCAGCATGGACACCGATCCCAAGGAAATCCTCGACCTCTGCGAATCTGCCGGCGTGAAGATCAGCGGACTGTCGTCGCATTCGGACCTGCTGAACACCGAGTGGGGCGTGCTCTATGCCCGCCGCGGTATTCGTTATGCCAAGGCGCTCGGCGTGAACATCGTGCAGATCACCGAGGACATGTATCCGCCGAAGTGGATGAACGAGGATGACGCCTACGCGGTGATGAGAATCAACCTGCAGTCGATCATCGAGACGTGCGACGAGAACGGCGTCTACATCGCCGTGGAGCAGCACGGGCCATACACGTCGAAGGTCAAGTCGCTCACCCGGATCCTCGAACTCGTGGATTCGCCCTGGATTCGCGTGAATTACGACTGTGGGAATACGTTCCTTTCGGGTGAAGACCCTTACGCGATGCTCGAAGCCGTCGCGGACAAAGTCGTGCACGTCCATGCGAAGGACATTTCCCGCAAGCAGGCAGCCGCGGAACGGGGCAAGGTCACGGGAACTGCCGTGGGTTGCGCGTGCGGCGACGGTGAAATCGATTGGCACCGCGTTGTGAAACGCCTCAAGGCAGCGGGCTTCAAAGGCGTGCTTTCGGTCGAGTGCGGCACGGAAGACGAGGCCGAGCGATCGCTCGCTTACCTGCAGAAAGTCCTGAAAGAAGAAGACGCTTAGGGACTTGATTCCGTCGCCGTTCCGATTCCGCGCTCGCAATTGGCTTCAGCGGACCATGACGGGTCGCTGAACGCTGCCCTGCGACACTACCTTGCGAGTGGCACACGAACGGGATGGCGTCCGGGGAGGGGAGTGCCCCTCTCCGGCCCTGCCGGGCCGACTCCTCCCAGGGGAGAGTGAGTTGTGAAGCACGTTCTTAAGCGAACCGTCCCGCTTCGAGCGTGACGGTTCGCTGGGCGCGGGCCGCCGCATCGGCATGATGCGTCACAAGCACGACCGTGCCTCCGTCCGTGTGATATTGGTCCAACAGATCAAGCACCGCCCCCGCGTTGCGATCATCCAGATTTCCGGTGGGTTCGTCAGCCAGGAGCAGGGCGGGGCGGTTCAGCATCGCCCGGGCCATGGCGACCCGCTGCCGTTCGCCCGCGCTGAGTTGTGCGGGTCTGTGCCACCGCCGCTCGGTCAGGCCAAACCGATCGAGCAGTTCTAATGCGTATGCCTTGTGCTCCGGCGTCATCGATCGTGCGGCAAGCAGCACGTTGTCGACGACGTTGAGGTAAGGGAGCAGGTGAAACATCTGAAACACGAACCCGATGTGCTCTGCGCGGAACTGGGAACGCTGGCTCGGCGACATCTGCGTGAGTTCGCATCCGCCGACGGTGACTCGGCCGGCGGTCGGCTGCGCGAGGCCGCCGACGACGGCGAGCAAAGTTGACTTGCCGCTGCCGCTCGCTCCGCGGACCGCGAGGAACTCGCCGCTGGCCACATCAAGCGAGATGCCGTCCAGCGCTCGAACGGTTCCTCGCGACGTGGTGTAAGCCTTGCTGACCTGCTGCAGTTGAATCATCGTTTGTTGGGCGATGCGGCGGGAAGGGACGGAGGTTTTCGATATTTCGGATTGTGGCAGCGGTGGTCTGCAACTGTGAATTTCGAGTCGAGAATCCCGCCTGCCGGATGAAAATCAGTGGGGACGCAATACCCAGACGGTAATCAGAAACAGCACTCCCAGTCCAACGGCAATTCCCCCTCCGACAATGTACGCGCTGGAGTACCATTCGCTTGCCGGTTCGACCTGCGTGCTGTGTTCGGCACGGGACGTCATTCGCGCGGCACGCTTGGAATCGGACGGAGTCTTGCCCGGATTGCCTTCGGGCGTCTGATTCGCGCCCGGCGAATTCTCTTCTTTGGCTGGGCTGTCTTCAGTCGGAGCTGATGGTTCGGTCTTGCCGGCCGGCGGCGCGGCTGCCGCCTGCGGTTTGGCTTCTGCGGCCGCCTGCTGCGGGTCGGTGGCCGGTGTCGCCCGTTCCGTTTCAGTCGCGGCGGGCTGCGCGGCCGGCTTCACCACGTCGTCCGTGCTCGTGCCCGGTGTCGATGCCGTCATTTCCGAGGAAGCGGCACCGCTGGGAATGACCAGTTCGGGATAGAATGAACCGGGGCCGTAGGGATTGCCTTCTTCAGAGCCGAATTTCTCGGCGAGCAGCTTCGCGGCATCCTCCCAGTTCTGGCGGACCAGCAGATCGATGCCCGGATTCTGTTCTTTGACCGTGCACGAGCAGGCCCCGCAGATGAATTCGATCTCATAGACGAGATTTTCCCGCGTGATTCCCGCACCGAGATACGGCAGCAGCGCTCGGCCTCGTCCGTAGCAGAGGAAAACGATGGGCACATCTTCTGTCTTGAGATCGTCTTCAACGCCGAGGAGCATTTTCAACAGCCATTGCTCGCGGGCATCATCACGCTTGACCTCGAGCATTCCCAACTCGTGCGTGATCTTTGACTGGCCCGCGCTGCCGCCTTCGGCTGCCGGTGCCACCGGAATGGCCGGCAGATCGAGTTTCCCTGCGTTCATTTCGCCGATGAGCGTTTTCAGAATCGTCTCGGCCTGGGTGTTCGCCTCGGGCTTGCTGCAGGGGATATACAGGAAGACGCCGACTTTTCCCTGTGCCAGCTGCGACGCGAGTTCACGCCGCACCGGCGAGTCGATGAGCGCTCGCGCCGCGGCTTCGTCCAGTTTCCCAAAGAACAGTTCCATTCCGTACGAGGTCACTGCCAGATAGGCCGGCAGCGTGCGATCGGATTTTGCGAGGAACGCCTGCTTTACGGCGGGAGAGATCTTCAGCATTTCCTTGTCTTCCGCCAGATTGACGTCGAAGAACTGGAGGTTGGCCGGTTGTTTATCGCCGCCCGCCAATTCCCGAACCGCTTGAGCCACGGCCGTGTCCTCGCTTCCCGCCGGTTGGTCGTGGAAAAAATACAGCTCGTAGGGCGCAGGCTCCCAGCGGTACATGGCATAGCGATACACGGGCGTATCGCAGGCCAGCAAGGCGGCCAGCGCCATGCCGGACAGTGCCGTGAAGACCATCGGTTTCAGAACGCGTCGGACCTGCATTTTGGGCATAGGCTTCGATCGCAATCGGTTCGAGGCGGCGCATTCGCGCCACTGGGATGATATCGCTACCGGGCCGCGACGGCATCGTGTCGTGCACGCGCATGAAGAACCGCACCACCCAACAAGATATACCTCGCAGGCGGTCCGGACAATTTCGAGTTTAAGCGCCGCTGCTTTTTCAGGCTTCTTCCGTGATCGTCACTTTTTCCATGACGTCGCCCTGGCAGATCGCGTCGACGACGTCCTGGCCGTCGATTACCTGGCCGAAGACCGAGTGCTTGCCGTCAAGCCAGGCCGTCTCGCGGTGCGTGATGAAGAACTGCGAGCCGTTTGTGTTCGGGCCGGCGTTGGCCATCGACAGAATGCCCGCCTTGTCGTGCTTGAGATCGGCGTGAAACTCGTCCGCGAACGTGTAACCGGGGCCGCCCCGGCCGGTCCCTTGCGGGCAGCCGGTCTGGATCATGAAGTCGGCGATTACGCGGTGAAACTTCAGGCCGTTGTAAAAGCCTTTGTTGACCAGTTTCTCGAAGTTGGCCACGGTCTTCGGTGCTTTGTCGTCAAACAGCTGAAGCCGGATATCGCCACGCTTGGTCTTGATCGTCGCCACTTTCATTGACAAACGCTCCGCGGAGAAAAAAAGAGTTGATGCGAAATTCCTGCGTCCTGCGGCGCCCAGGCCGTCCCATTTCCCGATGACTTGCACCGTTCATCGCACAGATTGCACAGTGCAGCTGGTTCCGTGCGACTCATTCAGTGCAGCTTGCTGCCGGGCGTTCCGCCGGCGTGCGAGTCCGTATTTGAGTGGACGCGGTCCAAATCGGGAAGCGGGTGTTCGACGACTTGTCCGTCTTCGATGCGAAACAGCCGGTCGGCCAGACTCGCGGCTTCGGATGCGTTGTGCGTGACGTGCAGGATCGTCGCACCGGTCAGTTTCCGCACCCGTTCGAGCACGACGTACATGTGGGCTCGGGTGACGTCGTCCAGAGCGCTGAGCGGCTCATCCAGCAGCAGCGTGCCGGGCCGGAACGAAATCGCCCGTCCGATGGCGACCCGTTGCTTTTCGCCGCCGCTGAGACCCCGAATGGAGCGATCGAGCAAGTGCTCGATTTCCAGCCATTCCGCCAGTTCGAGCACGCGTCGTTCGATTTCCGCCCGGCTGATTCGCCGGATTTCCAGCGCGAAGGCCAGGTGGTCGCTCACGGACATCGTCGTGAAGAGCGCCCCGTCCTGCGGGACATAGCCGAGGTTTCTTTCGGCGGGCTTGGATCGCGTCACGTCGCGGCCGCCCAGTTCGATGCGTCCGGCGGCGACCGGCTTGAGTCCTGCGATCGATTCGAGCAGCGTTGTCTTGCCGCTCCCGGTCCTGCCCATCAGGACGCCGTACTGGCCCGTCGCCACTTCGAACGAGACTCGCTCGAGGTAGAAGTTTCCGGATCGCAGCGACAGTTCCGATACGCGAATCACAGGTGATCCTGAGTGGTTACGGGTCCAAGGCTCGGGTGCCCCACGTGCGGGCAACGATCAGCACAATGACGGCCGAGGCGACCATTATCAACGAGACGGCGACGGCCGCTTCGAGGTTGCCGATGCTCAATTCCAGGAAAACGGTTGTCGAGAGGACTTCGGTCTTGCGGCGAGTGGCTCCGGCGAAGATCAGCAACGGCCCGAATTCACCCAACGCCCGGGCCCAGGCGAGCGTGCCTGACGTTACGATCCCCCGCCAGGCTTCCGGCAGCACGACCAGCCCGAAGGCCTGCGAGCGGCTGCAGCCCAGCGTCAGAGCGACCTGTTCGCGACGGCTGTCGATCTGGTCGAAAGTCGCCCGCATCGTGCGGACGGCGAACGCACAGGCCACCATGAACTGCGCAATTACCACGGCCGGCACCTGATAGACAATCGCCTCTCGAAAGGCCGTGAATCTCGCGGGAACATACTGAAATAGGATCAGCAGGCTCAATCCGATCACCAGCGGCGGCAGCACAATCGGAATATCGAGTATTGCATCGACAAGGTTCCGGCCGCGGAATCGATAACGCGACATCAGGTAGCCGATCGGAATCGCAAAAACGAGCGACAGGATCGCCGACATCGTGCACGAGACCATGGTCAGTCGCAACGAATAGCGGATCTCCGGCTTTGCGAATGCGCCGAGAAACTCGCCGGGTGACGTGTAGGCCAAATCGGCCAGCAGCATCAGCAATATGCACCCGACGTAGAACGCGCCGATCAGGCCCATCAACAGAAAAAACGGAACATCGGTGCGGGCGCGATGTTCCGGAAACGCCTCCCGCGGTGCAATCTGGCTCATGGCTTCTCCGCGGGAACTTCTCTTTCGCCGCTGGCATCCAGTCGCCAGTGGAAGCCGCTCTTCTCGAAGATCTCCCGCGAACGAGCGACCTGCTCGAACAACCGGCGGGCGAGTTGCTTGTGCTGGCTGGATCTCGCAATGCTGAATGGCTGGATGGCCTTGGCAAGTTCCGAGTCCAGGCGGATCACTTCGATGCGGCCCGGTTCGCCCAGCGTGTCCGTCGCGTAGGCCAGTGCCGCGTCGGCCGAATTCGTCGTGACTGCCGGGACGAGCATGGCCGACGTCGCGGTCTGAGTCACGACATTGCCGCTAATCAGCGTGTCGTACAGTCCCTCATGCTCCAGCAGTCGCTTGGTCAAGGCGCCGATCGTGCATTGTTCGGGCTGGCCGACCGCAACTCGCATGCCCGCGCGCGTCAGGTCCTTCAACTCGCGGATGCCCTTGGGATTGCCCTTTTGGACGGCGATCACGATGTCCGTGTCCGATACATTGACGGCTTCCTGGAACAGTTCGCGGACGTTGTCGAGGTAGTACACGTCGCAGGCCATGTAGGCGTCGGGGAATGTCTTGTCCTGGTTCTGCTGGATTGTGCGCATCTGCGCCGTGAGAATTCCGCATCCGTTGTACACCGTGTTGACGCGGACACCCTCGCGGCGCTCGAACTCCGAGATGATCGGCTCGAGAGCGCGGCGGTTCACCGATCCGGCGAAAAAGGTGATTTCGGGATTTTCGTCCCATAAATCTCCATTGGTCACTCGCAGGGAATGCTTCGCGAACGTCTCGAGTCCCGCGTTGCTTGCGGCAACGTATCGGGCGAACCGGATGGCGGCCGACGGGTTTCGTGCGCTCGACAAGACGCCGACTTCGACGAGCGAAGCCCCCGGGTCGAGTGCATCGGCCTTGATCGATTCCAGTTCCGGGTATTGGGCAGCGGTCGCATCCCAGATGATGCCTGCATCCACGCTGCCCAACTTCACGTCGTTTGCTATTTCGTTCACTGTCGGTTTGAAGACGCCGCGTTTCGTCACATGAGCCGAGATCTTTTCCCAAAGTCCGGCGGCCGTCAGCAGATCATGAGTGATTTTGCCGATCGCGGCGCCATCAGGATTTCCGAGCGCCACGGTCACGTCCTCGCGCAGCAGGTCATCGAGCATGGCGATCCGCTTCGGGTTGCCCTTCTTGACAACGATGACCGGAGTCTGGAACGCGATCGGAAGGACCTCTCTTACGAGTCCCTTGCTTCGTGCCTGACGAATGTAGGTTTCATCGGCGCAGAGATACAGGTCGCCGACTCGCGCGACTTCGAGTTGGTTAAGCAGCGTGTTGGAGCCGCCGTATTGGATTTCGACCTGTACGCCGTAACGCTGCCGGTACTGCTGGACGATTTCCTCGACCGGATAACGGAGACCTGCGGCGCAGTACATGAAGAGCCGCGGAGCATTTCCGTCGCCGGGCTGCTGAACACCGCGATACAAAAGGAACCCGAGAATTGCCAGGGATGCGGCGGCCGACAATGTCAGTGCGTGGAGGTTATTGGTCACGCCGCGGCGAACTCGAACGGCCCCGATGCGTATTGCCATGTCTTGTCTCGTACGAGGTAATCCGGAGGCCGGAGTCTGGAGTCGGTCGCTTTCCGATCTGGCATCGATTCGCAAAACAGACGCGTGAACCGCCCATCAGAAGATTTCACAATTCGTGCAAGTGATGGGACAACACTCCCGCGCCACCCGGAACGACCACCGACTACCGGCGTTGTTTTTTTCATTCGGCTTGGCAGGCGGGATTTCCGCACGTCTCGGACTATCGTTGCAAATCGAAGACATGGCCGCAAGCGTCGACGCGGCGTCGCCGGTACCCTCCGGCTTTGGGCAGGCGACGTCCATGCGAAGAAGCGGCCGCCGCTCTTGGCCGGGAGTTGAGGCCTCCGCGTGAGGTGCGAAAAACTCGCACGGCGGCTGTACCGATTCGCGCCGTTTGATAGCCTGCCGCGTACTGCGCTTACTCGTCCTGAAAACACACATCCGCGACAGGTCTGCGAGGGACCTTCGCGGGAAGCAAGAGACGAGCATTTCCGTTCACAAGACCTGCCGCGCGTTGTCGCAAGGCTGCCCGGCAGGCATCGGGCCCCGCCTGATTTCCGGTCCCGGAACACGAAAGGGTCGCTGGAGCCTCGCGTCCGGCGACCCTCTTCTCGCTCTTGTCCAGACGTTCCGCTTTTCTGCAGATAGCGCGTTTGTCGAGTGAATTCCCGCATGAACTTTCGCCGGTCGTGGCATGCGCAGGCATTGTCGTGCGGGCACGATTGCGAATCGTTCGCGGGCAGGGTAACCTCTTGGCCTGTACGAGAGAACTGAGGAATTCAACTGTGAATCGGCATTTCTTGGGCATTTCGCTCGTGTTGGCTCTGGCGGGGATCGGGTCGTCGGAGGTCTCCGGTGGCGATGCGCCCAGCGCCAGCGGGACTAATTCGGCAAACAGCGACCAGATTGACGTGCGGACAAGCATCCACTCGGCCATTATCCGGATGCACAAACCGGGCAGTTGGTCGGTTCTCGGCATGAACGCAACGAACCGGGGCAGCCAGGACGGCGAATCACTCGTCTCGGTCTACTTTGCCGAGGATCCTTCACGGCAGTTCGCGAGGCGTATCTGGGTTCCCGCCCATGCGAAACGGGTGACCTGGCTGCCGATTCAGGTGCCCCTGGAGTCGAACGAAGACCACCGGCGGAAGGACCTGCGGGCCATCACGCTTGATCCGACCTCGGGACGCGAAGTACTGCAGCACAAGACGGGCGAACCGCTGGTTGCGCGGCACCTGCTCGGCCTGGCCGAGGACGCGGTGAAATCCGGTACCTGCACGAGGCGCCCGGACTACAGCAACGATCCGACGGCTCCCGAACCGGATATCGACGCCTGGGAGACGTTGATGTCCGCTCGCAGAATCATGGAACTGCCCGAGAGCGCGAACGATTTTGGCAATGACTTCATTCCGCCCTGGCCCAGCGCACTGGATGGCATCGGGCAGTTCCTTTTGACCAGCGACCGCATCGCGTGCGATTCGGCCGGACTGGCGGCGCTCCGCGCATGGGTGCGCAAAGGCGGCCGGCTTTGGATTACGCTGGATCGAGTCAGTCCATCGACGGTCCACGCGCTGCTCGGCAACGCCGCTTCGCTCGCGATTGTCGACCGGGTGGAACTGGATCGGTTCACTCTGGATTCCGTGGACGAATCGGGCCGGGTGGTTTCCCAGGACAAACTCGAGTACGACGATCCCGTCGTGATGGTGCGTGTCGAGACGACGTTGCACGATGTGCCTTGCCGGGTTCAGGGGTGGCCCGCCGCGATATGGGTGCCTTTCGGCAACGGAGAGGTCCTGCTGAGCGCATTGGGCCCGCGCGGCTTCCGGCCGGGCGAAGGACGCGAGGCGACACAGGCTTGGCGCTCGATCTCGTATCGGTTGCTGCAGCCAGCCAGGAAGCCCGTTGATCTCAAGGCATTTCAGCCGATGCTGCAGCAGCGGATCGGTTATCGCGTGCCGGCGCGATGGATGGCCATGAGCGTTTTGTCGACCTATTGCCTGTCGCTGCTCGTCGCCGGCGTCTGGCTTTATCGTCGCAACCGAGCGGGCCTGCTTGTTGGCGTGGTGCTGATTGCCACTGTGATCGCGGCGGGCGTGATGGTGGCGGTAGGTGCGGCCAGCACTTCCAGCATCATGCCGACGATTGCCTATTCGCAGTTGGCGAGCATCTCTTCGGAGACGGGCGAGGTCTTCTCCGACGGACTGGCTGCAGTCTACGAGCGGCAGAACCGCGAGGTGCTATGGAGCGGTTCACGATGTTCGCTCGTCACTCCTGATGCGCACTCGGGGCTGGAAGTGCGGCGTCAGGTGTGGGCGGGCAACGACACCATGGAAACGCAGAATGTATCCACCCAGGCCGCGAGCGTCGGGTTGGTGCGGATGGAAGACTGTCGATCTCAACCGGCGCCGACCGCGGTTGTTGCGCGATTCGGACCGAACGGTCTCGAAGGTCGATTCGCCAGCGTTGCTGCGTTGAACGATCCGGTGATCTCGGGCCCGGGCGTTCCGTCTTTGGCAGTCCAAATGAAAAGCGACGGCACCTTCGTGTCACGTCCCGAAGATGTTCTGCCGGCCGGTCAGTTCATCGCGGGCTCTCTGCTTTCGGACCGCCAGCGGGCGCAACAGGAAGCGATGCGGGGTGTCCTTCAGGCGGGGACGCCCGAAGCCTACCTGACCCGAGTTGCGGTTGCGGGCTGGTACCGGACGTTTGACGCGGGCGTCGAGTTCCCCAAGGACTTCCGGTTGGACGGAGATTCGCTCGCGGTGCTGCCTCTGGAACTGGCAAAGACTCCCCCTGAAACCGACTTCCGCATTCCGGCGACATTTCTGAAGCCGTCGATGCCGTCGGATGGCAAGGGCGTGTCGTCGGTGTTCAATGCGCGAACCGGACAGTGGCTGCGCAAGCTCACTCGGGGTTCCGAAGCGACTCTCTTTTTTAAAGTTCCGGACGAAGTGCTTCCCTGCAAGCTGAAAAGCGGGAAGTTGACACTTCGCATCAATGCGCCGTCGCGACTGCTGAGCGTATCGGCAGTCGTCGATAAACGGCCTGAGCTGCTGAGATCAGTTTCGAGTCCGAGCGGCGTCTACGATTTCGAGCTGAAGGACAAGCACCTGACGGAAGATGGCGACGGACGAGTCCAGGTCATCATTACAGTGGGAAAATCGGCTGTGGAAGCTGAGGCGGAGACGAGCGGCTGGGCCGCCGACGATTCGCGTCTGACCACGTGGCAAATCGAATATGTTCGTCTGACGCTCGATGGACGAACAAGTCAAGAGGAATCGCGACCATGACGGACGTGGCAGAACCAGTCGTCCAAACGAACGGGCTGACCAAATGCTTCGGCGAACTGACCGCGCTTGACGGCCTGACCATTTCGGTCGGCCGCGGCCAGATCCTCGGCTTCATCGGTCCCAACGGCGCGGGCAAGACGACTGCGATCAATATTCTCGTCGGAGTAATGCGGCCCACCAGCGGCTGGGCCCGGATCGCCGGCGCGGACTGTGTCCGCAATTCGCGGCAGATCAAGCGGTTGGTCGGCTATATGCCCGACACGTTCGGCTCGTATTCCAACATGCGGGTCCGCGAGTATCTCGACTTCTTCGGTGCGGCTTTCGGCATTCCCCGCAGCGCACGGAATCGGCGGATCGCGGAGGTGCTCGACACGACCGGATCGACATACATGCAGGACCGGTTTGTTGAAACGCTGAGCCACGGCATGAAGCAGCGAATCGGCGTGGCCCGCACGCTGCTTCATGATCCGCAGGTGCTGATTCTGGACGAACCGGCCAACGGGCTCGATCCCCAGGCGCGGATCGAAATGCGCGAGTTGCTGCTCCGTTTGGCCGGAATGGGAAAGGCACTGATCGTGACCAGCCACATCCTGCCCGAACTGGCCCGCATCTGTAACGTCATCGCCATCATCACGCAGGGCAAGCTGCGGGCATTCGGCACGCTCGACGAGATCATGCGCGACTTGAGGCAGCAGAGAACCTTCGAGGTCCAGCTTGCCGACCCGGCCCGAGTGGCCGACGCTGCGGGCGTGGTTCGCAAAACGCTCGAAGAGGCGGAACGCCCTTCCGTGGTGGAGCGGGCCCGTGAGGGCCTGGTGCAGTTTGAAACGCATCAGCCGGACGCGGGAGTCGCGGCGATGCTGGCTCGGCTGATTGACGCGAAGATCCTGGTGGCCCAGTTTCGCGAGGTGACGAAAGACCTGGAGGACGCGTTCCTGTCCGTGACGCGAGCGAACGCATGACTGTCATACTGCAACGAGAGCTTTCGGGTATCCTGCGCACACCGCGTGCGGTAGCGGCGATCTGCGTCTCCGCGGCCCTGTTCGCCTTGCTGGTGCTGGCTCGCTGGCCCACGAGTGCACTGGTCGATCTTTCCGGCGCCCAGTCCCGCCTCGTGTTCCGAGTGTTTGCCTACGGGCTTCTGGGCGGAGTCCTTCTGCTGGTGCCTGCGTTTCCGGCCGTTTCGGTGGTGCGCGAGCGAATTCAAGGGACGCTCCTGCTGCTGCTCAATTCGCCGCTGAAACCGGGCGAGATCTATCTGGGAAAGGTGCTCGGGGTGGTCGGCTTTGCGGTACTGCTGCTTGCGACCAGTCTGCCCGCAGCCACGGCCTGCTATGCGATGGGCGGCGTTGATTTGCTGCGCGACATCGGATCGCTCTACCTGGTGCTGGGGCTGGTGATGCTCGAGTGCGTGCTGGTCGGATTGTACGTCAGCTGCCACGCCCAGACGCCGGATTCGTCGGTGCGAGTCACCTATGCGGCCGTATTCGCGCTCGTCTTCGCGACGCTCGGCCCGAACTACCTGATGCAGGGCAAGGATGGATATCTGGCGCGCGGCGCGTCGCTGCTGCGGGGTCTTTCGCCCGTTCCGACGGTAATGGAAATCGTGGGAGATGCGGGGGTCGGCGCTCAGGGGTTGCTGGAGAAACGCAAGGGACCGGAGGGGTTTGCGTTCGGCGCGATTCTGGTCTCGGCCCTTTTGGCCGCGGGAACTCTGGCCCAACTGAACCATCGTATGTTCGACCGCTCGCGCGCTCAGGGGAAAGTCACGGATGACCGCGGGCTGGCCGTTCGCACGGCTCGGCGCATGGTGTTCCTGGTTGATCCTCAGCGGAGAAAGCCGGGCATTCCCTTTTACATGAACCCCGTCATGGTGAAGGAATTCCGCACGCGGCGGTTCGGCCGCTTCCATTGGCTGCTGCGTCTGATAGCCGCCTGCGCCGTCATCTCGCTGCTGATGACGCTCGCCGCCACGACCGGGACCGTGGACTGGGGAGTCGAGACGATGGGCGGACTGATGGTGCTGCTGCAGGTCGTGCTCGTCGTGCTGATCACGCCGAGCCTGGCGGCTCCGCTGGTCAGTTCCGAGATCGAAAGCGGCGGCTGGAGTCTCCTGCAGACCACGTCGATCGCGGGCTGGCGCATCGTGACCGGCAAACTGGCAAGTGTGCTGTGGACGATGCTGCTCGTGCTGATGGCCACGGTACCGGGCTATCTGATCATGATTTGGATTGAGCCGTCGATGTGGCTGCAGATCTATGTGGTTCAGATCTGTCTGCTGCTGACGGTCGTCTACACGCTTTCGGTGAGTTCAGCCGTGGGGTGCTGGATGTCGCGGACCGCGGCGGCAACGGTCGTCACGTACGTCGTCCTGATGGCGATCTTCCTCGGGCCTTTGTTGATCTGGCTGGGCCGCGATGCGCCGTTTGGCCGGCCAGTGGTCGAGGCCGCATTGATGATCAATCCGCTGGGAGCGGCGTTGAGCGTTATCGGGATGCCCGGCTTTGCGCAGTATGAGTTGCTTCCGGCAAGCTGGTGGATCGCCGGCGTCGTGAGCGTCTGCTGCCTGCTGGGATTCGTCGTGCGGGTGCGGAGACTATTGAAGCCGCTGTAATCGGTCGAAGTTCGCGGTTCGCTTGATTGCTGAGGTTCAATTGTCTCAGGTTTCTTGGTACTTCTTAGCGATTCGAGAGTGACTAATGACGACGGCCCCCGATAAGTGGCCGGTGCCTTCGTTGGTACGGCGGTTGACAGTCTTGGCCGGCGCGGCGCCGACGGCGATGCGGTATACCGTGAAGGTCCTGCTGTGCGCTGCGGCGTGGATGTGGATCGCGTGCAGCGCTCCCGGCGGAATGCTGGCCGGCGCCGAACTGGCGGTTGACGATGTGATGATGCAGGATCCGCTGCTCACGTATCCGCCGTCGATTTCCAAGTTTTCGCCCGAATTGGAAAAACTCTGGCTGGCGGCTCTCAAACGGCCCGACTCGGAAATCCGGCGATTGACCGCGGGGACGATTTCGCTCGCGTTCGGACGCGGCATGCAGGGGCTGGAGAGCACGATCGGACCGCTCACGGTCGTGCTGGAAAAGGACGATGATCCGGTGGTGCGCCGCGCTGCCGCGCAGGCGCTTGTCACGGTCAACGCCCGTTCGGCGGCTGCCGATCTGGAAAAAGCGGCCGAAACCGGCGATGTGCTGATGTGCGCGATCGTGGAACCGGCGCTGGCGTCCTGGGACTACAAACCGTACCGGGAACGTTGGCTCGCCCGGCTGGCAGATGACCGGACGCCTCGCCTGCTCCGCCTGTTGGCCGCCGAATCATTGGGGCAGGTCCGCGAGGAGAAGGCCGTCGAGCCGCTTCAGGCAATCGTGCGGCAGACGGGGGCGGAACGGCCATTCCGCTTGGCCGTGGCGCGAGCGCTGGGAAACATACGCGACTCGGGCCTTGTCGATCTGGCCAAGGAACTCGCGGCTGTTCCCGGCGCTGAGGGCCAGTTTTCGCGATTGCTCGCGGCCCAGTTGCTCGAGCGGCAGGGTGATGCTCGAGCCATCGAACTGTGCCAGCAATTGTCCGCCGACAATGACCCGGTGGTTGCAGCGCCCGCTCTGCACCGCCTATCGGAAATCGATTTGGCGGCTGCTCGCGTGCAGTCCCGTGCGTCGCTCGCCAGCGGCGACGCAGGAGTCCGCGCCATTGCCGTTTCGATCATCGCGACACAGGAAGATCCGGATGCCGTCGATCGCCTGCATCCGCATCTGGATGACCGCAACCCGACGATCCGGCGGCGTGTCGCCACTTTGTTTGCCGATTGGGGCAAACGCGACGCGCTCAAGTCCACGGTTCTCGAAAAGTCGATGCTCGTCCTGAAACAGGATTCGTGGCGTGGCTGCGAGCAGGCATCGCTGGTGCTTGGGGCATTGGATCACAAACCGGCCGCCGGTCGCCTGGTTGAACTGCTGCGCCAACCTCGCGGCGAAGCGGCCATCGCGGCGGCGTGGGCGCTGCGAAAACTCGACGTGGCCGAGACGCTTCCCAAATCGCTTGAATACGCAAGCGTGGCATACCCCGAAATGAGAAAAGGCCTGGCACCTCTGCATACGTCGAAGCAGTTGAGCCAGCTATTTCAATGGTACGGGCAGCATCGCTATCGGGAAGCTGAACCGCTGATGGCGCAACTCGTGCCAAAGGCCATGGTGGGCATCGAAGCCCGCCAGGGCGCCTGCTGGGCTTTGGCATATCTCTACGAGAACCAGCCTGACTGCAAATACGTGAACCAGTTCGCAGAACGGCTTGCGGATATCGGTTCCACGCCCCCCGAACTCAATCCGGTGCGATACATGTGCGCAATCGGGTTGGGACGCATGAAGGCCAAGAGCAAGGTCGAAGACTTGCGCCGGTTCGCTCAGCTCGATAACCCTTACTCGCCGGTCGGCACGGCGTGCCTGTGGGCGGTCGAGCAGATCACCGGCGAAAAGCCGCCTCAACTCCCGCCCTTGATCAACTACGAGGTCAACTGGTTTCTCGAACCGCTCACGCAGTAGCGCCTCTGTCAGACACAGTTCATCGCGGCGGTGCGATGTCCGCCGATTCGAGTTCGAGCCGCAGCGCATTCAGCGCCAGTTTAAGCGTGCGTTCGCGGAGCAATTCGGGGTGTCCTGCGAACGGATGGCAGTGGACTTTGCAGCCGTGCGGCGATGCGAGCCCCAGGTACACATTGCCCGGCTTCTGGTCGGCCGAGTCGCTTTGCGGGAAGGAACCAATGACCAACGCGTAATCCGCGTCGAGCAGCGACCTCGCCGTCTCTGCATATTCGCCGGTGGCCGACGCTTCGTCTGTGCCTGGCGGAAAATACGTCCGCCGCAGGTTCGTCGTTGCTGCGGGGACTTGATTCGGATTCGACAAAACGGCTGTGCCGGTCGGCAACACGATGCCCCCTCGATACACGCGGCCATTGGTATCGGCATCGGTCAGCCATTGGGAGAGGAGTCCGCCGGAACCGAATTCGACAGTTGCCAGCGACTTGTGCTGTTGCGCCAGAAGCCGAACGACGACGTGCTGTAGTTCCTCGCGGTCGTCTTCGGAGAAGATCAAGGACCCGAGCAGCTCGCGAATTGTCTTGACGGTCGGTGCACACAGAGTATGAAACGCCTCATCCGATGCCGCTTCAGCGGAGACACGCAGGGTCAGGGTTGCTTTGCTGGCTGTGATGCCGACGGTGGGGATGCGTCCGCGCCGGATCATGTCGGGCAGCATACGTTCCAGTTCGCTCTCGCCGACTCCGAAGCACTTGATGCAGTGATGCCGGATGACATGCCTCGACGGTCCCAGCATCTCGGCGATCGCGGGCGCAACGCTGTGCTTCCACATCTCGCGCATTTCCGCCGGAACTCCCGGCAACGCGAAAATGCGACTCGGACTGCGGTCCGGGCGGGCGACGGAAAGATCGATGCCAGGCGCGGTGCCGTTGAGATTCGGGATGACCCGGCTCGTCTCCGGGAACATGGCCTGCACGGCGTTCCGCTCCGGCATTTCACGCTTCCGCCTCGTGAACAACGCCCGGATCTGGGACAGCGCCGTCGAATCAAGACGCAATGGTCGCCCCGTTGTTTCGGCAAGTGCCTCGCGGGTCAGGTCGTCGGCCGTTGGCCCGAGGCCGCCCGTGGAGATCACGATGTCGGCGCGCTGAATGGCTTCGCGGAACACCCGTACGTTGGCGGCCAGATCGTCTCCGACTGTCGTGTGATAGGCAGCGCGTATGCCGCATTCGCCCAGTTGCTGGCTGAGCCACTGGCTGTTGGTATCCAGTCGTTGGCCGCTGGTGATTTCATCGCCGATGGAGACGACCTCCGCGATCATTGTCCTTCCTCACAATTCCGCAAGAATGTTTGAAGCACATTGTGACGCTGGGGCTGCGGCGGGGCTAGCCGAACTTCAGTAGCCTGATGGAAAACACGCGACCGTTCAAGCAAACCGTGCTGCGGACGAAGAAAGTCGCCC
This sequence comes from uncultured Planctomycetaceae bacterium, assembly GCA_903863885.1. Taxonomy (GTDB): domain Bacteria; phylum Planctomycetota; class Planctomycetia; order Pirellulales; family Pirellulaceae; genus CAIPEB01. The sequence goes on along the minus strand of CAIPEB010000557.1, from coordinate 10,364 downwards.
GTGGAATCTGGTATTCTTCAACAGACCTCTGGTCGGGAAGTCGCCGCCTGAATTGAAAGTTCCGAAGCCGATGAAAGACCCGGTCGTCCTGAGCGTTGAAGGCATGCACTGCGCGAGCTGCGTGGGACGCGTCGAAGCAGCGCTGTTGGCTGTGCCGGGAGTTACGGAAGCGCACGTCAACCTGGCGATCCAGCAGGCCTCGGTGCGGGTGAGCGGGAACACAACACCTCAGGATCTGGCCGACGCGGTGACCCGTATCGGGTTCCAGGCCAGCTACGTTGCCTGCTCCCCGGCCTCGGCGGGCGATTCTCTGGCCGAACGTCAGGACCGTGAATTGCGGACGTGGAGGCGGCGGTTCATTGCAGGGCTGACGCTGTTGATCCCGATGCTCGTTGTACATTACGCGGGGCATCTATTTTCCGGCGCTGGCGTGCAGCGGTGGATGCAGTTTCTTCTGGCTCTGCCGATGCAGGCTTACGTTGGCTGGCCCTATTTTTCGGGAGCCTTGCGGCGACTGCGACATCACGATGTTGACATGGATACCCTGGTTGCCCTCGGCACGGGGGTGGCATTCATCTCGGGCATTTGGGAACTGTTTCACTCACACCACGGAATGAGCTTCCTGGACGCGGGGATGATCCTCACGTTTATCACACTTGGAAAATATCTTGAGACGCGCGCTCGAGGCCGAACTTCGGAGGCGATTCGCCGATTGCTCGCGTTGACGCCATCCCAGGCGACCGTGCAGCGTGACGGTGCGTGGGTGGCCGTGCCGCTGGAACAGGTGCGCCCCGGAGTATCGATGCTGGTCCGACCGGGCGATCGAGTGCCGCTGGACGGAGAAATCGTCGCCGGCTACAGCGATGTGGATGAATCCTGGTTTACGGGCGAACCGATCCCCGTGGACAAGAAGCCGGGAGACACGATTCTGGCCGGGACGGTCAACGGCCAGGGGGCGCTGACGGCGCGCGTGCTCAAGCCGGCCGGAGAGACGGCCCTGGCCCGGGTGATCGCACTGGTACAGAATGCTCAGCAGTCCAAGGCGGACGTGCAGCGACTGGCGGATCGGGTGGTGGCCCGATTTGTCCCGACCGTCCTGGCAATTGCACTGGCGACCGGAATCGTCTGGGCAATCGCGGGAAATCCAGCGATGGGGCTCAGTTGTGCCGTGGCCGTACTCGTCATCGCCTGTCCGTGTGCGCTGGGGCTGGCGACGCCGACGGCCGTCATTGTGGCCAGCGGCCGCGGCGCCGAGATGGGGATCCTCGTCAAGGACGCTGCGGCATTGGAAATGGCGGCGCGGGTAAGCGCGGTCGTGCTCGACAAGACCGGCACGGTAACTGCCGGACGCCCGGAGGTTGTTGGTATATCTCCGGCGCCCGGCAAGACGGCCAGCGAATTGCTGGGCCTGGCCGCGACGGCCGAACAGTTGAGCAACCATCCGCTGGCTCGCGCGGTGTGCCAGAAGGCCCGCGGCGCCGGCCTGATTCTCGCGAGGGGCGATCAACTGACTGTGCGGCCGGGCGAAGGCGTGGTTGCTTCGGCGGGAAAACGCCGGATTCTGGTCGGCAACGAGCAGTTGCTCGAAAGCCACGATATCGGACTGGACGCGGACGTAGTGCGGGCTGCCGATCAAATGCGGCACGAGGGCAGGACGCTGTTGTTCGTTGCACGAGACTCGGAATACTGCGGAATGCTGGCGGTTGCGGACGTGGTGTTGCCGGAGAGTCGCGAGGCGGTCGAACAACTGCTGGGCATGGGGCTGCGTGTCGTCATGCTCTCGGGAGATCGGCGAATCAGCGTTGAATCGGTGGCACGCGAGGTTGGGGTCACAGAGATAATTGCGGAGATTCTCCCGGAGGGAAAGCAGAACGAAGTGCGGCGTCTTCAGCAGAGCGGGGAGCTGGTCGCGATGGTGGGCGATGGCATCAACGACGCGCCGGCTCTGGCAGCCGCGGATCTGGGGGTGGCCATGGGATCCGGCGCGGACGTGGCGATCGAAACGGCCGCGATTGTGCTGACCCGCGCCGACCTGCGCAGCGTGCCCGCGGCGATCCGGCTGGCGAGGACGACCCTGCGGACGATTCGCCAGAACCTTGTTTGGGCGCTGTTGTACAACGTAATGCTGATGCCGGCCGCTGCCGGAGTCTTCGTTCCGCTGGCGGGAATTCGTGTTCCCCCGGTGTTGGCCGCGGCAGCGATGGCCGCCAGCAGCGTCTCGGTGGTGACCAACAGCCTCCTGCTGCGACGGAAGAGTCTCCTGCCCTGAGGCCGGGCTGCTTGCGGACGGCTTGTGGAGTTGCCGCGACGCGTTGACACTGATCGGCTGGGCACATAAGATCGCGGCACGATCTATGCGAGACATGACGTGAATCGCGGGTTGTTTTTTTGAGTCCAATCGATTGGGGAAATCGCGATGGGCTTGCTGACCAGCTTGGAGCATTTCGTTCGCGACAACGAACCGCTAGCGCCACACACTTGGTTCCGGCTTGGCGGAAGTGCGGAATATTACGCGGAACCGACATCCGTCGACGAACTGGCGGCGCTCATGAAACGCAGCCACGAGGCGGGGCTCGGCGTCCGCGTGTTGGGCGGCGGATCCAACCTGCTTGTGCGCGAGGCCGGTGTTCGCGGCGTGGTCGTGAGTTTGGCCGCTGCGGCGTTCTCCCAGATTTCCTCGAAGGGAAACGTGATCTCGGCCGGCGGAGGCGCGAAGCTCGGGCACGTGATTTCGACGGCGGTGCGCGAAGGTCTGGCCGGCCTCGAGCAGTTGGTCGGAATCCCCGGGACGGTCGGCGGAGCACTCCACAGCAATTCAGGCGCAAGCGGTCTGGATGTGGGGCAGTGGACCGCGACTGCAAGCGTCATGAATCGCAACGGCGATATCGTCGTCCACTCGCGTGAGGAGCTGCAGTTTTCCTACCGCCAGAGCAGCCTCGACGACCCGGTCATTCTGCAGGCTGATTTCGCTCTGGAGGAAGACGACTCGGCCGAATTGACCAAGCGGATGCAGAAAGCCTGGATCGTCAAGAAAGCCACGCTGCCGCAGGGAAACGTCAACGCCGGATGCATTTTTAAAGACGTGGGCGGCATCAGCGCGGCCAGCCTGATCGAGCAGGCCGGGCTGAAGACCGCGGCGGTCGGCGAAGCTATGGTGTGTCCGCAGAACTCGAACTTCATCGTCGCCAATACGGACGCGACCAGCAACCAGGTGATCGAGCTGATCGAAGTACTGCGCGCGGGCGTCGCCGAACGGCTCGGCGTGGCGCTCGAGACGCAGATCGAGATCTGGTGAAGCAGCACGTCGAGTCGCAGCGACGCTGGGTCCTGATGTGCGTTTTTTGCCCCTTCCCGGGGCTTTTTCTATTTCCAGAGTGACTTCAGCAGTTCGACGGTGCGGTCAACCAGAATCTGTCCGCCTTCGGGGCCGACCATGCCGCTGTGCACGATGGCGCTGTAGTGGCCGCCTTGGACCGCTTTCTCGGTCGGCAGGTACGTTCCCTCGCCGACCAACTGGACCACGAACGTCTGGACCGCCGGGCTGCGGGCCTTGATGCGAATGCCGTAGTCCGTGAACAGCTCGAACGGGTTTGTGCAGATTGCCGCATCGCCGATGCGCACGGCGTGGATTTCCGCGTCAAACGTCGGATGCGGATTCGCGGCCTGTTTCTCGAAACGCTGAACGGTCACCTCGTACCACTTCAGGCGGCGCATGACCTGCTCGGCGCTCTTGGGGTCTTTGGCCATTTGAGCGGCGGCCTCTTCACACGCGGCCTTGGCTTCCTTGTATTCCGGTTCGAGCACAAGCCGTCCCGGCAGTTGGAGTTTTTCGACACCGTGGGCAAGTACTGCGTCCGCGTGCCGGTCGTTTTTCACGGCCTCGTAGGCCTCGTCGACGGCCCGGTCGATGCGGCGGGCGATCTCGTCCATGCGATCAAGGCCTCGCAGCGTTGTCATGCGGTCGTCGGCCGCCTTGCGATACATCAGGTGGGGCGACTGGTCGCCCGCGGCCCCGATCAGTCCGAGCACGCACACCTCTTCGCCGTAACGGGCATGCAGTCGCTTGCGAACCGGATGCCAGAAGTCCGCATTGACCGTCGATCGTCCTTCGACCTCCTGGGCCGTGCAAGAGACGTTGACCGCGATGCTGATCAGTTTGCCTTCGCTGTTCCAGACAAACAGCGAATTGATGTCGTGGTCCTCGTACCCCTCCAGACCGCGGAAATCGGGAACGTCCGTGGGACCGTACATCTGGGATCGGCCGTCGGCGTAACTCGCCCGCCGGTTGTAGGCCACCACGGCATGACCGAGTCCCCAGGTTACGCTCCCGGGCTTGCGGGCGTTCCAGGCGCGTTCGATAGCTTCGCTGACCCGCTCGGCCAGGAACGCGTGGTATTCCGCGACCTGCGTGACTCCTGTTTCCGGGATCGGGTACACGCCCGGTTCGAGCACCGGCGCCGTGTGGGTGTGCGTGCCGGCCATGAAGATCTTCTGCGTATCCAGATCGGGCAGTCGCTTGCGGACTGCCTGCCGCACGGCTTCCAGGATTTCCGGCGGAGCGGCGACAAGGTCACACGAAACTATGACCGCACAATCCCCTGGTTTGCCGTCGGTTTGCGACTGGAGCACGAGCACGTTCGCGGTCAGCGGAGTCTCCGCTTGCGTGGCGATGCGCAGATTGAATTGCCCGGTGACTGCGACGGGAAGCTTGGGCGTGATGTCTATCGTGGCCGTCGCGACCTGCAATTCGCCCGCCCATGCGACTGTGGCGAGTGCGGACAGAGTTACCGACAATCCGAACATTCGAACTTGCTGCATTCGCATGATGACCGTCCCTTTTCAAGAAGTAGCTTCAACAGCCGAAGTCGGCAGCATGGCAGAGAACAACAGGCCTTATTGAGTTCATTTCGGTCCGACGTTGCCGTCGATGCGGACATTGCCCTCGCTGTGATTCAGGATCTGTTCCTTGCCGACAAGCAGGTTCTCGGAGATGATTGCCCGTGTGACGCCGGCGCCCAGTTCGACCTGGGGCCTGTCCTGCCGGAACTCGCACCCTCGAACGAGCAGCGCGCCTCCCTCAGCGCGGATGGCCGGAGTTCCTTTCTTGCCGGCATCCCATTGCGTAAACGTACAATCGCCGAAGCCCACCGTTCCCTTTCCCGCGACCTTGACGATCTGGTTGCAAGGTCCCCAGAACGCGCAGTTCACGAAACGCACACTTCCCGTGTGGGTGGGCGTGACTTCGATCATCGTCGGGTCGGGACCGTGAAAGGAGACAAACTCGCCGTTGGTGATCAGCAAACCGAAGGGGGCTGATTGCTCGACGACCAACGCCGTGTGGCAGTCGTCCGCACCGATCCCCAGGAAATTGCCGTTACACACTCCCGCTTTGCTCGCCATGAACCGATAGCCGACTTTGTAACCGAAGCAGAATGTGTTCAGCACGTACTGCCAGTCGGTGCGGGCGAACACAAACGCCTCGCCGTTCTGCATCTGCCATTGGAACAGACCGGGCTTCGTGCTCCACCACGGATTGAAGTGGACGTTCTCGATGCGTCCTATGTCGTAGATCTGGTCCACGTATACGCCGCGCCGCAGCGGTTGTCCCGAGATATTGCGGATGAGATGTCGCTCGTTTTGCGTCGCATCGATTCCGTTGAACGGATTGAGCAGCTCCACCTCGAGCACGCTGGGACTCTTGCCTCGCATTGCGATCGCATACGGGTACGGCTTGGGTTCGGCGTCGGCAACTTGATCGGGATAGAACACGACAACACCCTTCAGCGTGCTGTTCGTATTCAACGTGATGAAAGCCGGACCTGCTTCGTTTCCGGCGCCTTCGGTGACCAGAAAGGTCGTGCCGTCGTCCGTGGGTTTGGGAAGCCCGCGGTCCCGAATACCGTTGTGCGAAGGAACCGATTCCCACACGCCCTTCAGCGTGACGCCCTGGGGCACGCTCAAGTGTCCGGCGAACAGATAGTTTCCTCGAGGCGCAAGAACGCACCCGCCGCCCTTCGCGGCGACTTCGTCCATGGCTTTCTGAAAAGCGGGCGTCGCATCGGTCTTGCCATCGGCAACCGCACCGAATTCGAGGACGCTTCTGGTTCCGCCTTCTTCGGCCCAAATGACCGTGGAAACAAGCGAAAACGCTGCGACAATCAAGTAGCTTGCTTTCATCCGAGGTGATCCTGTGCAGGTATTTCTCGCGGGTACGGCCCCGTTGCCCGGCTCTTTCTCCGGTTCCTCGTCGCGTTCAGCGGCGGGCTTTTAATCGCAGGCTGCGTGCGTTCGGGCCACGATGCATGGCCGTATGCTATCGACTGCGTTGTGACTGCCGCAAGCATACGCACCACGTTGCGGAGAGGTGACTGTTGATTTCGTTAATGCCGATTGGTACTGGATGTTGTGCTGCACATGCGGCATGATGGAAACGCTTTCAACATCATCGGCCGCACGACACCCTGCAATCTGCCTGACGCCCTCCGGTATTTTCTTTCGGTTTTTTCACAACGACTTCACACGTTGTCTGCGGCGGAACTGTTGTCCGAGCAAACAGGAAATGCAGATCGGTTCCGTAACGACCAGGACTTACGAAAGGTGGGAACATGCAACCCGCTCCCGAAGAACATGCTCTGAGTGTCGCTCCGAAGCAGATGAAATCGACGATGGGAAAGACGAGTCGTCGCCGCTTTCTCGGTGGCGCCGCGGCGTCGGTCGCTGCGTTTACGATTGTTCCCGGCCGCGCCCTGGGTCTCGACGGCGAGACGCCGGCGAGCAATCGTTTGAATATCGCGGGTGTGGGCATTGGCGGCATGGGACGCAGCAACCTGAAGCAGTGCTCCGCCGAGAACATCGTCGCGCTGTGCGATGTGGATCAGGAGTACGCGGCGAAAACCATCGCGGAGTATCCGCAGGCCAAGGTCTATCGCGATTTCCGGGAAATGCTGGACCGTCAGAAGGACATCGACGCGGTGATTGTTGCCACACCCGATCACACGCATGCTGTTGTTGCGATGGCGTCGATCCGGGCGGGGAAACACGTCTACGTTCAGAAGCCGATGGCGCACTCCGTGTATGAAGCTCGCGTGATGACCGAAGCGGCGCGAGAACACAAGGTGGCCACTCAGATGGGCAATCAGGGGCATTCGGGCGACGGGATTCGAGTGCTCTGCGAATGGATCTGGGGCGGCGCGATCGGAGCGGTTCGCGAAGTTCATGCATGGACCAATCGGCCCGTCTGGCCGCAGGGGATTGAAATGGAACGTCCGAAGGACACGCCGCCCGTGCCGGCGACTCTCGATTGGGACCTGTGGCTCGGACCGGCGCCGCCCCGCCCGTACCATCCGGCGTATCTGCCTTTGAGTTGGCGGGCGTGGTGGGATTTCGGTACAGGATCACTTGGCGATCTCGGCTGCCACGTGCTTGATCCCGTGTTCTGGGCATTGAAGTTGCAGTACCCCGACAGCGTCGAAGGCTGCATCTCGACGTATTGGGGCGGATTCTGGCAGAAGACCGAGCCTCGCAACGAAATGTATCCGCGTTCGACGATTGTGCGTTATCACTTTCCGGCTCGCGGCGACATGACGCCGGTGCGATTGACCTGGTGGGACGGCGGCATGATGCCACCTCGCCCCGAAGAATTGGAAGAGGGACGCCAAATGGGCGATTCGGACGGCGGGGCGCTCTTCATCGGGGACAAGGGGACCATCATGTGCGGTTGCTACGGCAAAGGTCCGCGATTGATTCCTGAAACGCGGATGAAGGAGTTCACCCCTCCACCTGCGACGATCGCACGCATTCCGGGCGGAATGGACGGCCACGAGAAAGACTGGATCCGGGCGTGCAAAGGCGGACCGGCCGCCAGTTCGAACTTCGACTACTCCGGACCGCTGTCCGAAATGGTGCTGATGGGCAATCTGGCCGTGCGGTTCCCGGGACGCCGCTTGATGTGGGACGGTCAGAAGATGGAAGTAACCAACGATGCGGAAGCCCAATCTTACGTGCGACGCGCCTACCGCGAAGGTTGGAAACTGTGAACGCTTTCAGAGATGACGATCGACTCTGAATTCCGTGCATGTTCCGGAATGCCGGGAAATACCGCGGCTTCCGGATTGCACAACGCCATCACCGGACGTGAGAGGGAACGCAATGACAAGCCGGAGTCACCGATTCCTGACCCTTATCTTTGCGGCCGCACTTTGGCAGGGCATCGACCTTCCGGCGGCCGAGGAAAGTACACTGCAGCAGTTGCCTTTCAATCATCCGGGGCTCGTTGTCGACCTGGGAGTCGGACTGTGGGCCTGGCCCGTGCCGTGCGATGCGGATGGCGACGGCGATTTCGACCTGATTGTCTCGTGTCCGGACAAGCCTTCTAACGGAGTGTGGCTGTTCGAGAATCCCGCCACGCCTCAAGAGAAATTTCCGGTGTTCAAACCGGCCCGCAAGCTCAGCAAGACGCTGCCTTACGTGATGCCGAGCTACGTTGGCTCGCAGGTGCGTGTACTGACGCCCGGCTTTGAATACCCGGACTTCGCGCGAAAGGGAATCGACGCGCGTGCCGAACTAGCGGTCTCGCCGGACTTCTACAAGCCCGTGGGAAGTCAGACGAAGGGCCCAAAGGTGCGGCATAACCAATGGCGCTACGCCGACTACGACGGAGACGGCACGCTGGATCTGATCGCGGGCATCGAGGACTGGAGCGATTACGGTTGGGACGACGCGTGGAACCCGGCTGGCGAATGGACCAACGGACCGCTGCACGGATTCGTGTTCTGGTTCCGCAACCAGGGAACGAATGAGGCTCCGGCCTACGCGGACGCCGTGAGGGTCGAAGCAGCGGGCAGGCCGGTCGATGTCTTCGGTTGCCCGTCGCCGAATTTCGAGGACTTTGATCGGGACGGCGATCTCGATCTCTTGTGCGGGGAATTCCTCGACGGCTTCACCTATTTCGAGAACATCGGCACCCGCAAGGAGCCGAAGTACGACATCGGCCGCAGGCTCAAGAACGTGGACGGGTCACCCCTGGTCATGGAACTCGAGATGATCGTGCCGATCGCGTTCGATTGGGATCGCGATGGAGACCTGGACTTGATCGTGGGGCAGGAGGATGGTCGCGTGGCGATCCTGGAAAATACCGCCATGCTGTCGCAGGACCGGTTACCCCAGTTTCTGCCGCCGCGTTTCTTTCAACAGCAGGCAGACACACTGAAATGCGGCGCGCTGGCGACCCCGGTCGGGACGGATTGGGATGGTGACGGCGACATCGATATCGTGTCGGGGAACACGGCGGGGTTCATCGAGTTCTTTGAAAACCTCAGCGGGCCGCGCGAGTCGATTCCCCGCTGGGCCGCGCCGCGAAGGCTGACTGCGACGGGCGAGACGTTTCGCGTTATGGCCGGAAAGAACGGAAGCATTCAGGGACCGGCCGAGGCCAAGTGGGGTTATACCACTTTGAATGTCGCGGATTGGGATATGGATGGCCTGTCCGACGTGGTCTTCAATTCGATCTGGGGACGTGTGCAGTGGCTGAAGAACTGCGGCTCCGCCAAGTCGCCTGCTCTGTCGGCTCCCCAGGCGATTGAGGTCGAATGGCAGGGGACTGCCCCCAAGCCTTCATGGACGTGGTGGCAGCCGCAGGGCAAGGAACTCGTCACGCAGTGGCGGACGACACCCGTGGTGCACGACTTCAACCGCGACGGACTGCCCGACTTGGCCATGCTGGACAGCGAAGGATATCTCGCCTTGTTTCCGCGGGCCCGTCGAGATGGTTCGCTGGTATTGCTGCCGCCAGTTCGCGCGTTCTGCGACGAGCGCGGTGAACCGCTGCGCCTGAGCTTCCGCAGTGCCGGGGGCAGCGGTCGCCGCAAGCTCTGCGTTGCGGACTGGGATCAGGACGGTGAACTCGACTTGCTCCTGAACTCGTCGAACGCCGATTTCTATCGCGGTCTCGGCAGGCAGGGCGATGTCTGGCGGTTTAAACGTGTCGGTGCTTTGGCATCGCGGAACATCGAAGGCCACGATGTGAGTCCCGCCACTGTCGACTTCGATGGCAACGGAGTGCCCGACTTTCTCGGCGGAGCCGAAGACGGCCGCTTCTATTGGATGCGGCATCCGTGACGGGGAGGAGAAGGCTGTCTGGAGTCTGGAGTCTGGAGTCTGGAGTCTGGAGTCTGGAGTCTGGAGAACGGAGAACGGAGAACGGAGAACTTGGGACGGTAACTGACAGCTTGCCGACCGGAAGCTAACTCCTGACTAAGCCACCGCCTCTGGCGGTGAGAATTTACCAGGCTCTGCCGTGTGCGGCGTGGATATGAAAAGATCCTCCCTGGGGAAGGCCCCGTGGGGCCCGGGAGGACCGAAGATGA
>CAIPEB010000556.1 GCA_903863885.1 uncultured Planctomycetaceae bacterium | reverse complement strand
TGAGCGGATTGCCATGTCCTTGGTTCCGCATGATCCGCGAGCAGAAGCCCTTGAGGGCATCCAGGCCGCCCAGTTGGTCGAACGCCTCGCTGCCGCGGTGCAGCGAGACCAAGCCGCTTTTCTTTAACGTTTGGCACTTCAGATCCCAAACTGCCTGGGGCCGAATCTGGCGATCGCGAACCAGCGAGAGCGAAAAGGCCCCTTCGGCTTCGTATCGCGTCAACCCGGCCGCAGCGTCCAGCACTCGATCGAGTTCCGGGCCATCCGGCAGTTCGCCTGTTTCGGTGGCGATGCCTCCAGCGATCTCGGCCAGTTGCTCCCGCGTGGGCAGGTCGTGCTGGATCACAACAAAATGCTTTTCCAGTTCGACCGGGATCTGCACCAGCGGCGACAGGATCACCACAAACGTGCGGTTCTGTTTGCCGCTGGTGATCTGCCGAGCCAGAGCCTGGACGATCTCGGCCGAGTTCAAGAAGCGGTGAAAGTTGGCCAGGACGAGGATCGCGGAACTGTCCGTGCCGGCCAACGTGTTGAGGGCACGGATCGCAGCCAAAGGATCCGTCCCCGCTGCATCGGTAGCTGTGGATTGGCCGGGAATCTGCAGGCCCTGCTCGATGTTCCACGTGGCCAGTCGCCAGGCGTGGTCATGGCAAAGCTGCGTGATTTCAGTCAACGCGTCGTCGTGCTCGTGGGACTCGATCCAGAGTCCCGTAAAACACGCGGAGATGTACTCGGAAAGTTGCGTGGAAAGTGACATAGTGTTGGTTCCGTGGAAGTGACACACGTCGGTGGCGGATATCCGACTGTTCCTATGCGTGGACCTTCCGGCTCACCAGCTGAACGCTGGGAGAAGACATCCAGTTGATCTCTGTAGAAGGGCCTGCCCTGTCCGGAGCGGATTCCGGTACGTGACAGTCGGATTTCCCCGATGTGGCTCCGGGGAATGTCGTATTGACGCTTGGACGGTTTGAGTTTTGGTTTCTCAATATTCCTCGGGCAACAGGATGGTTGTCGCCTCCCGCTGGCCCTGATCATCGGCCGCTTCGGTGATGATCCAGATCTTCTTGCCGCCGTGCACGAAGTAAGCGGAAAAGAGCCGCGATCCGTCCTGCAGGGCCTCGTCGTTGAGCTGGCCATCCCCGTCGGGCAACTCGCCCCAGTCACCACTGATATGCCGGTCGAGGAACTCGCTCGGCAACTTCCCGGCGTCCTTCAAAACGGTGAGTGCAGCGGGCGTTGCCAGAATAAGGCCCAGGGAGAACTTCCGTTTTACGGTTTCGATCATGTTTGTTGCTCGCAAAGTGGTTTTCGGTTTCGATCAACCAAGCCAAGCGATGGTGCCGTCGTCAGCAGCAGTCAACTCTGCTGACGGACCTGCTGACCGGTCGACTGCGTGGTGTGGAATTCAGGCGTTAACTGCTCGTCACTTCGCTGGCCAAGAGCTTCTTCGATGAGCTTGCTCGCGTCCCGGCAGGACGATCCGCTAAACCCCTTGGTTTCCAGCCGCGTTTCCCCGGTGGGCGATACGATGATCTCGATGGTTTTCGTCGTCACGCGGCACCTCCCACATGGATGGTCAGTCTGATCGACCCATCGGCCAGCGGCTGTTCGGTCACGACATGTCCTTTGCGACGGGCCTCGATCTTCGCTTTTTCGACCGCGTACGCCTGACGAAAGGCATCGAGGTGTTTTGGGTCGCCCCAGCGGCCGTGGTAGTTGTCGAACTGCAACTGGCCAGTATCGACCTGACATACCAGCGGATACACCCACTTGGGCAGTTGCACCGCCAGACCGGCGACTTGGCCGCTGTACATTCGGTGC
>CAIPEB010000555.1 GCA_903863885.1 uncultured Planctomycetaceae bacterium | reverse complement strand
GTAAGCGTACACGACTGCCATGCTTGGCGCAGTCGGCGCGGCTCAGTTTTCGGGTGTAGGGTTGGTCGTGCCAACTTCGGCACGCGGCAACTTGCACTCGGAGGCTAGAGCATGAGACGGCAGTTGGATGAGCGGAAGCGGAGCGACTGGGAGCAGCGACTGGCGAGATTTCGCGCAAGCGGAATGACCGTGGCCGGGTTCTGTCGGCGCGAGAGCGTGGCGGTACACACGTTCTATTACTGGGCCAAGCGGCTTGCGGAGTCCGGGCCTGTGAAGTCGTCGCGGCGACCCGTGGAGAAGCCTGCGAACTGCGCAGGAGGTTCGCTGCGCTGCGCGCCTTCGGATGGTGATCCGTCGGTGCTTGGTCATCGACGCGCGCTGCCTTCCGGCGCTACTGCGTCCGTTGGCGGGAACGTGGAGATGGTGCATTTCCACTTGCAGCACGGGGCCTGCCTCTCCATTCCGGCGAACTGCCTGGAGACCATCCGCTGCGTCGTGCAATGCGTCGGGCAATCGGCCGCGTCGCAGGGTGTCGCGTTTCGCGAAGTGCTGCTGAGCCGTTGAGCGGAGACGCGGACATGCTTACGATGGCGCCTTCCTTCGCTGCGGGGCAGCTGCGGATCTATCTCTACACGCAGCACGTCGACATGCGTCGCAGCTTCAATGGTCTGCACGCCATCGTGCAGACCGAGTTTCAGAGAGACGTCCGCGCAGGCGATCTGTTCGTGTTTCTCAACCGGCGCCTTGATCGCATCAAGCTGCTGTACTGGGATCGCGACGGCCTGGCGATCTGGATGAAGCGGCTGGAGCAAGGAACCTACCAGAGACCTGCTCTTGCAGCGCGCGGCATACAGGTCGAGATGGACCAGACCATGCTCGGCCTGCTGCTTTCGGGAATTGACCTCTCGAGCGTCAAGCGTCGCAAGCGGTATGCGCTGCCAGCGGTTGGCGCGAAAACGGCGGCTAGCCCGGCGCGCGAATGAAGGCGAGCTCGCAGCGGGCCTTTTTTTCGCGGTTTTTTTCTGCTTTCGGACCGTGTCCTCTTTCTTGTTATGAGTATCTCACTATAGTACCTCTATGCACGACGCGACCGACATGCCGAAGGATCTGGCCAGCTGCTGGGCGACCATTCAGGCCCAGGCGGACGCGAACGCGCAGCAGGCGCAGAAGATCGAGGAACTGACGACCGAAATGGAGAAGCTTCGCAAGATGCTCAGCCATTTCGTCAACGGGCACACGAGCGAGAAACGCGTCTTCCCCGATGCCCGGCAGACCTATCTGCCGTTCGAGGACAGCCAGGAGTATCAGGAAGCGCGCGCGGAAGCCGAGGCCGAAGCCGAGCGGATCATTCAGACCTACACGGTTCGGCGCAGTGTCCGCAAGCAGAACCGGCGTCGCGACGAATCGTTCCCCAGCCACCTGCGTCGGGAAGAACAGATCGTGGACGCGACCGGCGCGGTGTCGCAGTGCCCGATGCACGGCGCACGCACGGTGATCGGCTACGACACCACAGAGACGCTGATCCACAGGCGGCCCGAACTCTACGTGCTGGTGAAGAAGTATCCGAAGTACGCCTGTGAGGGCCACGCCGAGTGCGGAGTCGGTTCTCCGGAACGCCCGACGTCGCTGGTGGAAGGAGATCGTTACAGTACAAGTATCGCCGCGGCGATCGTCGAAGCGAAGTGGTTCCACTACCTGCCACTCTATCGGCAGCAGGATCTGTTCGCGGGCAGCGGCTGGGTTCCGAGCCGCTCGACCCTGAAGAACGTCGTGGGCAAGGTGGAGTTCGCGGTCGATCCCTTTCTCCTGTTCATGACGCGCCGAGTGCAGGCCGACATCGGCGTGGGAATCGATGACACCAGCTGTCGCATGCTGCTTCCACAGGTGATCCCCGAAGCGATTCCAGGAGACGCCAAGAGCCAGCGACTGGCTGAGAAGGTGGCCGAGGCCCGTGCCAAGAAACAGGACAGCCTGCTGGCCAAGATGTGGGTGTACTCGGGACTGCACCTGGCGCCTTACAACATCTTCGACTTCCGCGTCTCGCGGCACCGCGACGGACCGGACGACTTCTTCCAGCACAGCCGCTGCAAGGTGCAGGGCGACTGCTTCTCGGGAAATCTGAGTGTGGTGCTCAAGAGTGACGAGCGTTTGGAGTTCGTCGCCTGCTGGGGCCATGCGCGCCGCAAGGTAACGGAAGCCGAAACGTATCAGGCCGAGGCGGAGCAACTCCTGCGCATGATCCAGGCGCTGTACGACATCGAGACGCGCGCCAAGGACATGACCTGGCATGACCGCGAAGCATTGCGCAAGCGGGAGTCCAGCGTCGTGCTCAACGGCATCAAGGCCTGGCTGGACAGCATTCCGCTCCAGACCGTGCTTCCCAAGAGCGACTTCGCGGAGGCATTGCGATACCTGCACAATCATTGGGAATCGCTGAACGCCTTCGTGCAGGACGGCCGGATTCCCATCGACAACAACAGCGTGGAACAGCTGATGAAGCAGGTCGCACTCGGGCGAAAAGCATGGCTTTTTGTCGGCAATGTGGAGGCCGGTGAGCAGAGCGCCAAGATGATGACGCTGGTCAGCAGCGCGCGGCGGCACGATCTGGATGTAGGCGTGTACATCCAGGACGTGCTCGATCAACTGCTCGCTGGCCAGACGGACTACGAGTCGCTGCTTCCCGACGTATGGAAGAAGAGTCACCCGGAAGCCGTTCGCGTTTACCGGCAAGAAGAGCGACGCGACAAGGCTGACCGCAAGCAGTACGAAGCCGCACAGCGGCGCCGGACGCGGCGGGCACTCGATAAGCGCTAAGCGGGCAGTGTGAGCACCTCGCAGCGAATCGCGCAGAGCACTCGGTCTCGCCACGGCGCAGAGCACACGTAACAACGGACCGGCCGAAACACCCACCGGCTCAGGACGCCGCCCCGTCCATGGCTATCCCGCCGCCGGGCTTCGCCCGCGGCCTACCATGGTGCTGCTGTACGCTTACCACAGTCGGGCAAGACGCTTACGCCAACCCGAAGTCAGGGACCGGCGTGCCCCGTCATGGCAGCCTCGTTTCACGTGTTTGAGCGGGGAGGTATTTATGGCTCGTCAGGCAAAGGTGGCACGGGCAGCGGCCCCCCGGGACTTGGCAGCATCGGTCGTTGTTTCGGAGGGGCAAACCGCTGACGCCGAACGGCCGATTCACGTGGACCTGCTATCGCGATAACGGCAATGTTCCCGCGGATTCGCCGCCGTCAATCGTGAGGTACGCCCTGACCATCTCAGGATCGGTCTCTTTGGAAAGGAACCGTACTGCCCCATCACCCATCAAGACAGGGGACCCGCCTGAATGAACTTGAACCAGTCCCTTCATCGGGTTGGCGGCGTCCGGCACAAACTCATCCGGTTTCGTCCACTCCACCACGGATTCACTGTGGGATAGGGATAGCACCACAATGATGGTGTTGGACAAACCGTCAGTGATCTTGGCGATCGGCAGGCCTTCCTTGCGGCCAAACACACCCCGCTCGCCGCCAATCCCGAGATAGGCAGCTCCACCAGGCGGATCGCAATCGGCCGGCGAAGCGTACACCGCCGGAATCTTCGCCAACAGGGGTTTGTTGTGCTCGCTGTCCCAGGGTTCGTCCAGGTGAAATTGCTCATACATCGCCGCTTCTCCCACGTACGGCAGGATCAGTACTCGCCAACTCAGCCCCGGTTTGCCGTTATTGTCCGTGGTGTACGCGGGAGGAAATGCCTTGTGCACGTCGTGATAGTTGTGCAGCGCCAGGCCGATCTGCTTGAGGTTGCGGATCGACGCTGCAAGCGGGGCAGTTTCGTCCGCAGTCCGGACTCCTCGCGGCTCGGTGATGGCCGGGCGGGTGGAAGTCGTTGCATCCTCGCGAGGACTCGTTTGGGTTGTTCGTGTCTCAAGCCCCGTGTTGCTTGTTCCCGCCGATGTTCGCCGATAGGTCGTCAGCATGCGTTCGTCCCCTTTGGTCGTCGTGAAAGCATTGGGACGCGGACCGCCGCTGCGCGTGATGCACAACGTCAGTGTTTTTCCATCGATCCTGTAGAGTCCGTGAGCGGTGCCTCGCGCAGTTTTAATATCAATGGTCCTGCCGTCTTTGTTTTCGCCGAGCGAGAACGACCCGTCATTTCCCCTAATCTCTTTCCCGTCGGGAGCGATTTGAATCTGCGTGATCCTCGACCTCTTGATGACCATCCGTTCGTTGTACGGTTTGAATTGCGATTCCGGTTGCGCTGCGCCATCCCGTTCCGAAGCGATGAGTTGCCATTCTCCTTGCAGCAACGCAACATCTTTGTTCGGAGCTGACTGAAACACTTGCCATGCAAAGATGAATGCCAAGAACAAGCCGAACGCTGCGAGCATCACGAAGACCACTTTAGCGAGCGGTGAAAGAGACTTTCGTACCGTTCTGTCCTGTGGCTCAGTCAGGCAAGACGGCAGGGGGACGGTGGTCGGCTGCTGGAGGTGAGCCAGACAGCTCTCCAGCAACTCGGCAACCTCGCTCGCGGATGCGAAGCGGTCTTCCGGGCGTTTCGCCATTAACTTGGCCACGATCGCACTGAGCCATTCCGGAACTTCCGGATTGATTTCGCGGGGGGATCGCGGCTCCTCGTCGATGATGAGGCGCAGGACCCCATAACTTGATTCGGCGCAAAAAGGCGGCCTTCCGGCACACATCGCATACAGGACGCAGCCCAGGCTGAACAAGTCCGACTTGGCATCTACGGATTGACCGCGGGCTTGTTCCGGCGACATGAACTCCGGTGTTCCGGCCAATGAGCCGACGCGCGTCAGGCTGATGTCATCGACGGCGCGTGCCAAGCCGAAATCGGTGAGCGCAACACGTTCCACGCCCTCGTCCAGCAAGATGTTTGCGGGTTTAACGTCACGGTGAACCAGCCCTTGAGCGTGTGCCGCGGCGAGTCCTTTTGCCGTCTGCATCCCGATTCGTAGGATCTCGACCACACTGAGCGGACCTTCGTCGCTCAATCGCTTCTGCAGCGACGGTCCACGTCCGTAGGGCATGACGAGGTAGGGCATTCCCTGCCACTCGGCGACGCAGTGAATGGCCATGACGTGGTCGTTAACGACAGCTGCCGCTGCCTGGGCCTCACGGGCAAATCGCTGTCGGGCAGCGCCCGAAGTCGCCAAGTGCGGGAGCAGCATTTTGATCGCGACATACCGGTTCAGCGCCGCATCGAACCCCTTGAACACTATGCCCATTCCCCCGCGTCCCAGGATGCCGACAATTTCGTAAGCGCCAATGCGGCCCAGCATGCGCGGGTCGTCGGTCGGTCCAAGTAACGCCAGCATGCCCTGGAGAGAACTGTCCAAGCCTTGCCGGGAATCTTCGACGCCAGGAATCGCCTGACTCAACACGCCGTCCTTGTGGCGGCCCCCGGACAGTGCGTCGCTCACCTCCTGAGCCCAAGGGGACTCCGCTTCCGCCTCCTCCATCACCTGACGACAATGCTCGCAGTCGGTCAGGTGCGATTCCAGCTCCGTCCATTCCCGGGGCGTCAAGTCATTCTCTGCAATTTGCCGGAGTCGTTCCGGAGTTATACAAGCCGTAATGTGGTTCATGGTTCTGCCTCCGCCTTAGACGTCCCAATGCCTGGACACTTCTTGCACCTTCTCTTTCAGCCTCCGCAAAACCCGAAAGCGCGCCATGTAGACCGCACCGGTTGAACGTCCAGCAGCAGCGGCCACGTCGGCTGCAGGCCGTCCCTCGACGGCCGTTTCCCAAAACAACCGCCACGTTACCAGGCTAAACTCAGGTTGAATCTGGTCGGCGGCCCAACGCAGTGCTTCCTGGCGACTCTCCTGCACGAACTCGGCCGTCGTTTCAGGATCGGCGGCCGGTTGAGCGTTCAGCAACTGCATGACGGTGGTGGAGCCTGTGCCGGCGTCTCGCCTCGGGCGAGAGATCGCCTTGGCGACTGCGTTGCGTGTGATGGTCACCAACCAGGCCCGAAACGGCGGTCGGTTCGATCCCGATTGCCAGTCGCCGACAGCTCGCGAAACGGCCACGAGAACTTGCTGGGTGACATCCTGCGCGTCGGCATCTTGCATTCCGCGCCGTCGCGCCATCCGGTACACCACCGGCCGGTAGATGCCGAGAAATTCGGCCCATGCCGCCGCATCCTTCAGGTCTTTGACCCGAGCGATCAGGCTCTGACTCGTCTCCGGAAATTCCACGATGGCGTGCCCCGATGATTGGCGGAATCCTGGCTATTCGACGGTTGTTCAGGAAAGCGTATTACTCCACCCCACGTTTTGCCCGGCGTGGATGCACCGTAATGGCTGTGGACTCATTCCCTAACTATATTCATCCAGCAGCTGCGCCAATCTTTCAAACTTTTTTCCAGGCCCCACACGAATTGGACGGCATACATTAAGTTGACTGGAACCCTCATCCAACTCGCCGTTTCACCGGATTGCCTCTGAATCACTGACCTCAAGCTCCTCGGCGGTCCCGACATCGCTGCGATCGCGGCCCCTGATCCAGTAGGTCCACGTGCGTGGACACGCTCCGTCGGCTGTTTTCCCGCCGGGCGCCACGTTGGCAGCGGGATGCAGTCGCGAAGCACGCGGAAGCGTGGCAGCATCGCCGCCAGTAGCTTGCCACGTCGTTGCACGGGTGGCGGCGTGTGGCGAGTCGGTTGCGCGGGTTGGCCCGAACTCGCCGGGTGTCGGATCAACGCAACTCGGGCCCAACGTTGCCACGGCGTTGCCTCCGCCAAAGGAAACGGCCGCACCGGCAAATCCTATGCGGAAGACTGCGCGCCCCGGCTTCCCGCCAAGCATCCAGCGTCGTCCATGAAAGCGGTGATCGTGTACGCTATTTGGTGGTGATACAATGTAAGTACAGTGAGTGACCGCAGGGGTATGGGCGATGCGCAAGAAACTGACCAGGCATGGTAACAGCTGGGCGCTCGTGATCGACAAACCGGTGCTTGATCTGCTGAAGATCGATCCGGAGGCACCGCTCGAAATTACGACCGACGGAAAGATATTGATCATCGCGCCCGCTCCGCGTGAGGAAGGCAAAGCCAGGTTCCGGGCAGCGATGAAGACCACGAACCGGAAATATGGAAATGCTCTGAAGAAACTGGCCGAGTAAGCGGTTCGAGACAAAGATTATCGCCGAGGAGGCTCCCTGTCTCGTACAGGGGACTTTCATCCCGTGAAGTCACTTCCGTACCGGGCGTACCCAAAGCGTGCACCGTGGTCGCGATCCGGTGCTGAAAGAATGAAAGGCGTCACCGCCGATTCGGTGACGCTGGTCGTTCGACACCATACGGCTTGGGAAGTTCTGACCTGCGAGGCGATTATGGAAGAACCCATCATCGACGATGACGCCCGCCAAGGGCTCCAGCAGGCCATTGGTTTGCTGTACCAAACGTTCAGCCGCTACCCGCTCAACCACAACATGCGTGCCTGTCCGTGCTGTGTGGATCACTTGGATAAGCGGCTTCTTTTTCGCACGGGGCTGCAGGGCAGTGCACAAGATCTTGCCCGGTATGCGTCCGAGGCGCTCTATACTTGGGGTAACGCCGATGATTTTCGCCACTTCCTGCCGCGGTTGTTTGAGCTGCAAGTTTCGACTGCACCCAGTCCCATTGAGGGCCACCATCTTTTCGGCAAACTCCCATACGCCAAATGGCGCACATGGCCTGACGAAGAGCAGCGGGCTATCGAGAGCTTCCTGATGGCGTGGGGGCGCTGCCTCGTTGCGACGTACCCTGCGAACCAGATTCCGGATTACCTTCTTGTGCTTGCCGTGGCAAGGGTGGACATGACGCCGTTCCTTGGAGTGTGGCGGGCAGCTGAGGCGGTACCGGCCCTTCGTAATCTGGCAATGGTGGCTCGGATGTTCGTAAACCGCCCAGACATGTTTCGAGATGTGTTCTGGGCGGAAACTCCGTTGGCAAGCGAGCAGATTGAGACGTGGTTTCGCGATCCGGCTACCGAGGCTCGCTTGATAGAAGTCTATTTCCGCTTTGAAGCTGAGCCATTCGCTGAGGAGTTCGCGTCCGCGGTAGATGCGTTGGGATGGAGTCACCCATGAGTCAGTACCGATCGTGCAACCGGCGCACGCCGCGCCCGGACACACCGATTACGGGAGACAGGTGAAGACACCGGAAACGTTTCCGAGAGTGGCCGAGAATTCTCCACGCGTCCGAGCTGCCCCCGTCTACCTCTTGTCGGCGTTCGCCACCAGCCCGGGCACCTTACACATCGTGGGGAGCAGCGGCGTATTGTCGTAACTGAGTACCCGAGCGTTTCCGATGAAATACGTGTGAAAATCGGGCACAATCAGATTGTACGCCGGTTGCTTATCGCTCTCCGTTGCGGTCGTTTGAATCGCAATTGTTCCGTGGGCTGTGTGCAGTCGCATTCCGGTCTGCAATTGCCGCGAACGAACCCACCCGTGACCGGCAACCCAAAACAGATGCCCTCCCGTGGCGAGGATGGTGTCGCGTTCCGTTCCGATTCTCACAATGGCCGCGGGTGGACGGGTGGTGACTCTCAACACTGGTTTGTAAGCCAGTTCTCCCGAGTCAACACGCTGGGCCAGAACGAGATCGCCCGGCTGGATCGACTCGATGGGCTGCAGTCCATCCGCAGTCTGGATTTGCATGCCCGCGACGAGACACGAGAACTGATGAACCGCCACGGACACTTGAGATGAAGTCAGCGGAATGACGTAGTTGCCGAACTGGTAGGAGCTGTGCGTCGGCTTCTGATCCGGCACGTAGAGTTCGTTTCGATCATACCACCATCTCCACCAGGCGTTGGGATCCGCCGGCAACTGACAGCCCGTGGCAACGGACAATACGCCGCAAATACGCTGGTCGAGATCGTCAATTCTCGCGTTAGCGGCCGCGACGTTCGCCTGCAAATCGCGGGATTCCTGCTCCAGGTAGGTCCGCGCCGCTCCGGCGACCGCCGCGTTTCCCGCGATCGTTCCGGCAGGTCTCGCAAACTCCTCCTGACGCGCTGAAAATCCACGACTGCGTCCCAACACCGAAAACCAAAGCAGCAGATCGACGCGACGTGTCGTTTGGTTGATCGAAATCACGTTTTCGAGTTGTTCCACCTCTCGGCGGTCTTCCGTTTCTCGGAACAGCAACTGACGCAGGGCGAGTGTGCCATTGGCCCCTTCCAGCAGCGTGAATTGCCGACTGATCGGCGATGACAGCATTCGCAGGAGGGCCGGCACATAGAAGTCGGCCGGCACCTCCCGCAGTGCCTTCGCGGCAGCGTCCCCCGCGGAGCCATACGCATCAGAGACGGCAATGCGAGCGAGCGCTGTGGCCGCTTCAAGAGTCCCGGTTTCCGCGATCAGGCGGACGAGTCGTGGAGCGAGATCGTCGTTGGCCTGCAGCGCGGCGACTTCCAATGCGGGAATCGCATCGGGGTCGCTGATTTCCGACAGCTTCTGAAATGCGTCGCTGCGCCGCTTCATGTCTCGTGCGCGGCAGTCTTTGACCAGCGATTTCAAGATCGGCATCCACTTGAGGAGGCGGCGTTTCAGATCCTGCGTCTGCTCTTTTGCCAGACGGACTTCTTCCGGCACATACCAGCGACCGTCAATCAACCTGTACCCGAGTCGCCCCCGGGCCTCTTTGTGGTCCGGATTGGCTTCCAGGACTCTTAACCAATGGATGCGTTCCTGGTCCACCAGATCTCGTGATTGGCACCATTCAGCGAGTTTCTCGTCGCCATCCGGATCGCGCTGCCGCTTCGCACGCTCCTCGCGATAGGCTCTCACGGAGTCGCGATAGGCAGCGTCGTCGGCAATCGCCTCGCACGGCAGCCAGTGCTCCCGCCAAAGAACCGAACCGCTATGCCAATGGGCCTCGGTCAGGTTGGGACTTGCGGCCCGCACCTCTGCGAGAGCCGACGCACGGTCAGTGATTCTGCCGTCGGCTTCGTCCTGCAGGACCGATCGGACCCTCGCGTCGGACGGTCTCAACGCGATTGGCGGCGATTCAGCCTGCCCGATGCCGGCCATGGCAATGGCCAACAGACATTGTCCACAAGTTCCAACGATCAAAACACGTCGATGGAAGGACGACGTGAGGCGACGCAAGGTCAACATGGCCGATGCTCCGGTTTGCAGAGACGATGAAACGGCAGCAGGCAAACTCGGCGGACCGCCGTCCTCCACGGACGCCGCTGCTCGCGGCAGGGTCGAACGAGTGGGAACCGGTCAATGCGTCACGTCAAGTGAATTGCTATATTATCGGGCTGACGCCGAAGAAACGTCAAGTTGTCGGTCCTCGCAGCCGAGAACCGATGTTCTCCATCGCTCCCTTCGCAACTCTGGCTGTCGGTTGATGCGTCGCGGTACCCTGTGACGGAGATGATTGCGATGCGACTGATCCGGTCGATGGTTGTAAGCGTTCTGGCGGCACTGCCTCTGGCGGCGTTTTCGGCCGACGATGCAGTCGAGAGCGGACTGACAGCTGATCTAGCTGCCCGCGTCGCACGGTTCGAACAGCGGCACGCGCGGATTCTGAAGGAACGAGATCGCATCGTGCGGCGTCAGGAAGAACTGCTGCAATCGTATGAGTCAATCCGACTCGATCTGCAGAGACTGCAGGCGGACGCGGTTCTCAACACCATCCGGTCCCTGGAAGCCCAGGCAAGCCGGGACGACGCGGCGCGGCAGGCCGAGGAATACGCTTCGGCAAGCCGGCGTTCGTCCAAGCGGAACGCCGGCGAGTCCAACATCCGAATCGCAACGACGATGGATTGTGTCGCAGTGCAATATGAAGCCCAGCGGCTGGCCATATTTGACCAGTTACGACAGATGGATGCCGTGTCGCGACTCGCCGCGGAGCGTCTGTTGAAAGTGATCGAGCAACTGGTGGATATTGCTAAAGCCGCCGAATCGCTGCAAAAGGAGTACCATCAATCACAGGCGGAGTACTGGTTGGTCACGGACGCGCAGGGGCGATACTGCAAGGAGGAGGCGCGCGCCATTGCGGACGCACTCGCGCTGGTCTCGGCGAACAACCCGGCGGGGATGTTGGCGCGGGGCGTCGCGCTGAGGCGTCTGGGCGACGAAGTTCAGGCAAAGCAGCACTTCGACGCGGCCATCGAGTCAGGAGGGCCCAGCATGCCGGTGGCTTTGGCTGCGAAAGGGGAACTGATGGTCGTGAGCGGACAGGTTCGCGAAGGGTTTCGGGAATTGGCCAAAGCCCGCCGCTTGGCAAAGCAGGATGGTCGGGTCGCATGGTTGCATGCCCAAGCTTTGGCGGCAGATGGCAGGTGGGCGTCTTCCGAAGCGGAGTGGAGACGTCTGCTGCAACTCGGGGGCCACGATGCGGCTGCCCATCGTGGTCTCAGTCTTCTTTTCGGTGCCCCACCCGCGGGGCGGCGCGCCGATCCGAAAAACGCACTCCAACACGCCAGACTGGCCTGCGAGGCCACCGGACACACCGATTGGACGTGCCTCGATGTGCTTGCCATTGCTTACGCCGCCGACGGCAACTTCAGCGAGGCGGCCACTCAGGCTCGTCGAGCTGCCGATGCGGCTGCGGGGGAAAAACGGGAGGTGTGCCTCGAGCACGCTCGGAAGTTCGACGCGAACGAGCGGGTGATATGGAATTGGCGGGATTGACGCACGACGCGGGCCGGCGCCGATCGGACTTTTCCATTGTGCGTTCGCGCTAGATCGGCATTCGCTGGATTCGCAGGCAGTCATGTCAACACAGAAACTGGCATCCCTTTGCCACGAGGGCGCGCGCGTGGCCACGTATGTCGGTCTGAAGGCGAAAACGGGACAGACGTTGTCACTGTCGGGAAAGCCGCGACGTGCGCGTTCGTCGGCGAGTCAGAACGGCGGGATTTGAAACCGCGTTCTCTTGGTCCCCGGCCAAGCGCGATCCCAGGCTTCGCCACGTTCTGATGGAGTACCCCTCGGGGGACAATGCTCGCTCAGTCTTCCAACTTTGCTCGCCCCGATTTGGTTCACGAAAACCTTCTATCGACCAGTTGTGAGATCGGCCAGGTGAAGAAAAGGGTTCGATAACAACCGCCGTTAATCCGGAATCCCCGCCGAAACGTCCGAATGAACTCAGAACCGCCCGAGTGATTGCGTACTGGCGCGAGGGGGTTGTCGCGCCCGTCGCAGCGCGACTGGGGGACGGATGCTCGCCGCCAGACGGTTCTTCACCTCCGGCGGCAGTTGCTCCCACACGACGAGGATTCTCGCCACGTCGGACGGCAGCGAAGCGAGGTCAACGAGGGCATTGCGATCGGCGTCAATCGTCGCTGGATCTCGCCTCGATTCGGATGAACGGCCGACCTTCTGCTCCACCGCATTCGGAACCGGCGGCAGCGATTCCACCGCGGCGGCCTGGTCGAGAACCTGCAGCATGGTGTAGGTGTTCATCATCGAATTGATGTCCGAATGGCGGGCGAGCGTCTGGGCCGCCTTGGGCGGCACGCCGGCAAGCGAGAGGTTGGTGATAAACGTCTTACGCAAGGCGTGAAAGGCGGCGAATTGTCCGTCGTGGTCCACGTGCTTCAGAAACGAAGTCTGTTCCCGCCGTTTTCTCTGCTTGTCCGTTTTGACCTCGGCGAGCAACTTCGCACGGGCGGCATCGAGGTCGCGAGCCATCATGGTGGCTGTGCGTTGATGGCCCAGGCGGAACAAGGGATCGCTCGGCGACGCTTCGGGACGTTGGGCCAGCCCCTGGCGGATGCCCTCATCAAGATCCGAACGTCCTGGTCTTTGAACCGCCGACAGAAGTTTCCAGCGGTGGTCGGGTCTGGCGTTCGCCAGGCACCCAATCCGCCCAGATAGGCTGCCTCCTCGCGACACAATTTCATGAAGTCCAGACATTCACCAGCGCGCAATGCGTTAAGGGCAAAGTTCAATACGTGGTTCAATTCGCGATTCGGCTTATGCCACTTCAGCAACAGCAAGCAGTTATCAATCACTTGCGCCAAGCCCAGTTCTCGCATCAGTTGATGCGCGGCTGCGGCGCCATCAGCAGTACCGCATTGTCGCTCGCCCATCTCGCATCGCACGTTCGCCCCTTGCAGCTCAGGTTGCTCAACGCTGAGGCCATCGTTGGGTTCGCGATGTTGTTTGTCGAGTCGATGCTCGATAAGTCGCTGACATCGTTGCCATTCCTTTTGCCACGGGGGGCAGCAATAACGGCGCTTGCGGGAACGGGTCGCCAGTCCTATCCTGGCTTTCATTCGATTAACCACCATGGGTTGGCAAATCGCCGACCGGAGCCTTTCTCGCGACAAAACCATGTCCTTGCCGGACGTACATCACCACATGCATGCGATCGGCATAGTCGGACGAAACAGCAGTTGACAATCAAACGTCGCTGCCCCGTGATCGGTTACATCAAGCGAAGGAGGTGTCGCGTGAACAGGCGGGTACTTCTGGCCTGGCTGATGCTGACCACTTTGATCCCGGCGGTGAGCTTCGCAGCGGACGGTCCTTCGCTGAGGTTGCTCGCCGAGAGACGTGGCCTCGCGATCGGCGCAAACCTGCCGGGACTCATCTTCGGCAAAGCCCCTAACAACTGGGAGCAGAGTCCGACGATCCGCATCGAACAGTCAATCGCCGCCGAGCACTTCTCGATCATGACGGCTGGGTGGGAGATGTACCCTGGACAAAGCTGGCTCGCCCCAGGCCGCTACGAGTTCCGCGGGTCCGACGTCTTCATCCGGTGGTGCCAGGACCACAACCTCTCGGTCCACGGCCACGGTCTGGGTTACGGCTGCCGAGTTGATTGGCTCAAGAAGTTTCCGGTGCGCACCCCTGAGGAGAAAGCCGCCGTCCGGGAGCTATACGAGGCATACATACGAGACACCGTACGACACTTCGCGGGGCGAGTGCATGTCTGGGACGTGTGCAACGAGCAACTCCTGCCGGCATACACCTTCTCAGGGTACCAGACAGCCCAGCCCTACTGGAAAGCGTATCAGGACGATCCGCGCGATCCGGAATCGGGGGTTGAGTGGTATCGTCGCACGTTCCACCTCGCGCACGAGGCCGATCCGAAGGCCAAGCTCATCCTGCTCGATTTCAACAACGAGATAGTCTGCCCGAAGTCCGACCGGATGTTTCGACTGGTCCGGGAACTCCAGGCTGACGGCGTGCCGGTCCACGGCGTCGGATTCCAAATGCATCTCACAACGGAACTTAACCGATCGAAGGGCCACGGGCTTGAGACCGACGGTGATTACTATCGGAGCTTGACAGAGAACTTCCGTCGCTTCTCCGGACTGGGTGTGGAGCTGTGGATTACGGAACTGGATGTAAGCATCGACACAAAGAAGGAGTTGGAGGCCGAGCTGGACCGCCAGGCGTCAATCTACGGCGAGGTAGTATCAATCGCAGTCGCGACTCCAAACTTTCGGGGAATCAAGTTCTGGGGGATTATCGACCGGTCCCCCTGGGGGGAGGTGATCGCCACTCGGCCGTTTCTTTTTGATGAGACGGGTCGCCCCAAGGCTGCGTTCTACGCTGTGCGGAACGCCCTCGCCATTCCGGAATGAGTGTCGACTCTGAGCCAGGGAGCCTGCGCGCGTCCGAACCGTGGCGCATTAATTTCAATCGATCGAGGACCCGTTCGTGTTCTCGTCGGCCAGCAGAGGCAGGCGATCCAAGAGTGGGCGGCTGAGTACGAAATCGGAATCGTGCGGGCGTTTTCACAGGTTAGCTGCGCGTAAACACGATGCTGCGAACAAGTGATTCGCAGCTATTACCACTTCGTCACACGAGCGGTTGCGTGTTTGAACGCGACTGGTGACTCGGGGTTGGGCTTCGCCGGATTTTGGATGGTCGCCCCGTGAGCCGCGTCACGCGGAAACTGGCGGGTGGCAGGCCAGCAGCAAGGGTTCCATGCGTCGTTTTGATCGGCGTCTTCCACTGCCTGACTTGCAGTCGGTGTCGTCAGATGATTAACTGCACGGATTCTCGGCCGAACCGTCTTTACGTCCCATTTGGCAGGTGTGTGCGGCAATTGCCACACGAAGTCCGACAAGCCGTCAGGCCCAATACCGAACAACTTCAAAACAACCCAAGGAAATGACCATGCACGGAAAAAGCGTTGAATTGCTGAACAAGGCAGTAGCCGACGAGCTGTCGGCTGTTCATCAATACATGTATTTTCACTTTCACTGTGATGACCAAGGCTTCGATTTGCTGGCAGGACTGTTTCGGCAGACCGCGATTGAGGAGATGCTCCATATCGAGCGGCTCGCTGAGCGGATTCTGTTCCTCAAGGGCGAGGTGAATATGGTCGCCGCGGCGGAGGTTAGGAGCATCCGTGAAGTTGGCGACATGCTGAAGCTGGCCAGGGAGATGGAAGAGCACAGTTCTCTGGACTACAACCGCTGGGCCAACGAGTGCGGAGCGAATGCGGACAGCGTATCCAAGAAACTCTTCGAGGATCTCGTTGCCGACGAGGAACGCCACTACAACCAGTACGATGACGAATTGGAGAACATGGACAAGTTCGGCGACAAGTATCTGGCGCTCCAGTCGATCGAGCGGAGCAAGAGCCGCACAGCGGGACGTCCGGTGGAATGATCATGCTTTGCGTCTGGCGGTGCCACAGAGCATGACGACCGGAGCCGTACCCTACGAGAGAGACGCTGCGGTTCTTGATATCCGAATGTCGGATATGCCAGCACCGCTGGACGAGTCTTTTACGAACCATCTGCGGGACGGCCTCCGTCCGTGAGCTCCTCGCTCCGCAGGGAAAACAAACACAGAGGCCAACGAGCACACAGAGGGCGAAGTGCTGCGATTAACCTCTCCGTGTTTACCGTGGCTCCGTGGGAGGTTGCCTCCCGAACTTTGCACCTGATCCAGATGAAGGTCCACCACGACATCGATGTCGTTCGTGAAACGTGGCACCGCGTAGGCGATGGTAGCAGTGGAACCAGTCATCAAGTGCGGGATGCCGAAATCTTCCAGGACTCGCACAAGGCAATGAAGTAGTTCAAACGGCACCATGCGACAGTCTCCGAGCCACTTCCCGCCCGACTTCCTCGTCCGTCCATTGCGGATGCTCACGGCGCGCCATCGCCTGCAACATGCTCCGGGCATATTCCCAAAGTCGATGTGCAATCGCCAGTCGTTCGGCTTCCGTTCTGGTGCGGAGCACCTCAGCCATCGCATCGCCGAGACCTTCAATCCGATTTAGGTCGCGGTCCTGCATCGCCTATGGATTCCAATCCATGGTTCGCTGGACATAGCTCTGTCCGGACGACGTTTAAGACGTTGTCGTCCAATGACGCGACCGCGATGAGGACCCCGATCGACGTCTGATCGGGAGTCAACGCACCTCCAATGCCAGAATCCAGTCGTTTGTCCCGGTGCCATTATCACCTGGAGTGTGAAGGCTGTGCCGACCCCGGTTCGGAAGTGGTTCGCCCGTCATCGCAATCCACTGTCCCGTTGCCGGGTTGTAGAAACGG
>CAIPEB010000554.1 GCA_903863885.1 uncultured Planctomycetaceae bacterium | reverse complement strand
TGGATGGATATGAGATCGTTCCCCAGTACCAGTCGGAGGGCGGCCTGTACAACGTGGGCATGGTGCACTTGCATGAGTACTATGACGAAACGACGACGGGAACGGGCGGCGGCGCGGTCACGGGGTTCCGGCAGCGCGACCTGATCCGCCAGGGGCGGGACGGCACGCCGCTACTGCAGCGGAGCTACGAGTATGCGGAGCGGTCGATCGACGTGCCCATGGGCGAAGAGACTTCATCGAGCAGCAGTTCGTCCTCGAGTTCCGGCTGCGTGGCGCCAAGCTATTCGCTGCCGGTCGCGACTTATCCGCTGGCTCGGGAGACGCGTTACCGCAATGACGATGGCACGGGCGCCATCGAGACCGAGTCCTCGTACGGCTGGCACTCGAACAGCCTGCAGATGCAGGAGCGGGTGACCACACTGCCGGCGATTCCCGAATCGCAGAACGGTTCGGGCGTGTCGGCCACGCGGACCGAAAGGTTCGATGAGAGCGGCAACTTGATCTGGCTGAAGGACGAGCGCGGCTACCTGACGTACCACGAATATGATGCGCACGGAAACATGACGCGTTCGATCCAGGACGTAGACGACAGTTTGATCACCGTGCCCACGGGCTGGAGCACGCCGGCCGATGGCGGCCGGCATCTGATCACCGACTTCGAGCACGATCTGCAGGGTCGCCAGGTGCAGGTCTTGGGCCCGGAGCACGAGGTGGATGGCCAAACCGTGAGAACGGCCGCGTGGACCGTCTATCTGGACGGCGACCGGGAAACACGGTCGGCCCAGGGTTTTGCCGTGGAATCGTCGACCAGCTCGTCGTCGAGTTCCGGGGGCGGCTTGCCGAGTTACGATTACACGCTGGTCAATCCGGTCTCGATCCAGAAACGCAACGCGTCGGGCACGCGGTCCGAATCGATCCAGGCCACGCGGGCGTCGACCACCGGAAAACTGTCAGCGTCCGATACGTTTGAGCAAACTTCTTATGTGCGTTGGTCGGTGAATATTTCCAACGCCGCCGGCCAGCAGATCGCCACGCGGGTGTACCACACGATTCCCGCCTCAGGCGACGGATCCGCGGGCACAAATTATGACGAAACCACGATCGGCTATGATTTCATGGGCCGACAGAACATGGTCAAGTCGCCGGGCGGCACAATCCGCCGCACCGTGTTTGATACGCGGGGGCGAGTTGTCTGCTCGTACGTGGGCACCGACGACTCCGGCGCCACGGACACCGATCCCACCTCGGGTCGGGAGCCGTGCAGTCAGGCGCCGAGCGGCAGTTCGAGCAGTTCGAGCAGTTCCGGCACCGATCCCAACAACAACATGGTGCTGGTCAGCGAGCAGACCTACCACGACACGGACTGTGCCGGGTGCAGCGGAGGCGGCGGGCAGCTGGCCAGTTCCACGCAGTACGTGGACGCCGACACAACGCGGACTACTGAATTTCTCTATGATTGGCGCAATCGCCGGGAATACGTGATCGCGCCGCCGGACGATCAGGATCGCACGGTCTACACGCGTTACCAGTTCAACAATTTGGACCAGGTCGTGCGCGTGGAACGCTACCAGGAACAGTATCCCAACGCCGATGTGCTGATATCGCGGCAGGAATCGTACTTTGACGATCTGGGACGGACGTACGAGACGCGTCGCTACGCGGTGGATCCGGACACGGGAACGGTGGGCAACTACCTGGCCGGCTACTCGTGGTTCGACGCCGCGGGGAATTCCATCAAACAGCAGGGCGAAGGGCAGCGCTCGTTCACCAAGACGCAGTTCGACAGCCTGGGACGGGCGGTCAAGCAGTTCGTAGGTTATGACCTGAGCGAAACGCCCGGTTGTACCATCAACAGCTCTTCGTCCAGCAGTTCCTCCAGCGGCGAAGCGGAAAGCTATACCGTGGCGACGAACGTGGACGGCGACACAATCCTCGAGCAGACGGAAACCGAGTTCGACGCCGCAGGCAACACTCTTCTCGTTATATCTCGGCAACGTCGGCACGATGCCACCGGCACCGGAGAACTCTCGACGATGTCGGGTTCGCAGCCGCAGGCTCGCGTAAGCTATGTGGCCTACTGGTTCGATGAAGTCGGGCGGCAGAAGGCTGTGGCCAACTTTGGGACGAACGGCGATGCGTCGCTCTCGCGTCCGGCCACGGTGCCATCTCGCAGCGATACCGTGCTGGTGACGACCTCGGAATTCAACTCCGCGGGCCAAGCCTACAAAACCATCGATCCGGCGGAACGCGAAGATCGCCAGGAGTTCGATGACGCGGGGCGAGTGGTCAAGAGCATCCAGAATTATCAGGACGGTTCGGTCAATGCCTCGTACCCCGACGAAGACGTCACCGTAGAAACGGCCTACACAGCCGACGGCCAGATCGCCACGCTCACGGCGAAAAACCCGGCCACCGGCGATCAGGTCACGATGTATGTGTACGGCACCACGCTCGATGATTCGGACGTGGCTCGCAAGGATCTCTTGCGTGCAGAGATCTATCCGGACTCCGACGACGTGGCGGATCCCCTGGGAAATGGTGTCGATGGTGTTTTTGATCGGGTAGAATTCAAGTACAATCGGCAAGGCGAACGGATTGAGAAGAAAGATCAGAACGGCACCGTACACGTCTATGAGTTCGATTCGCTCGGCCGCGTGATCCACGATCGTGTGACCACACTGGGCACGGGCATCGACGGGGCCGTGCGTCGGACTTCCACGACCTATGAGGTGCGTGGCATGCGGGAAAAAGTCACCAGTTACGATAGCGCAACATCGGGCAGCGTCGTCAACGAAGTGGCGTTTGAGTTCAACGATCTCGCCATGGTCACCCGAGAGTACCAGGAGCACGAGGGCGCCAAGGACGCCAATACCCTGTACGTGCAGTACAACTTCGAC
>CAIPEB010000553.1 GCA_903863885.1 uncultured Planctomycetaceae bacterium | reverse complement strand
GAGTCTCCAAGGCGGTTTCCTGGAGTGGCAACTCAACTTTTAGCGTAACCAGGCGATGATGCGGTTCACACGTTTGACATTGGCGATTGCCCTGATCGCGAGCTGCTCGACGGCGCTCGCCGACGGCGTGATGCCGTTCGGTGACGTGCTCTATTGGCATGCCTCGGCCGACGCGTCGTCCGTCTGGTCAAACGCCGCTTACGAAGGTTCGTCGTTCTCCGCCGACAACGTGCATTTCGATTGGAGTCCGGGCTTCCGGTTCGGATTCGGACACCAACTGCATGACGAGTCGTGGGACGTCAAGCTGTATTGGACCCACTTCCGCACCTCGCAGGACGAGCAGGTTGCGATCGAGGAGGGGCGACCGGGCGTGGTCGTGCCCGAGTTCTTCAGCGGATTCGTCGGGAGTACCTTCGACGGCATCCCCATGTTCAACCACGCGTCGATCGACTGGCGTCTGAACTACAACACGATCGATCTGGAACTCGGAAGAAGCGTCGCCGTTGGCCAGTCGTCCTGGCTTCGTCCATCCATGGGGATCAAGACAGCCACCATCCAGCAAGACGTGCGTTTGAGGTTCGCCAGTCCCAATGCCATAATTCCCGCTCTGAGCGTGACCGCAGAAGAAAACATCGCGCACGATTTCTGGGGAATCGGACCGAGTTTTGGAATCCGCGGCGGCTGGAGCCTGCCGAATCGCAGGAACCTGAGCCTCGTCGGTTCGTTTGCGGCCGACTTCTTGGTTGGCCAGTGGAACGTCGACGACGCCTATACCAGGACGGACGACCAACTTCCGGTCTTGAGCTACGGCGCCTTCAGCACAAGCATGAAGAACTCGTGGCTCGGCGTTCCTGCGCTGCGGTATTTTCTCGGTGTTGAATGGGTCCACCAAGGCAACGTCACGCTCACCGCGAGTGTCGGCTATGAGCTGCAATGGTGGGCGAATCAACAGCGAATGCTCGCGTTCCAGCAATTGCCCATGCACGGCGATTTGACTTTAGAGGGTCTTACATGCGGCGTATCCGTTGGATTCTAGTCTGCTGCCTGATACTGACAGGCCCGAGAGCTCCCGCCGTGGAGTTCTTCGGTGATATTCTGTATTGGCAAGCGACGGATCCGATCGATTGGACCATGAATACGAACGCGACGGCGCCGGACCAATTCGTCGCCTTCGAGACGCTCGATTTCGATTTCAACCCGGGCTTTCGAGTCGGCATCGGCACCGAAGGCGATTGGGGCGTCAAGTTTTATTACACCCGCTTCGAGACGGACACCGCCGAAACGGTTGAGGGCCATGTGACGCCTAACTTCCTGGGGAGCCGAATGTTCGCCAAAGCACAGACCCAGCCGTTCTATTTCCGGCGCGGAGACGTCCAGGCCGCGATAGACTACAACGTCCTGGACCTCGATTTCAGCAAGTCGTGTTGCTTCTCGGAGCCCTGGCAACTGCGGCCGGTGCTCGGCCTCCGCAGCGCCTGGATCGATCAGAAGTTCGACACCGAGTATCAAGGCACGTGGTCGGATGTCGTCGCGTTTTCCGAGGAGCACATCAAGAACAACTTTTGGGGAATCGGGCCGAAGCTCGGCGTCGAAAACACCCTGAACTTGTGGCGGGGCCAGGGTTGCAAGGTCGATCTCGCGATGAATTTCTACACGGCTTATCTGCTGGGATTCTGGACCTTCCAAGACGTCGCGACCAACACCGACGACCAAACCGTGTCCACCCAAGTCATCCCCATCGACAATCGCGACTTCGGCGCCATGGCATTCCAGGCCATGATCGGCCTGCATCTCAACTGGCGCAACTGGAACGCCACTGCGGGCTGGGAATTCAACGATTGGCTGAACCAATGCCAGATATTCGACGACGCCACCGGACCACACAACAATGACTTGATCGTGCAGGGATTAAGCGTAAGAGTCGGCTGCAGCTACTGACATGTTCAATCACGGTGGCGTGGACGATCGCCCAACAAGACGATCCAGCGGGCATCTTACAGCCGCCGCTGATTTCTGCGTTCGGCACCCATCGTCTCGCCAACTCATCCCTGTCACGAGACTCACCATCAAACGACGTATTTCCGCTCCTGGCTGCCATCCGCTTCGATGCGCCGGAATAAATCCGGACGACCGGGAACCGGATTATAGTGCGGATAGGGGCGAATGCTCAGATACGCTTCGACGCGTTTTCGCCCTCGTGCAGCATCAACCTCGGACATGATCTGCGCAGGCGACCTCTCGGCGCCGGCCATCTGCAGGAGCATCATCCGATGCCACGTGCGACTGCCATCTTCCGTAGGACGGTTTGCTAAACCGTCCGGTGTTTTCCGACTCGCGAACGCTTTTCGGACGGATCAGGCAATCCGTCCTACTTGGGTATTGCGTCCGTCGCACGCCACGTACTCAATCCGTCGCACTCGAACGATCACTTCTTCGAACAGGCTGCTTAAGCGTGTCAGCCGCATGCCGAGGTGCCCAGCCGAAACACTGCGAGTGTCGTCCCCGATGGACGGTGAAAGACGATTCGGGCAACTGGGCCGACATGCGGAAAAGCTCCGGACCTCGACGTTCAGAAGACAGATCGAAGAGTCCAGTTTTGACAGGGAAGAACGCTTGGCTAGACTGGGCCTGTCTCTTATCGAACGCAACGTGCCGAGGGTCAGCTCGATGAAATTCTATTGGCCTCTCCTGGTGGCTGTGTTGGCCGTCGCTGCCGCGGCAGCGAGTGCGGAGGATGTCGTCGGCCGCCCGATCGCTTCGTGGCAACCGGGAATGCTCGATATTCACCAGATAAGCACCGGGCGAGGAAATGCGGGCCTGTATATTCTTCCCGACGGCACGACCCTGCTGGTGGATGCGGGTGAATTGGCCGGGCCAAGTCCGCAGCACACTCCCGCACGGCCGGATGACACGCGAAGCCCAAGTGAGTGGTTGGTCCGGTACGTGCGTCACGCCTTGCAGCACGATCCGCAGCCGAAACTGGACTACGTGCTGGTGACCCATTTTCATCAGGACCACATGGGCGAAGTGGCGGCGGGCATGCCGGTTTCACCCCGCGGTTACATTCTCACGGGCGTCACCCGCGTGGTCGAAGACCTGAAGGTGGGCAAGTTGCTGGATCGCGGCTGGCCGGACTACAACATCGCTGCTCAGACCGAATCCCCGTTCATGAAGAACTACCTGGCATTTCTGAAGTGGCAAGTTAAGGAGAACGGTCTGCAGGTCGAGCAGTTTCTGCCGGGGCGCAATGATCAGGTGGTCCTGTGTCGCGGCCCACGAGATTATCCGCAATTCGATTTCCGCAATTTGGCGGCCAATGGGCAGGTCTGGACTGGCCGAGGCACAGACACCGAGCACAGAATGCCGCCCCCGGAGACCATACCCCGCAAAAATTGGCCGGACGAGAATGTGCTCAGCATCGCGTTCCGGTTGAGCTACGGGAAGTTCAAGTTCTTCAACGGCGGTGACCTGCCCGGCATCCGCCAGAACAGCCCGGCGTGGTACGACATGGAAACGCCGATCGCCAAGGTGGTAGGTCCCGTGGATGCGGCCATTCTGGATCATCACGGTTACCTGGACGCCATGAACGAGCCGCTTGTCGCCGCCTTGAGCGCCCGGGTCTGGACGATCTCGGTGTGGGACGCCTATCATCCGACGCCGAGTGTTTGGGAACGTCTGCAATCCGAACGCCTCTATCCCGGTGCGCGCGACATCTTCGCCACCGACGTGCATCGCGAAGCGCAAACGGCCATCAGGGACATCGACCGCCTGGCGAGCAGTCACGGCCACATCGTCTTGCGGGTCTCGCCCGGCGGTGACGAGTATCGCGTGACGATCGTCGATGACACCTCGGAGAGCCACAACGTAACGAAGGTCCATGGACCGTACCGGTCCCGCTAGGCCGGGTTGCGCACCGGCAGCGACGATGCCCTGCGGTGGTTGTGGTCGTCAGTATTCGATGTAGCCGACGCCCTCGCTCTGGAAGTTGAAGATCGGATCGCCGGTGGACCAGATTCGCAGTTTCGAGTGGGCCGAAAAATCAATGTCCGAGAGGTCCATCACGTGTTCGTCGGCAAACGTACCCGGAGCCGACGAAGCGATGACGACACTCTTGTCGTCGCTTCCCAGATGCAATCGGTACGCGGCCGTTCCCGACGTCCTGGGCTTCCTCAGACAGAACCGCGTCGCCTGAAAACCAGTTGGAATGTCGATCGACACCTCATTCTGTCCCGCGGACGGCCAGCCTGTGTCCGCACGCTTGAAATAAAGGACGCGTTTGACAGACGCCTCTTCGCGATCTGCAGCGAGCCTCGCACCCTGGTCATAGTCCAAGATCTTGCGGTCAAACACGCCGCCCGTCGTGTGGCTGAGGATGCCGCTCGTTATGAAGCGTCCGACGTTCCCGGTGATCGTGACGCGTTTGTGGATGTTCTCTCTGGCTGATTCGCCGGGAGGCAGTTGATCCAGAATTCCGTCGTGGCAGTTTTCTATCTTGATGATGCCGCCGGCGTTGGGCGAGCCGGCGGACTCGTAAGAACCACTGATCTTGTAGTAGAAGTTCTTGAGCAATACGCAGTCCCGGAAATGGACGTATTTCCGCTCCTGGATGTCAACCGCCGTGATCGCTTTTGTCGCCGTACCCGTGACGCTATCGAGCCAGGGACTCTCGCTGGTGTTGCCGTTCACCGTGTAGGTCTGGCCGTTGACGAATGTGACATTGTCAAACAGAACACGAGGCATTGCCACGTTGGGATGGCCCGAGGTCTTTACCAGCCCGAGGGGCGGATTCCCTGTCGCCTTGTATTGGTAGGCCTCCATCTCGATGCGACAGTCGCGGAAGCAGAACGTCATATTTCCCTGCGCGATATTCGCGTCGCCGTCCGCATGGAACAGCCAGTTCCCGCCCTCAGGGCTGTGGCCTTCATACCAGATGAAATCCAGGGCACCGCCGGAGACGTTGACATTCCCTCCGCCGTTCCGCTTCACGTTTATAAAGTCGCCGAACGAGCCAATGTCGCAGCCGATGAAGTCGTGCTGCACCGATTGACCGTTGTTGAGAGTGAGTACGTTGCCGTAGATCTGGCCCGTGCAGAGAAGGAACTTCGTCAGGTCAGCGTTGCCGGTTCCTTCACACCACATGAGATGCTTGATTCGCTCAAAGCGACACTGGTAGAAATGAAACTGCTTGGGTCCTCCTTCCGACCACTGCCGGAAACCGTTCCCGTAAACCGGATTATCGGAGCGAAACTGGAGGTTCTCGAAATGCATCCGCTGGAAGACCGCGCTGCCGACGGGGTTCTCATAGAACCACGACTCCGCGCCGTTGGTCTTGAGTGTCAGCACCGTGCTTTCCTGGTGGGCGCCGACAAAGCGAAAACCGACAAAGGGAGCCCTCTCGCGCAGCACGCTTTCGGAGAAATCCAGGTTGTCGAAGACCCGGTTCAAGACGCCGAATTCCCCGGGACCGAACTCGATCACCCCCGTCCTGCGGTTGATCTCGCCGTCGGCCGAGTGGGCGTCGGCGCGGATCAGGTAGGCCATCGCGCGCTGGATGGCTGCCGTATCTTCCGTCGCGCTTGAAGTCCCCTTGCCGCGTGCACCAGCTTCGCGAACCTTCACGGTCGTCCCGATGGGGCGTTTCACCCGCGTCCCGTCGGCGCAGACGAATACGCTGTATCGGTCGCCCGCGGCTTTCGTATCCGCCTTGTCGACATAAAGCGGAGTCTCGCCGCCGCCGCCATCGCCCGGCTCATAATAGCCCAGCAGCCAGATCCGCTCGCCTGTGCATGCTTCCGGAAAGGTCATAGTCTCGAGCGCTGCCACGGTCGGGACGGTCCAAATGCGGTCGCCGCTCCGCTCTTTTGCCTGAGTGGCGGACACACTCGGGGACCCAGAACCTGCCAGGGCTGGTTGCGTCGTGGCTGCAATTCCGTCATCAGAAGCCTGGCCATCTGCCGCCGGCCCAGACAGGACGCTGGCACTCCAACCCGCGACACAGGCTGCGGCGATGACCATGGCCGACACAACGGGCCGCCACGCGGTGAACTCACTGCAGAATCGACCTCGCGCCATGGCACGGCATCTCCGCAAACAGCTATCAAGAGTTGGTCTTGGTCAGTGAAAGCACAGACAGGTTGATTTTCGTTGCGCGCCAGTCATTCGGCAAACCGGCGTGATGTCAAGAAAAATCGGCGAAGAACGCAGTCCTTTGGCGATTTGGATTCAGCACGCGGCGACGGACTGACTTTCGGTCGCGGCGTGCGTGTGACCGCTGCCTTTCTTCCCGCAGGCGCCTTGGTTGTACAACAGGTTGCTGTTGACCGGGAGCGACTGACCGGGTTACCCGGGCCAACAACCGCTCGTCACTGCCTGACACGCGGAGGAATCGCCTGTATCAGCTGCCAAGTTGTTTCCGGTTTTGCGAACGCTTCACGGGTATACTCCGTGTGACCCGCGATGCGTGCCTCGTGATCGGATCGCACCCAGTCCGGGCCAAAAACTCCGGCCAACCGCCACGCCCTATTCCGACGCGCCGGGTCCATCTGCAACCGCCGGTCCTCGGCACAGGCATACCCCCCGGCCGAAGAAGCCGGCCTCTTCCGCGTCGGCCAAGACATGCGGAACTCCCCGCGGATCGCGCAAGATCTCAACGCCTTCGACTGACGCGTCGAACGCCGGGATGATCGGGGGCGCCATCAAAATCAGTGAGAGCAGCCAGTTCCTCATCGAGTGCTCCCGCTAGGGTTTTCCCAGGACCGGGGCGTTCTTGAAGTCCCAGTCCGCCAGGAATGGGTACAGCGGTTTTCCCGCCGGACTTCGATTGTTCCGGAACAACACGTGGCCCGCCTTGGTTGCGTCGGCCCACAACGCGAGAGGGAAGTACATCATCGACTGGCCAAACGGTACCTGAGGCACGTTTACCGCGTCGGCGTAGTCGGGCAGATCCAGGGCATTATCCTCGAAGCGGATATCGTGATACGTGGGACGGAGAATCTGGACCTTGATCCCGATCGGGCAAACTCGGGTTCCTTTGGCGTCGATATAGGCGCGACCGGAAATGGAATTCGCACGTACGTGAATTCCAGACATCCTGAGCACGGCCGGCATTTCACCACCAAACAGCGATACACCGCACGTGCCCCACGGCGCGTTGCGGTGAGCGCCGAGCGTGATCTGGTTGTTAGCGATCAATACGTTTTCGTGCCGCGGGCATTGAATCGGCTTCCCTTCCGTCGATGCCATGTTCAGGACGATTCCATTGGTGACTCCCCGGAACAGGTTATCGACGATGACCGTGTTGCGATTCCACCAGCTCATGGTGAACACAGCCGACCCCTCCCAATTTTCCACGCGGTTTCCTCGCACCGTCAGGCCGATGCAATCCCCGTAGGTGATCCCGTTGAGGGGGCTTTTCTGTACGGCCGGTTCGAACTCCTCGTCGTGTATAACGCAGTTCTCGACCAGTCCGCCGTAGGCCGGCCACCAGTTCTTTTCGTTCTCGCCGCCGTTTGTCGGATCAAATTCCGGATCGCGTCCCTGCGGCATGATCCAACCTGCGTTTTCGAAGTTATTGGCGCCGCCGAGAGCAATGTGCGTTATCTCCGCAACGCCCCCGTCGAGCATGCCATTATGGCCGCAATCGGTGAAATCCAGGTCGCGGTAGACCGCGGCTCGCCGACAACTCCCGGCATCCTTGAAAACCAGCGTTTGATGGACCACGAAACACTCGCGTGAGCTGCCCGATTCGGGCGACCGCCCCGTCCCGTAGCCGCGGAAATTCACCCGTTCGACTAATCCGCCGCCGCCGCGGATGGCGACCGCGTGAATGGTCGTGTGCTTATCCTGCGCATCGAAGTTGCAGTCGATGGACAAGTCGCTGATGACAATGTGCTCGGCGCTTTCGTGGAACGCCCGATTGGAGATGATCGTGAAGTAGTTGTCGCCAGGGCCGCCACCGCGCGGATTGGTGCCGGCGAGCAGCTTGATCTTTGTCCGTTCGCGTCCGGATCCGATGATGCGGAAATAGGGGCCCAGGTCCAGTGCGTGGTAGCTGACCGCGGCATTGTACACTTCGGGCTTGCCTCGCACGCCGTACGTCTTTGCCAGCAGTCTGACGCGACCGTAGGCCGACAGGCACTGGTTGATGGCCTGCTGATCGTCGTGCGGCATCACAGCGTCGCCGTCGCCGTAGGCCCCGAACCATTCAGCGAAAACGTCTTCGTCGGGATCGACAACGCGGATCATTCGACCGGGAGCACTCTCCAGCTTGACGACTGCTCCTCCATCCGCCGTCAACCGGCTGTCCGGCTCGTAGCGGAACAGCCCCCCACCGCCATCACCGGGCGCGCGGTAGCCTTCAACTCGGACCAGGGCGCTCGGCGCCAGCCCCATCTGAGCGGCGAGTTGAGCAATGGTCTTGACCGTCGCTGCGTCCGAGTCCGCCGCGTCGGAAGTTCGCCCGCCGAGGCTGACCGCCATTGCGGCGGCGGTCAGCACTATGACGGACCATTTCGGCGCAGGAGCATGTTTGTTACCTGCGGCTTGCTTGTTCCATCCTGAGCAGATTTTTTCAAGCGTGCTTCCAATCATAGATCACTCCTCGATTTTCAACTCACGAGTGCCGCTATTGCTGCCGGTGCGTTGGTCCGTGTTCGAGGAACTTGACCGACTCGACGTGGGCGCGAAGTCGATTCCAATTGTGCTTGGCGGAGTGCTGTGTCACTTACGTCCGCGCGCCGCCGCATTCGGATGATCGCGGCACACAAAGAGGCTATTGTACGCGACGGCCCCGCATCCGCAGTTCTTGCCGTGTTTTCCAGAATACGTTCGGAGATAGATCGCAATGGCGGTTTACCGGCAGGTCTGTCGACAGTCACTTTGTCCAGACGCATAATTCAAAGTGCGAAACGCAGATCTTTCCGCGCCGTGTCTGCTTCTGATCAGGTCGCCGTCTCGCATGAGGCAAAATACCGTCTCGTCTTCGTTCCCGCCGTCAGGATTGCGGCAGGTCTTTGCGAAAGACGTGTCTGAGATCCGGGTGGTGCACCGAAACATAAAGAGAACAGAACAACATCATGATCACTACTGCCGTTTTTGATACGAAGCCGTACGACCGCGACCAGTTGGAGCGAGGTTCGGCGCACGGCGGCATCCAGTGGCGGTTTCTGGAGTTCCGCCTCACGAAGGACACTGCGGCTACCGCTGCGGGCGCCCAGGCTGTCTGTGTATTTGTCAACGACCAACTGGACCGGCCCTGCCTGGAGGCGTTGGCGGCTCAGGGCGTGAAACTCGTGGCCCTGCGCTGCACCGGCTTCAACAATGTGGATCTTGCTGCCGCCAGGGAACTGAAGCTCACCGTCACGCGAGTCCCCGTCTATTCGCCCTACGCGGTCGCCGAGCACGCCGTCGCGCTGCTGCTGACACTGAATCGGAAGATCCATCGCGCATTCAACCGGGTGCGGGAG
>CAIPEB010000552.1 GCA_903863885.1 uncultured Planctomycetaceae bacterium | reverse complement strand
CTATCTCGACGCGGACGCCGCCGGGCACGGCTGGTTCGTCGACGGCACTCCCCACGCGAACGAGGAGTTCCGCCCCGGCACGACGCGTGGAGAACTGCTCGCCAACGACGCTCCGGCCGTCGACCGCATGGACCTGCTCACGGTCGTCCTGCACGAACTCGGACACATCGCCGGACTCGACGACCTCGCCGACCGACCCGGAAACCTGATGAACGACCACTTGAACGACGGAACTCGACGAACCCTTTGGAGCGCAGGAGTCGACGCCGTCCACGAGGCCCTGGCACTGTCCGGGGTGTGATCAAGCAACCAGTCGAGATGGGTGATGCCTGCGGTATTTCAAATCGCATCTCCGTAGTCACAGCTGCACGGCCTCGACTTCGGCCACGAAGCGACCGGCGTCGCCGCTAACGAACGATGCCACGATGCTGAACACGGCGTCACTGAAGCCGCCGATATTCAGGATGTCGTCTCGCTCCTGAGCTTGCGTAGTCGTGCAGGCCTGCAGGTTGATGCAGACCAGCTTCGGCTGGCGACCGCCCATTCGCTGCTGGTTGGCGACGAACTTCTGCCACTCCTGCATAACGCCCGTGGCGCCCTGCTGGCCTTGGCCGAAGACGCGACCTGCGTAGACCCAGCTTTCGGCGTCGCTGACCAGCACCACGCCGGCAAACTGCCGCTTGGCATACTTGCCATTGGCCACGGCCAGCGGCAGCGAACAGTCCGTGCCGCCGCCACCGTACTTGGCCAATTGCTTCGCCAGACTCAAGATCGTGTCCTGCGGATCGACATTCGCTTCGTACGCCGCCGTGTCGAACGGCACCACGACGCTGTCCGGGTTGCGGCGCAGGATGGCCGCAGCGAACAATGCGGCCACGTCCACGCACCGCATCTTGCTGGTCGCACCGCGGCCCCGGTGCCCCGTGACCGCCGAACTCATCGAGCCGGACGTATCCAGACCGATCAGCACCGGACTCGGCAACTCCGGAACGTTTCCGCAGGCAATTTCGGCCGCCTGATGCAGCGCGGACCTGATCTTCTGCGGCACTTTCTCGTCGGCGTTCAGGTAGGCCGCCAGGAACTGGTATGGAAACTGACGCGAGCGGCGGATCTCCGCGGCATCGGCAATGCGACCCGCCACGTAGTCCACGAGCGATCTGTCCTTCTTGCCATCGCTGAACACTTCATGCCGCACGAGCGTGTTCAGGTTCATTCGCAGCGCCTGCGGACCCATCTGGCGCGCGATAGCCTTCCAGACGAGCGGGCTCTTGGCCGCGTCTGCCAACAGATCCCAGCGAACCGACAGGCCGCCCAGGATCGAAACCTGGGCTTCCGCCGTTTCCGCCTTGCGATACGCAATCAGCCCCTGCACCTGCTCCGGCAGGTCGGCCTCGGTAGCCGGCGCCCACTTCTGGACCTCCTTGTCCGTCAGCCAGCCGAACAGCGCCCGGCGGGCGTTGTCCTTCGGCGTCGGACGGGCCAGACGCAGCACGTCACGCAAACTCGGCTTGTCACCGATCGATGCCGACAGCAGCGTGCCGACCGAAGCCTCATTGAGCCACCGTTGAAACGCCCGCTGCAGACTCGACGACAAACTCGTGCGGCCAAACTGGCCGGAGCGGATCATCTGGAACAGCGTGCGCAGCACGCGGCCGTTATCGACCACGCGGTCGAATACCGTGTGCATGAGCTGCGGGTCGCGCTTAGACAGAACCGTCAACAGCGCGGCCGGCATATCCTTCATCAATGCACGCTCGCGAGCGTAGACCGCCAGCTTGGCCAGGAAAAGGTTGTCATCGACCTGGTCGATCAGCTTGCGCAGTTCATCCAACTGCGTCTCGGCCGCCGTGTAGAACGTGCCGTTGAAGCAGCCGGTCGCAGCCAACTGCGCGAGCGCATGCTTCGGCGCGGACTGATAGGCTCGTCCACCCGCTTCATTGCGCGCATCGGCTCGCGGCAACAGACTCTTCACGCTCGAAAACAGCGACTTGTTGGCCATCGCGACCTCTCAGGAAAGGACCGACGAAGTGTTGATCAGAGACTTACGGTGCTCTATCCGCTGAGCTACGGCGCCGTATGGAAAATAGCGCCGGTGGGATTCGAACCCACGACCCCGGGATTTTGAGCCATGTACTCCAATCGGCAGTCGGTCCTCGTTTTTCAAGTTGCCCAACGAAGTGGTCGCCGAGACGCAATCGGGTTCTAGGTGATGTACTCCCGGCAGTCAGTTGGGCTATTGCATAAGACACGCCGGCGAGGTTCTGGTTCGGACGTCGGGCTTATTAACTGGCAGGTCGAGCAGCCCCCGATTGGCGGTGGAAGTGCAGGACGACCCTCTCACCCTTCAAGTGCTCGACGACCTGGAAATGGTCTTCGTCGATGATCTCGTTCCTCCACTCGTGTGTCTCCCCTTCTCCGTTACTGTCCACGAAGTAGAAGGTGCCGGTATAGGTGTCGTTCTTGAACTGCGTAACGACGATTTGACCGAAGGATCCGTTCTCCTCAACGAGCGTATGAACCCATTCTCTTTTCCCGGGATCCCATCCAGCCAACGCGAAGATCTTGTCGTTGCGCAAAATGCCGCTGCCCGCGAGCGCCTTTCCACCCGCTTCGATCGTCCAGCGGACAAATCCTGTCACGGAACCATCCTCGGATCTGATGTCCCATTGGCCCGGGAAGTAGGTGAGTGCCCGAAGTATAAACTCTTCAGTCTTGGGAGACATGGCTTATCCCTCGCTGCAGATGGCTGTTGTAACCGTTCACGGGGTGGGCCGGTTTTCGATAGTGGCGAACCGCGTAGCCGCGTCTCTCCGAGACGCGCGGACTTCGCGTCTCGGAGAGACGCGGCTACG
>CAIPEB010000551.1 GCA_903863885.1 uncultured Planctomycetaceae bacterium | reverse complement strand
ACTGGTCGAAATGGCCAATCGCGAAACCGCGCTGCCCAAATCGCCGCGACTGGCCGACAACGACAAAAGCGTCAATGGGTGACGTGACCCATCAAGAACCGGCCTCAAAAATGACCGCCCAGCCAAAAAAACTCAATTTCGCGACAGAAAATCGTTCAGCCAACGTTCCAGAAGGGGGGCGACATTTGGTCCGCGGAAGAAAAAACGAATCGTCGAATTTTCGAGCATTCCCCGCGGAGAGTCGCCACGTACAATGGAAAACTCGCCCGCGATCCGACAGGTCCGCCTCCGAGCGTGCGACGGACGGCATGAATGCCTGACACCCCCGAACAGGATCCGCCTATGTTGTTGACGATGATCGGCCTGGACCAGGGCTT
Organism: uncultured Planctomycetaceae bacterium; assembly: GCA_903863885.1. GTDB lineage: Bacteria > Planctomycetota > Planctomycetia > Pirellulales > Pirellulaceae > CAIPEB01. Next base: position 7,257 of record CAIPEB010000551.1, on the reverse strand, counting down.
GCCGCATATACACGTCCTGGTCGACGGCATCCTGCTGACCATCGTTTTTGAACTCATTACCGTGTGGTTTCGGTTCGGTCGCGGCCTGTCGGCCAGTCGCACCACCGCTTCCGTCGGGAGAATCACCCGAGGCGTGCGCATTCACCACGGTTATGTTGGCGTCGTCATCGCTGGCGGGGCCGGTGCCGCGTCCGTGTTCGCTCCTCCTTTTGCCGAACCGCTGCTGTCCCTGGCGATCGGGTTAATCCTTTCCGACCTGGTTCATCATTTCCTTGTATTGTGGCCAATAACTGGTTCTCACGAATTTCATCTGCGGTATCCGATGGACGAAGCGGCATTGGCAGAGGTCGAAGCCGAGCAGTTCTGATACGAAAACTCCTCGCGCTGCTCAGCCTCGCTGCCGTCTTGCTGGCGGTGTACTGGGTCCTTCGCCGCCATTTGACCCTCGAATCGCTGGTTGAGCACGAATCGCTGTTGCGCCATCGCATCGAGCAAGCGCCGTTGAAAATGGCGTTTTTCGGATTTGCGATCTATGTGGCCGTCACACTAATTCCCGGAACAGCGGGTAAAGCGGTCGTTTTCGGATGGCTGTACGGTGCCGTGCTGGGCACCATCGTTATCAATTCCGCTTTGACGGCCGCTGCGCTGATCATGTTTGCGATCAGTCGCTACTTTCTTCGTGACCTGGTGAGATACCGCTTCGAGCCGCAATTGCGCCGTCTGGATGCGCAGCTGGATCGCCACGGAACCACGGTCCTTTTGGTGCTTCGTTTGGCACACACGCCCTACACGCTGCTGAATTACCTGCTCGGAACCACGGAAATGTCCATGTCGACATTCTGGTGGGGAACGCAACTCGGCATGCTGCCGGCCAATGCGGTTCTCGCCTATGCGGGGTCGCGGCTGCCATCGCTGACCGAAGTATCCAGGCATGGTCTGTCCTCGCTCTTGACCATCGATCTGGCCGTCGCGCTGGTGCTGCTCAGTTGCGTGCCGCTCGTTGTTCAGTATTCCGTCACCGCGTTCTGGCGACGTCGCCATGGCGATATGAATATCCGAGACTGACCACTCGAGCGTTACTGGCCAGTTGACGTCCCCCAATCGCCCGCGCTCTTCCCATCGCACGAATGTTCCCGATCGCCCAGATGTTCCCGACCGAAAGAACGCAGACGATGCGGCGGTTAACGGTCCGGTAATCTCGTCATGCCGGACTCCTTCGCTAGACGCAGGGCGCCGCGCAGAGACAGCACGTCGGCGTGCCACTCCGGCAGAACTCGCGTCATCGCGATCGCCTCGAGGTTCGTCACCATCACGGCTGCCATCGCCGCCCGCAGCGGCCAGGCTGCAACTTCGACCTTCAGGCAAACGGTCATGACGGCGATGCTCGTCAGCAGCCAGGAGATCTTGGCGCCTCGCGTGTGGTAAGCAGGTATGCGTCCGTACTTGATCAGGCCGAACGCGGTTGTCGCCAGGTAAGTGGCCAGGGCGCCCAGGATCCATGGGCTTTCGCTCCACAGAAAGCTTCCACGGAGCCGGATCAGTCCGCACAGGATGCAGGCATAGAGCGCCGCATCCGCAGCGCTGTCCAATCGTGCTCCGAAAGTCGTCTGTTGTTTCAGCCAGACCGCCAGTTTTCCGTCCAGCCAGTCATCAATGAGCAACACGCACGCCAGCGCAGCGAACGCATACTGCCGATCCGTCATGGCCAGCACGATCAACAGCGGCGCGGCGACCAGTCGGGCGGACGAGAGGATGTTGGGAACGGTCCACATCGAGTTTCTCCCATTGCGAGATTACCCCGATTTCCGAGCAGATCCAAAATTCCCCGAGGACGTGTTATAGACTTCAATCTCTCCCGGGGAGTTTCGCCCCGTGAGGGTCGGAGGGGGCACCGGCCCTCATCGGACGCCGTAGCTTCCGAACCGCTTATGACGCGGGAGGGCAAATTCGATTCTCGAACACGTTCTGAGCCGTTGTTTGTCATACGTAGAGCCAGTACACGAAATAGAAGAACGCGGGTGCAGCGAGGGTCAGGCTGTCCACGCGGTCCAGTATGCCGCCCTGGCCGGGCAGCATGCCGCTGCTATCCTTGACTCCGGCGTCGCGTTTCACGGCCGACAGCGTGATGTCGCCGAGAAAACCCGCGGCAAAGATAATCGTTCCGGCCGCCATCGGGGGCAGGAATCTCGCGCCGCGGGCAATCTCGGGTGAGCCGGACGTCAGCGGCGTGATCCAATGTCCGAGGACGACCGACAACACCAGCGTCGTCACGAAGCCGAGCGCCAGACCTTCCCACGTTTTGTGTGGCGAGACGAGCGTGATCTGATGCCGCCCCAGAACTCGTCCCCACAGCGCCTGGGAAATATCGCTGAATTCGGTCAGCAGCACCACGTACACCAGCCACCCCTGTGTTCCGCCCGTAGGGTTCGACGCGGCGGGCAGGGCGAGCAGCAGCGGCGCGTGAGACAGGCACACGACGACGAGCATCGTTCCCCAATAGACGCCGCTGACTTCGCGAATGAACCCCCGAGGCTCGCCGGCCGGAATGCGGCAAACCCCGAGCAATACCATCATGCCGACCGGCAATAGCGACAATACGAGCGGAAGGTTGCCCCAATACACGCACACGTAATGCAGAATTGACAGCCCGTACAGCAGATGCCAGCGGCATCGTTCTTCGCGTTCGGGAAGGACAAGATCCAGATATTCGCGCAATGCCAGCCAACTCGCCACGGCGAACAGCAGCAGCACGAACCCTCTGCCGGCCAGAACTGAGATCGAAAACAGCAGAAACAGCAGCCACCAGGTCTTCAGGCTGGCGATCCTCTGATCGCGATCGGCGCGTGACAATCGCCGGGACCAGGCAATCCGCACGAGCGACCCGAACGCAAGCGACGCCACGACCGCGGCCAGCGTCAGAACAACGGGCGTTTCGATCTGCAGAAATTCCGCAAGGCGAGCCATAGCCGGCGACCCGGAACGGGAGGCAACACATCTCGCACATCAACTATCAAACCTAACAGATTCGCGAGACAGGCGTCATGTGCCGCGCTGTGTATCGCCGGCGGGTGCTTTGGCCTGGTACTGAGGAACCGGGTCGCGGATGATCCTGGCGAGGGACGACGCGGGAACGCAGGTCTTGAATACCATCTGCAAATCCCGCTGTTGCTGAGCGTTCTCCGTGTAGTACACCGATTCGGTGCACTTCACGATTCCGATAACGTGCCCTTGAGCATTGAGCACGGGCGCGCCGCTTGATCCTCGCGCATAGTCGGCAGTTATCGCCATTTCATCGATCGGGCCCGCCTCGGAACGGGAACGGAAATAGCGCGAGACGATGCCCGCCGTGCTCGTGTAGTGCTGGCCATCGGGATGGCTGATCACCGTGACCGCCGTGCCGACCGGTGAGGCCGCGGATTTTTTTTCGATCGGCAGCGGAATCAGATCGGTCGCCGAAACTCGCAGAATGGCCAGATCATCGCTGCGGCTGCCGGCGAGAACTTCCTCAACGGGCAATACACGCCCGTCCACGGTCATCACGATGATGGACTCCAGGCTGGAATCGTTCACGACGTGGAAATTGGTCACGATTATACCGTCCGCGGCGATCACGAAACCCGATGCGGTACCCGCATGCCAGTGCGTGCATTTAGCGCACTTGTAGAATCCCGAAACCACCACGACGGACTGCTTCGCGGACTCGATCATCTCGACAAGTCCGCAGGATGCCGGACTGGCATTGAGCAACTTGACTGATGCGGTGTTTCGCTGCAACTGTTCAATCAGCTTCTTCGAGGGCACGGTGCGTTTCGCTTCAATCAGCGAGGTTCCTGCCCGCAGCAACTGCCGCTTCAGCGCTTCGTCCTCAATGCTCACCGGCGTGCGGTGCGAACTCGCATCCTGGCACAGTCGTTCGGAGTGTGTGTCCTGCTGCGGCTGATCATGCCGCAGCGGCGGGCGCTGCAGGTCGCTCAGAGGCAGCGTAAACAACAACGCGATCGCGAGGAGCAGGCTGGAACGCATGATGGCGTCTCCTGAGGTGAATGCCTGACTCCATTATTACATTGCACTCGAGAAAAAGACCAATTTCGTTTACGGAACGCGGAGGATTTCGATCTCGCCTGCCGCTTCACCGGGATAGCTCGGCAAAGTCTCCGCCCAAGGAAAACTCCGCCTTTTCGCCGGTCGATCTCTGCAAAAGTGGCCCGACTGAAGGGGGGCGGCTACGCTTTTGATTTGAGAATCTCGGCCAACTCAGCCAACTGCAACTCGACTTCCAGCAGCCTCTGTCGCGTATTCAATTCCGATTGCTCAACGACGTGGCGGAGCAGGAAAACCGCGCCGCCGATCAGAAACACAATGGATGCGGCAATCATGCGCAACCCCACGACGCCCTCGGGCGCCGCAACCAGCATGAACGTAGACAGCAGGACCGGCAGGACCCAGGAAAGGGCCGCATAGACTCCCGCATCCCATCGGAGGTCCAGCACGCCTCGAATGAAGATGCGGATCCCCAGCGCGGCCCACGCAACACCAAACAGCGCCCCCACGCCGAGAGCCACTCGGCCCGGCGCTCCCAGTTCCGCCGGCCCGAAGAACGCGATGGCCAGGAAAGCAACCGCGGATGCCGCACCGAACAGCGAAGCCACCAACCACACCGAGCGGCGAAAGCCGGTCAATTTCCGTTCGAGCATGTTCTTCATCTCCGTTTGATGGTGTTCTTTCAAGCTCGGTGTGACGCGTTCGATTGCCAGCAATCGATCTCGAAAGTCGATGCTATTTTCTTTCATCGCGACGATCCTCCGCTTCCAACAGGCCGCGCAGAGCACGCTTTGCGTAATGGAGCCGTGACTTGACGGTGCCCGGCGGCACCTCGAGCACCTCGCCGATGTCCTCGATTGACAGATCCTGCAGAAAAAAAAGCGTGAGCACTTCGCGATGTTTCAGTTGCAGTTCCGCCAGAGCCGCATGCACCTGCTCCGCGTCGGCCGTGTTCCAGTCTTCGTCCGCCTCCGCGAGATCCTCGACCTCGATCTCTTCGTCGCGGTGGGACTCGTCCCGAAATCGGCCCCGCCAGTGATGCTGAGCCGTGCGCCGGGCAATACAGTACAGCCATGGCGCCAGACGATCGGTCTTCTCGAGCCTGCCAATCCCGCGCAAAACCTGCACCCAAGTCTGTTGCAGGACGTCCCACGCGTCTTCCTCGTTTGCGACGAGCCGACGCACGAAGAAATACAAGCGGCTTTCCCACAGGCGGAACAACTCGTCGAATGCCCGGTTGTCACCCAGCTTGCAGCGGACGACGAGTTGCTCCTGACGGATGCTCGATGTGTCGCGTCTCAAGGAATTGCCCTCCTGCATTCCGAGAGTGTAGTTGCCGCCGGCCGGAAAAAAGTTCAATGGAATCTCGCCCGCCAAAAAAAAAATCCCTCGCCACTCTTTCGGCGTGATGCCGAGCGCGGCGAGGGATTTGCGATACGGAGCGATACGCGGCAAGGCACCGCCGCACGATGCGGGGCCCGTCATGCCCTCAAGTTCGCTTGAATTCCAGTCCCTTGTCGTCGGGCGGGGATCCGACCGAAACAAACTGGAACTTGTCAGCACCGCCTGACGTGACGCGGCCCACCATGCTTCCCTGCTCCTTGCTGTCCAGCACCAGCGTGTCGCTGGTGGTCGCCACGGTGCCGGCGACCGAGATGGCGTCCTTCCCCTTGGGGGTTGCCTTCCAGGTGAAACCGCCCTGTTCATCGATGGTCAACTCGAACACGTCTCCCTCCCGCTCCGCTCGCCAGTTTCCAACCAGGTCAGTGGAAGGTTCGTCCGTTGCGGCCGGTTCGGTTGCTGACGCTGCCGGCTGTTGAGACTCGCCGGGCGCAGGCGGTTTGGGCGGCTCTTTCGCAACCTCCTGTTGCGGCGACAGCGAATCGAGCAGCTGCTTCGAGACCATGTCGGAAGGTTGCTGCTGCACGACGCGCTGGAGCATTCGGATCGCGGGATCGTTCTGGCCGGTTACCAGATAGTGGTAAGCGAGCACAAACAGAGCCGCCGCATCGTCGGGCTTCGACTTGCAGTGTGCTTCCAGGGCCCGCAGTTGTTTCGTGTACTCATCGACGTCCGTGTACAGGCTGCTCATCGTCGTCCAGTCCATGCCGGGAGCAACGGCGAGCAGCGAGTTCAAGACGGCCGCCGCGCGCCCGTAATCGCCCAGAGCAAACGAGCATAGCGCAGCGAATTCGTGCAGCACCGAGTCCGACGGAGTCTTCTGAATCGCCTGCTCATCCAATTGCAGCGCACGCCTGTAATCGCCCTTGGCGAATGCCTCGCGTGCCTGGTCGAACACTTGAAAACTCTCGGACGCCTCCGGCGGTTCCTTGGCGGCGGTGTCGGGTTGCGCGGCCGCGTCCGGAGCCTCCTGGGTGACGTTATAGGTATTGATCACAACCGGCTGCGAGTAATCGTACGCGGGCTGAGAAGCAACGACCGGCGTGTAGTACTGGACATAGGGGTTCGTGTAGGTGTAGGCATAGCTGTAACCCCACAACGGCAAGGTCGCGGCCGCTGCGAATCCGGGTGTCCACCATCGGTTCGCATACCAGCCGGCGCCCCAGCTTCCGCCCCAGCAGCCGTGATACCACGAATGATGGTAGTTGATGCAATGATCGCGCCACTGGTCATTCCAGGGACGGTTCCATCCATAACCCCATCCGGGCCGGTTGAAGTTATTCCAGTTGTTGTTGCGAATGAAATTGTTGTTGTTGATGTTGATGTTGTTGAAGTTGTTATCGCCGAAGTGGTTTCCGCCCGGGCGGTTGATGATGTTGTTGTTATTGTTGCCGCCGATCACCGGACGATCGTTGATATTCGGCCAGTTACCGGGCCTGTTGCCACCGCCGCCGGGCCGGTTTCCGCCGATGATCGGTCGATCGTTTATACCCGGCAGCGTGGTTGGCCTATCGCCCCCGTTTCCGGGACGGTTGCCATTGGGGCGGTTTCCGCCGATTGTCGGCCGGTCGATGTTCCCCGGAAGCGTGGTTGGCCGGTCGCCGCCCGCGCCGGGCCTGTTTCCGCCGATTGTCGGCCGGTCAATGTTCCCCGGCAGCGTGGTTGGACGGTCGCCGCCCGCGCCGGGCCTGTTTCCGCCGATTGTCGGCCGGTCAATGTTTCCTGGAAGCGTGGTTGGGCGGTCGCCGCCCGCGCCGGGCCTGTTTCCGCCGATTGTCGGCCGGTCAATGTTTCCTGGAAGCGTGGTTGGGCGGT